>JBOGWP010000078.1:0-19142 GCA_050693875.1 Actinomycetota bacterium
CGTCAGGGGCACCAGCCTGGCCAGTCGCGAGGTTGCCTGCTTAGTGCCGACGGTCATTGAGAACTCCTGGCTCACGGCCACGAGATCTTCCGAACCATGGCCATGAGATCTCCCGAGATCTGGCCACGATTTCTCCCTTCCGGTTGATCTTGGGGCATCACCTCCCTCCCATTCAGGACTTCACGACGGGGGCGCGGCGGGGGCCCATTCGGTTGGTCTCTCAGGCCAGTGGCATCACCCCTCTGGCAGCGAGTGCCCTCGGCGAGCGCCGCTGCGAGCCGCCTCCAGTTTCGGTGCGTCCGATCGGCGTCCTAGGAGGATGCCAGCGCCTTGCGCCCATCTGTCGCTCCTGTTGGAATTGCGAGAATGGCGACGGCGACAGCTCCGGCGACCCGACCCCGCCGGCAGTCCTCCCTCGGCGGCCGGATCAGAAAGTTCGTGGGCGCTGGCCGAGATCTCCTTGCTCCCGACACACCCGAGCAGTTTGGAGGAGCGGAAGGACAAACTGGGGAGAGAGGTGAGCCCGATGAAACGGCTGCCCCCGATGCGTGTGGGACCCTTGCTTCGAATCGGTACATGGGCCGCGGGCGTCGCCGATCGGACGAAGGGTGGGATCGCCTGCCCCGGTTTCTCGGCATCCTGACGCTGGTCGGGCTCAGGAACCGGCTGCGCGAGCGCAACCTTCACGACACGGGCCTGACCCCGGACAAGGAGACGCTGGAGGCGGAGGAGCCGAGCCCTCGCGAGCGTGCCGCCCGGACCATCGACGGCAGGTTCAACGATCTCGGCCATCCCGCCATGGGCAGCCTGGGATCTCGCTTTGGGCGGAACGTGGCGCTGCGATACACCCGTCCAGAGGAGGAGCCCGACGTCCTCAGGCCCAATCCGCGGATGGTCAGCCGCGAGCTGCTCACCCGCGACCGCTTCATCCCCGCGTCGACCCTCAACCTGCTCGCAGCCGCTTGGCTTCAGTTCGAGGTCCATGACTGGTTCAGTCACGCCAAGGGCGACGAAGAGAACTCGTGGAGGGTTCCGCTCCAGGACGACGATCCCTGGCCCCGGCGTCCCATGCAGATCCCGCGCACGGTTCGGGATCCCTCGGGCCCCTCGAGCTCCCCGCCGACCTACCTCACCGCCGATAGCCATTGGTGGGACGCATCCCAGATCTATGGGAGCGACGAGACCTTCGCATCCCGCCTCCGCACGGGCGACGACGGGATGCTCCGGCTCGACGACCTCGGGCTGATCCCCGAGGACTTGGAGAAAGCCATCGATCTCGCCGGCGTGGCGGGGAACTTCTGGGTTGGCCTTGCGCTGCTCCACAGCCTGTTCATGCGCGAACACAACGCCATCTGCCACATGCTCCGGGCCGGGCACCCGTCCTGGTCGGATGACGACGTCTACAACCACGCCCGGCTCGTCAACGCCGCCCTAATGGCCAAGATCCACACGGTCGAATGGACCCCGGCCATCATCGCCCATCCGACCACCAGGCTGGCGATGCGAGCGAACTGGTGGGGGTTGGCCGGCGAACGCGTGGCGAAGCGGTGGGGGCGGATCAGCTCGAGCGACGTGCTCAGCGGGATTCCCGGCTCGGAGACCGACCACCACGGCGTCCCCTACTCGCTGACCGAGGAGTTCGTGGCCGTCTACCGCATGCACCCCCTCATTCCCGACGACTATGAGATTCGCTCCGCGAGCAGCGACGCGGTGCTGGGACAGCGTACGTTCCGCGAGCTCGGCGTCCTCGACGTGCGCCAACAGATTGCCGAGACGGGGATGACCGACTTCTTCTACTCCTTCGGTCGATCCCACCCGGGCGCCATCACTCTCCACAACTACCCCCGCTTCCTCCAGGAGCTCCGCCGCCCCGACGGGTCGGTAGTGGACCTCGCCGCCGTCGACATCATGCGCAGCCGCGAGCGAGGGGTTCCCCGCTACAACCAGTTTCGTCGTCTGTTCCACATGCGGCCGGCGCGCCGATTCGACGAGGTGACCGATAACCCGGAGTGGGCCCGCGAGCTGGCCCGCGTGTACGACGATGTCGAGAAGATCGATCTCACCGTTGGGCTCTACGCCGAGCCGCTGCCGAAGGGATTCGGCTTCAGCGACAGCGCCTTTCGGGTTTTCATCCTCATGGCCTCCCGCCGCCTGAAGAGCGACCGCTTCTTCACGGTCGACTACACGCCCAAGGTCTACTCGCAGGAGGGGCTCGACTGGATCAACGACAACACCCTAAAAACGGTTTTGCTGCGCCACTTCCCGAGCCTCGCCCCAGCCCTGGCCGGCCTCGAGAATGCCTTCGTTCCCTGGGCCGTCTCCGCCTGACACCCGCCCAAGCCGGGGCGGCGCGGAGGAATTCCCGCTCTGCCCTCCGTCGTCGACGCGTTGAAGGGACGAACATGCGACCAGCCGTCCCCTGTGACCCGCTACACGATCGGCGGGCCGGACCGGAACCCAGCGGATGCCGCCGCCCACCGGCCGCCTTCACCCTCCCCCGGGAGCTCCTGCGCGTCCGGCTCGAGCGCGGCGAGGAGGATCGCCTCGAGCTCCCCGTCCGTCAGCTCGATCGGGTTGCCCCGCATGCTGCCCGCACGCGAGCCGGCGACGATGGCGGCCAGCCGGTCGGGGGCGATGCCGAGGGAGCCCAGCCCGGGCACTTCGAGGCGCCGCCGCAGCTGGTCGAGCATCGAGGCCGCCCGCGCGATGTCCGGATCTCCCTCAGTCACCGCCGCGGCCACCTCCTCGTACCGCCCGAGCACCGGGCTGTCCGGGCGACGGGCCCGGAGCGCGGCGACGTTGACCCGAAGCACGTGCGGCAGCAGGCAGGCGCACCCGACCCCGTGGGGAACCGCGCACTGGCCGCCGAGAGGGGCGACGAGCCCATGAACTGCGCCGAGACGGGCGTTCGCAAGGGCGATACCTCCCCACAGGCTGGCCAGCGCGCGCTCATCGGCGCCCACGCCCGGCGAGGCTTCGGCTAGCGCCTGCAGCCCGGACACGGCCAGGCGAATCCCCGGGAGCGCCAGAGCATCGGTCATCGGCTGGGCGGCGCGCGAGACGTACGCCTCGATCAGGTGCGTCAGGGCGTCGAGGCCTGACGCCGCCGCCACCGTGCGCGGTGCCGTCGCCGAGAGCGAGGAGTCGACGATCGCCAGCCGCGGCAGCATCAGGTCGCTGCGGATGCTGCGCTTCACGGATAGCTCCGGGACGAGCAGGACGGAGTTGCGCGTCACCTCCGACCCGCTCCCGGCGGTGGTCGGGGCGGCCACGACGGGGAGCCCAGGGCCTTCGAGGCTCCGTCCCCCACCGACCTCCTCGACGTAGTCGATCGCCGCCCCGCCGTTCGCCGCCAGCGCGGCGATGGCCTTGGCGGCATCGAGGACGCTTCCGCCTCCCACCGCCAGCACGACGTCGCGGCGCTCCTCCCGGCAGCGCGCCGCGCCGTCGTCGACGAGGGCGAGATCGGGCTCCCGGCCCACCCTCCATCGCAGGGGATTCGCCCCCTTCCCGGCAAGCCCGTCGAGCAGCTGCTCGAGCACTCCCGAGCGCTCGAGCGATCGCTCCCACGTGACGAGGAGCACCCGGCTCCCCAGCCGCGCGGTGTGGGAAGCGATGTCGTCGCGTAGCCCCTGCCCGAACAGGATGGAGCCTGAGGTCCGAAAGGCGAACTCCACCGTCATGCCCACGGCTCCGGGACGATGTTGGCGTGGCGATCGCCCTGTCGCGGCTCCGCCATCATCGGCGCCACACGCTCCCGCCAGACCAGGTAGTGCCGCGTCTGCTGATGGGCGCGGAACCCCTCCTCGTCCCGGTACACCTCGTACAGGAAGAGCCGGTTCCCATCGTCGGTCCGGCGCAGGACGTCGAAACGGAGGTTGCCGGGCTCCTGCCGAGTGGCGGCAGCGTTCTCAAGCGTCGCATCGACGAACTCGTCGGCCTTGCCCTCCACGACGTGGACCCGGACGCACACGATGTATGCCATCCCCCAGCCCCCTTCGTCGATCTCGCCGAGCCGTTCTACACCGGCGCCGCAGAGGCGGCAACGGACGCTCGGTCGCCGAGAGGATCGTCAGCCCCGCCCGCTGTCCAGCAGGCGCCAGCACTCGATCCTTCGTGGGTTGGACCACGAAGGGTCATCAGACCGACGACGCGATGCCGAAGTCCTGCGGGTTGTGGCATTCCTAATGCTACGTTTGTGGCATGGCGAGGAAGCGCGTCAGCACCACGGTCGATGAGCACCTCCTCGCGGCTGCCCGTCGTCTGCGCGAGGGCATGAATGACGCCGCGGTGCTCGATGAGGCCCTTGAAGCCCTGATCGCCAGGCATCGGGCGGCTGAACGACACGCGGCGTACGCGACGTGCGACGAGCACCCCATCGACGAGCCGGATGCCTGGGGTGACCTTGGCTCGTTTCGTGAGGCCGCATCGGCGTCGTGAGCGCGCTTCCAGGTCATGGCGAACTGTGGTGGTGCGAACGGCCCGACATCGGGCGCCGGCCGGTCGTCGTGCTGTCTCGCGATGCGGCGATCCCACGGTTGCGCCGGACTCTCGTGGGCCCCGTGTACGACCAGCGTGCGTGGCCTTCCGAGCGCAGTCGTCCTCGAACCCGGCGATGATCCGATCCCGACGCGGTCGGCGGTAAATCTCGACTCCGTCGAGAGCGTGTCAATCGGCGTGCTCGTGGACCGGCTCGGTCGACTCAGTAGTCGGCGGATGCGCCAGGTCTGCGCCGCGCTGCAAGTTGCCGTCGGCTGGGACTGACACCACCTTCCGATCCAACGCCGGTTGGCGGATCGCTCATACGCACTGCCTCGATGCCCGCATGACGCAGGGCGTCACGTGACCCGATCAACGTCATTTGCGGGCGCAGTGGGGCCATCGACGCGCGCGAAAGCGCGAACCGCCCCGGGGCCGGAGTTGCAATGTTTCTGCGGCGATCGGCGCCGCCCACGAGGGCCCCCACGACCAGCTCTGACGCTGGATGGGGGACCCTGGGCGGCGTGCGGCCTAACCTGTTCCACTCCTTAAGCCGCCGGTTTGGTTCCACCAGCTGCCCCAGAGCTCCTTGTGGGCGGTTTCGTAATGCCCCAGGGGCCTGAGGATGGCGCCGTCCTTGGGGCAGAGGCCGCCCATCGAGTCCAACTGCTCGTTCGAGTAGCGGTCTCCGCAGGACTGGCACTGGTAGACCCGCCGATCGTGGATCATCCCCATGGGATGGAGGTCCGGCTTGCCTGCCGTGTCGGTCGGCACATGTCTCACCCCCTTCCGCCGGAAAGCTCCCCGTGCCAAACGGCCGGTGCTTCCCGGACGTGCTAATCCCTATTCTTCCCAGTTGTGCGGCGGCCAAGCCTGCTACGGATGGACAGCGATGGCGCGGGTGAGAGCTCACGCTCTTCCGCATATCGCACGCTCTTCCGCATATCGAATGACGCGGGTGCGTTCTGGCCTCCGCGATGCTCCCCGGGGTTTGCCCCCGGCATCCAACCTAGTGACCTTTTGCTACCCCACTCGCCCCGTTCGATCCGTTGCTGCCGTCGAGGCGGTAGGGCACCGCCGAGACCACTACGGACGGCTCGAACAGGAAGGCAGCCTTGAGCATGAGGGCGGTCTGATTGTGGAGCAGGTTGTGCCAGCGCCGCGCCACGATGAAGTGCGGCACGATGATGGTGACGAAGGTTCGCTCGTCCCGCTCGAGCACCTCGCGCACCCAGTCGAAGATCGGGCGTGTCACCTGCCGGTATGGGGACTCGAGCACCTTCAGCGGCACTCCTGGAACGGCCGCCTCCCAGTCAGCGACCACCGTCTCGGCGCCGCCCCCGTCGATCTCGATGTGCACGCAGTGCAGCTCGTCGGGTCCGAGCGACCTTGCATACCGCAACCCCGTGAGGGTGGCGTTTCCCACCGCCGCGACCAACAGCACGGCGACATGACGCCAGCCGTTCTCGGACCCCCCGAGCTCGGCCACCTCCTCGGCGGGCTCCAGCGCCTCGAATCCGAGGTGATGCGTGACGTTGGTGACGACGACGCCGGGCTCCGCCGCGGGTGCGGCCTTCATCCGCTGGAGCCGTCCCCGCCGCAGGATGTAGCCGAGGTCGAAGCTGGACACCGTCGTCACCGTCTCGGGGATGACGACTTGAGGAGCTCGCCCGGCCCGACCGCGCCGCGCACCTTCCGCACGTAGGTGCAGAGGTCGGCCGTCAGATCTCCGGTCCCGCGCCGCAGCTCCCGGCTCTCCCCGGCCACGTCCTCCCCGAGAAACCAGTCGCCGGTCGCGCCGGCGGCCGAGAAGTGCACCGCGGTGACCTGGGTGGGGAACACCCGCTGGGCGTAGGCCAGGGCGTAGCGATCCACACGGTCGGCGTGGCCGACGGGGACGATCACCCGCTGGCGCGGGATGTCGCCCGGAGGGCGCCGCTCCGGATCCTTCAGGATCGACTCCGACTCCCGGTAGTGCTTGTTTACTCGGAGCAGTCCGAAGAGCATCAACGGCCCCGCCACCAAGATGAGCCACGCCCCGTCGGCGAGCTTCGTGGCGGCGATGATGACCGTCATCGTCCCACTCACCACGGCTCCGGTGCCGTTGATCGCGATCCCCTTACGCCAGCCCCGCTCTCGCAGCCGCCGGTGCCGCACGGCCATCCCGGCCTGGGAGAACGTGAACGATGTGAACACCCCGATGGCATAGAGGGGGATTAGCCTCGTGACACTTGCCGCGAAGGCGATCACCAGGAGCGATGCCAGGCCGGCGAGCACGATGATGCCGTTCGAGAAGACCAGCCGGTCGCCGAAGCGCGTGAGCTGGCGGGGGAGGAAGTGATCGTGGGCATGGAAGCTCGCCAGCCGGGGGAAGTCGGCAAAGCTGGTGTTCGCAGCCAGCACCAGGATCAACATCGTGGCGGCCTGGAGAGCCACGAACAGTCCACTCCCCAATGCCCGAGGTCCCGAAGACGGCTTTACCGATCTGCGCGATCACCGTCACCTTCTCCTTCGGGTCGGGCACGGTGTGCAGCCGCCAGGCCAGCAGCGACAATCCCAGGAACATCGCTCCGAGCAGGGTTCCCATCCACATGAGCGTGGTCCGGGCGTTCTTCCACTCGGGGGGCCGGAACGCCGGCACCCCGTTCGAGATCGCCTCGACCCCCGTGACCGCGGCGCCGCCGGATGCGAAGGCGTGGAGCACGAGGAACAGGCTGGCTCCCGCGAGCTCACGCGAGGGCAGGGGGAAGGTCTGGGCGGGATGCAGCGTGCCCGTGACGAACCGCCAGAGAGCGACCCCGAGCAGGACGGCCATCATCGCGACGAAGAAGTAGGTTGGGACGGAGAAGATGCGTCCCGACTCACGCACCCCGCGCAGGTTGCCCCAGGCGATCAGGGCGATGAATCCCACCGAGATCGCCACCCGCCAGTCGAACAGGCCGGGAAAGGCCGAGACGAGCGCGGCGGTCCCCGCCGAGACCGACACCGAGACCGTGAGGATGTAGTCGGTGAGGAGGGCGACCCCGGCGAACTGGGCCGGGAGCACCCCAAAGTTGTCTCGTGTCACGAGATAGGCGCCCCCCGCCTGCGGGTACGCCTTGATCGTCTGACGGTATGAGAAGAGCAGGATGGCCAGCACGGCGAGCAGCGCCAGCGTGATCGGAACGACCAGCCCGAACGCCGCCGCGGCGACGACGGGAACCAGCACACGGAGGATCTCCTCGGTGGCGTACGCCGAGGAGGAGAGGTTGTCGCTCGCGAACACCGCCAGCGCGGTGGACTTCCCAAGGCGCTCGTGCTTCAGGCGTTCGGTCTCGAGCGGCTCGCCGACAAAGACGCGCCTGACTTTGCGCAGGCGCTCCGGCCGCTGCGGCCTCGGAAGCGTCTGGGCCTCGTGGCGTCCGGCCTCGGGGCGCGACCCGGTCCTGACCATGACCTGAGGGTGCCGGCTCGGCCGTGAGCGCCGTGCGAAGAACGGCCGGCCCCCCATAAGGATGTTGCAAGAATTCCTGCCGGCGTCCGCCGATGCTTGCCCTCGGCGGGCACCCCACGGATGCTGAGAGCATGCTGCGACTCTCCGCCGCGGGTTCGCGCCGCGGCACCTGGATTCGTCTTTCCGCGGCCCTCCTCCTGTCGGTGGCGGCGACGCTCGTCGCCGGTGCGACGGGCACGGAGTCGACGACGAATGCCGCCCTCCTCTACCTGGTGGCGGTGGTCGGGGCGGCGCTGTTCGGAGGGGTGCGGGCCGGCCTCGTCGCGTCGGTCCTCTCGTTTCTCGGCCTCAACTTCTTTTTCACGCCGCCGTTTCGGACTCTCGCGGTGGAGCGAGTCGACGACGTCGTGGCGCTCTTCGTGTTCCTGCTGGTCTCGTCACTGGTGGCGACCCTCCTCAGCAGGGCGCTCAACGAGCAGGCTCGGGCCGAGGCCCGCGAGCGCGAGAACTTCCTCCTCTACCAGCTCTCGTCCAACCTGCTCGGCAGGGAGGCCCTCGAGGATGTGCTGTCGGAGGTGAGCCGCGACCTGGTGGACCTCTTCGGCGCGCCGGTCGAGATCCGGATCCGGGCGCCGGAGGGGGAGATGAAGCTCGTCGCCTCGGAGAGCAAGAGAGACCGCGCCGACGGCCCCTCGGACCCCTTCGAGATCCCCCTTCGTACGGAGCGAGGGGACGTGGGGCTGCTCCGGCTCCTGCTTCCGGCGGGCAAACAGCTCGACCAGGCACAGCGCGAGCTCGCCGAGGCCTGCGCCACCCAGATCGCGCTGGCGCTGGAGGCCGCGCGGCTGGACCGCGAGACGAGAGAGGCCCGAGCCGAGGCGGAGGCGAGCCGCATCCGCGCAGCCCTCTTCTCCTCGGTGACCCACGACCTCCGCACACCGCTCTCCTCGATTCGGGCCTGCGCAACCAGCCTGCTCGAGGAGGGCGTCGAGTTCGCCCCGGCCCAGCGAGAGGACCTGCTCCGCACGATCGTCGAAGAGACCGACCGCCTCAACCGGCTGATCGGCAACATCCTGCAGCTCTCCCGGCTCCGTGCCGGCGCGCTCGTCCCGCGCAAGATCGTGACGCCGGTCGAGGACGTGATCCAGCCGGTGGTCGCCCGGCTCGGCCGCTTGCTCGACGGCCGCACGCTGCGCGTGCGCGTGCGGGAGGGGATCCCGCCCGTCCCCGTCGACGTCGTCCAGCTCGACCAGGCGCTGTCGAATGTGCTCGAGAACTCCGCCCGCTACGCACCGCCCGGCAGCGAGGTGGAAATCCAGGCGAGGCGATGGCAAGAGTCGGTGGAGATCCTTGTCTCCGACCAGGGGCCCGGCATCGCCGCCGAAGACCGGGAGCGGGTCTTCCAGGAGTTCTACCGAGGCGGCGGCGCCGACGCGGGTGGGTCGAGCGGGCTCGGACTCGCCATCGCGCGGGCGATCGCGGTCGCCCACGGCGGGAGCGCGTGGGTGCAGGAGACGCCGGGCGGGGGCGCGACGATCGGGCTGCGCCTCCCCCTGTCCACCGCCGCGGCTCCCTCACCGTGATCCGGGTGCTGGTAGTCGACGACGAGCCCCAGATCCTCCGCGCCCTTCGCACGAGCCTGGAGGCCCGTGGCTATGAGGTGCTCACCGCCGCCCGCGGCGGCGACGGGCTGCGCCTCCTCAGCTCCTCGGCATCGGACCTCCTGATCCTCGACCTCGGGCTTCCCGACCTCGACGGCGTCGAGGTCCTCCGGCGCGCCCGAGGCTTCTCGGAGGTCCCGGTGATCGTGCTGACCGTGCGCGATGCGCAGTCCGACAAGGTGGCCGCGCTGGAAGCCGGGGCCGATGACTACGTGACGAAGCCCTTCGGGATGGAGGAGCTGGTTGCCCGGATGCGAGCGGTTCTGCGACGGGCGGTGCCCGAAGGCTCCGGCGAGCCGGTGCTCCGCTTCGGCGACATCGAGGTGGACCTGACGAAGACGCTGGTCAGCCGGGATGGCGAGCACGTGCACCTCACCCCGACCGAGTACCGCCTGCTCGAAGCCCTCGTCACGAATCCCGGAAAGCTCCTGACCCACCGCTGGCTGCTGGCCCGGGTCTGGGGCCCCGGCTACGACGACGAGAGCCAGTACCTCCGCGTCTACGTGGCGCAGCTTCGAAAGAAGCTCGAGGCGGACCCGGCCAAGCCGCGCTGGATCCTGACCGATGCGGGGGTGGGCTACCGGTGGGCCCCGTCCTGACCGCCGGGGCCCGGGCGGCGCCGGCATCTTGACGGGTTCCTTATAGGCCGGCCGCGCTTCTTTGCATCTTCTTTATGCCGCCCGCCCTACGCTCGGGGGACACCATGGCCCTCACCGGCGGCTTTGACCAGGGGCTCGTCCTCGGCATACTCATCGGGTACGTGGGAGGGCCGGTCGTGCGCGCGGTGTGGGCAAGGATGACGTGGTCCGAGGCGTCGCGCGAGATCGAGCTCCGAAGGGCCGAGGCAGAGCATTGGCCGCCCGAGGGGCTCGCTGATGTGTTCGACCCCTACCCGAACCGCGACCGGCTCTCCTCCGACGGCGCCGACCGCCACGCCCAGCCGTAGCGCCCACGCGGGGATCACCCTGTGTTGCGGAGACCGTTGGCGATGCCGTTGACAGTGAGCAGGAAGGCTCGCCACAGCTGCGGGTCGTCGTCCCGTTCCCGGAGCCGGGCGAGCAGCGACACCTGCAGGTGGTTGATCGGGTCGAGATAGGCGTTGCGCACGTCGAGCGTCCGCCGCAGCAGCGGATGGCGGTCGAGTGAACGCCTCTGGCCGGTGAGGCTGAGGACCTCGGTCATGCTCCGGCGGTGCTCGTCGGCGATGACGTCGAACACGTAGTGGAGTGACGAGTCGGTGAGGTGCTCGACGTAGCGCCGAGCGATATCCAGGTCCGTCTTGAACAGCACCATCTCGACGTTCGAGAGGAAGGCCTGAAAGAAGAACCAGACCTCGGCCATCTCGGCAAGGACGTCCGAGTGTCCCGCCTCTCGGGCCGCCGCGAGCCCGCTCCCCACCCCGAACCACCCCGGGATGATCTGGCGGGCCTGCGTCCAACCGAAGACCCACGGGATAGCTCGCAGGCCTTCGAGCGTCCCGGGCCCCGCACCGTCGCGCCGAGGGGGCCGGGAACCGATGTTCAGGGCGGCGAGCTCGTTGACTGGGGTCGACGCGCGGAAGTACGGCGCTAGTCCGGGATCGTTCATCAGCCGGCGATAGGCCCCGTGCGCGCCGTCGGAGACGACCGTCATCACCTCGTCCCACCGGTCGATCACGCCGAGCGGCACCCGGGACTCTCGGTGCAGCAGCGACGCCTCGAGGACCGCCGCAAGGGCAAGCTCGAGGTTGCGGCGGGCGAGACGGGGCAGTCCGTACTTGTCGGAGATCACCTCACCCTGCTCGGTGATCTTGATCGAACCGTCGAGAACCCCGTAGGGCTGCGCCAGGATCGCCTCGCCGGTCGGCCCACCTCCTCGCCCCACCGTGCCACCCCGGCCGTGGAAGAGGCGCAGCGAAACACCATGCTGACGGGCCCGATCTCGCAGCGACCGCTGTGCCCGGTGGATCTCCCACAACGAGGTGGTGATCCCAGCGCTCATGTTCGAATCGGAGTAACCGAGCATCACCTCCTGCACGTTGCCCCGGAGAGCGACGAGCCTGCGATAGCCGGGGTCCGACAGCAGGTCGTCGAGAATCCGGCCGGCCGATCGCAAGACCGGAACCGTCTCGAGGAGGGGGACGAAACCGATCCTCGCCACCCCGGCGCCCGTGTCGATCAACGCGGCCTCCCGGGCCAACAGCGCCGCCGCCAGGATGTCGTCGGCTCCGGTGGTCATGGAGACCACGTAGCTCTCGATCGCCTCCTCCCCGAAGTCGTCCTTCGCCCGCCGAATGGCGTGAAAGACATCGAGGATGGCGTTCGCCCCCTCCGGCGGGCATGCCGCGAGCGAGGCCAGTGGGCGGGGCCCAATGAGCTCATCGGAGAGCAGCCGCTTGCGCTCCTCCGGCGAGAGGCGGTCGTACGGGGTGCCGGCCGGATCGAGGCGATCGAACAGGGGGGCCAGCGCACGATGATGGAGTTGGGCGTGCTCGCGCACGTCCATCGTTGCGAGACTCAAACCGCAGGCGGCTGCCGACCACACCACCCGGTCGACCACCCGCGCGATCAGCTCCCCCCCGTGGGCGAGCAGTGACGACCGCATCATCGCCAGATCGTCGAGCAGCTCGGCCACCGAGCCGTAACCGGCGCCCGGCTGGTGCGGAGTGCCCTTCGCCACGCGCTCGCGTGTGTTCAACAGGCGTTGCCGCACGTAGGAGCACTTGAGTCGGTACGGCTCTTCGCTGTTGAGGATGTTGTAGCGAGCGAAGACGTCGGGGAGGGCTTCGCGATCGCGGGCGAGGCCTGCCTCGAGCTCGTCGGAGATCCCGACCAGCCGACTCGAGGGGCTGAGCGAGGTCGTCAACTCGTCGACCCAGCCGAGGAGGTTGCGCAGTGCCATCTCGTGCTGCACGCGCAGCACCCGCAGCGTGACGTCCGGCGTGACGTTGGGATTGCCATCGCGGTCTCCGCCGACCCAGGTCCCGAAACGAAGCGGGCGGGCCTGGGGGGCGAGGTCCACTCCCAGCCTCTGGAGCTGCGCGGCGATGTCGTCGAGCAGGTCGGGGAGCGCCGAGCGGAAGACCTCATCCAGGTAGAAGAGCACCCCCGAGGCCTCGTCCACCGGCGTGGGCCGCTCCCGGCGGAGCTCGTCGGTCTGCCAAATGAGGTCGATGGTCTCTGCGATTCGGCGCTCGATCCGGCGACGGTCGCCCTCCGACAACCGCGGGTCCGAGAGCTGCCCGAGGAGGATGGCGATACCCCGGCGCTTGCTCAGGATCGACTGGCGGACCGCCTCGGTTGGATGTGCCGTGAAAACCGGCCGAAGCTCGAGGCGTTCGAGGAGGGCCACGATCTCGTCCCGTGGGAGTCGAGCCTCCAGCAGACGGTCGACGACCTTCCCGAGCCACCCCTCCCCTCCCGCTCGGACGGCCCACTCGTCCCCACGGTGGACCTGCTCGACGATGTTCGAGAGGTGGAAATAAGCGGAGAAGGCCTTGACGAGCGAGGTGGCGAGCGGCAGGTCGAGCCGTGCGAGGAGGGCATGCAACTCTGTCGCCTCCTCAGGCGACCCTCCACGCGCCCCCTTGCTGAGGGCACGAACCTTCTCGACCAGGTCGAGGAGCTCAGGGCCCTCTTGACGGACGAGCGTCTCCCCAAGCATCCGCCCGAGCAACCGGATGTCGACGCGCAGGGCCGCGTCCGAGCTGCTCTCAGCGGTCTCTACCGCCGCCATCAGCACACTCCGACGGGAGCGGGGCTGAAAGCCCCAGGGACGCCCACCGCCGGATCGTAGCGCCGATCAGGTTGGGCAGGACGAAAAATCTCGTGACGTAGGTGTTGCCAAGCCTGGATCGCTCTGTGGCCCTCCTCGCCGCATCACCCGCGATTGCTCTCGTTCTCCAGCGCGGCACAATCGAGGTAGGGCCGTACCAACCAAGGAGGAACCAGGATGATCAAGGACTTGTTCGGCAAGTTCCGGACGATGGTGATGGAACCACACAGCGGCGACGAGAGCCTTCAGGGCGAAGCCGAGGCGGAGCTCCAGGACGCCCAGGAGCGCACCCGGCACGAGCTCGGGGAGCACCTGCACGAGGCGGGCAGCAGCGCACCGCCCACCCGCGCCGCCTGACCGTTCCCTCGCCGCAAGGCACCGCAGCGGCTTCACGTTTCACTCGCCCATAACGACGCCGCTTGCCTCGTTTCACACGCGCTCCGGCGGCGCCGGCGGGTCCCCCAGCAATCGGCCTGAATTTCGGCCGAGGGAGGACGGGCGAAGGCCACCGCCGGAGTCCGCCCCCGAGCGCGTGCGGGCAACTGTGGAGTGAAATACCCTTCGTCGAGTTCCGTCCAACCCCCGCGCCAGACCGGAAAAATATATATCTCTTGGCAGGCAACAACGCTGCCAGGATCGGGTAAAAGAAACCCGCCAGGAGGGACGGACGAATGAGCCAGGGGCTCAAACTGCTGAGAACGTTCCCAGCTACGCCTCAAGCCCCGTCGGGGGCCCGGAGAACGCTTGTCTCCCTGACGAATGAGCTTGGGAACGAGCTCATGGACGACCTGCAGCTCATCGCAAGCGAGCTGGTCACCAACGCGGTTTGCCACGCCCACCTCTCACCGCAAGACGCGGTGGAGCTGAAGGTGAACGTCCGGCCCCCGCCTCCCGGGACGGTGCGAATGGAGGTCCGAGGCCCCGGGGTTGCCTTCGAGCCCGCTCGGCGCAAGGCCGAGGTGGACGAAACTTTCGGACGCGGCCTGTTTCTCGTAAGCTGTATCGTGCACCGCTGGGGCGTCCGCCAGGAGGGCGCCGAGGTCGCGGTGTGGGCCGAGATCGATCTGGCCGGGAGCGCCCCGATTGGCACGGTCGCGGGTCGGCTGCATGAGGTCCGCGGCCCGGGGGTCGCGATCCCCGGGGCCCGCCACAACGATGTGGCACGAGAACCACGAGCTCTGATCCGCCGCGGCCGAAGCTCGTAGGCAACCACGCGAAGAAGGGAGTGTCATGGGACACGAAGAGCAGGACCTCTGGGAAGAGCATCACCACCAGCGGATCGTCCACACCCATCGCCACTATCACGTGACCCACAACTACAACAAGATGGTCGGCGGCTTCGACCATCTGAGCTCGGTCCACGAGCACGAGCACGATCACGGCGACGTCACCCACACCCACTACCCGCATCAGGACTTCGAGCACGAGCACCAGGGCGAGGCGCACGTGCACGACCACGAGGTCCCGGTGAAGCCGCCGGCAGCCAACGGCGCAACCGCGGAGAAGAGCGCCGGCGGCAAGACCACCACGCGCAAGGGCACGACGAAGAAGACGACCGTCTAGCAACCGCCGGCACCTCCGACAACACCTCGGCGGTCGCGCAATCCGAACGCGCCGGCCGCTGCATCGTGGCGCGCCACGGGACGCGACCGTCTCGTCACGGCGCTGCGGCCCCGACCACGCCTGCGCGTCCGCTTGCTCCGCTCCGGGGCAAACAATTTCCTTGCTCCGCTCAATTGGTCTGCGGAACCGGTCGATGAAAGCCGGATGCGGTCGGAAGCCAACGCTGGCAGTGCTACGATGAATTCACCAGAGCCTGAAAGGTAGAGCTTCAAAATGACGTCGGCTCCGGTCCAGGAGCTGGATCGTGTTGTCGTGCGGTTTGCGGGGGATTCCGGTGACGGGATGCACTCACCGGCCATCGCTTTGCCAACGCCACCGCCGTTCTCGGCAACGACCTCTCCACACTTCCCGACTTCCCCGCCGAGATTCGCGCGCCGGCCGGGACGCTGCACGGCGTCTCGTCGTATCAAATCCAATTCGCCGACTACGACATCCTGACTCCGGGCGACGCCCCCGATGTGCTCGTTGCGATGAACCCCGCCGCGCTCAAGGCCAACATCAAGGACGTGGTTCGAGGCGGCATCCTCATCGTCAACCGCGACTCCTTCACGAAGCGGAACCTCGAGAAGGCCGGGTTCGCGGCGAACCCGCTCGAGGACGGCTCGCTGGCTGGCTATCAACTGCACACGGTACCGATGACGAGCCTCACGGTGTCGGCCCTCAGGGATGCGGGAGTCGGCCGCAAAGACGCCGAACGTGCGAAGAACATGTTCGCCCTGGGGCTGACCACCTGGATGTTCCACCGGCCGCTCGAGCCCACGCTCGGGTTCGTGCGATCGAAGTTTGCCTCGAAGCCCGCCATCGCCGATGCGAACGTCGCCGCCCTCACCGCCGGCTACCACTACGGCGAGACCACCGACGCGTTCGCGTCGTTCATCGTGCGCCCGGCCCCGCTCCACCCGGGGCGCTACCGGAACGTGACGGGGAACCAGGCGCTGGCCTGGGGGCTCATCGCCTCGGCGCCGGCGCACCTGGCCAAGCTGCCCCTCTTCCTCGGCTCGTACCCGATCACGCCGGCCTCGGAGGTGCTGCACGAGCTCGCTCGCCTGAAGAACTTCGGCGTTCGCACCTTCCAGGCCGAGGACGAGATCGCGGCCGCAGGGGCCGCAGTCGGAGCGGCGTTTGGCGGAAGCCTGGCCGTCACCTGCACGAGCGGCCCGGGGATGGACCTGAAGGCCGAGACGATCGGGCTGGCGGCCTCCCTCGAGCTCCCGCTCATCGTCGTCGACATCCAGCGGGGCGGCCCCTCGACAGGCCTCCCGACGAAGACCGAGCAAGCCGACCTGCTCCAGGCGATGTACGGGCGGCACGGTGAGGCGCCGCTGCCGGTCCTGGCGGCCCGCTCACCGTCGCACTGCTTCAGGGCCGCGATCGAAGCCGCTCGGATCGCCCTCGAGTACCGGACGCCGGTGATCCTGCTGTCCGACGGCGTTCTCGCAAACGGCTCCGAGCCCTGGCTCATCCCGTCGCTCGACGAGCTCCCCGACATCTCGGTTCCGTTCGCCACCGGGCCAAACCACGACGGCGAGTTCTGGCCGTACCTGCGGGATCCGAGGACGCTCGCGCGCCCGTGGGCCATCCCGGGCACACCGGGTCTCGAGCACCGGCTGGGCGGCCTTGAGAAGTCCGACGGGCGCGGCGACATCTCGTACGAGCCGGCGAACCACGACCGCATGACCCACATCCGGGGGGCCCGGATCAAGGCGATCCAGAGCGAGATCCCCGAGATCGAGGTCGACGACCCCGACGGCGCGGACCTCCTCGTCCTCGGATGGGGCTCGACGTTCGGGCCGATCGGGGCCGGAGTTCGCAGAGTTCGGGCGCGAGGCCGGTCCGTCGCTCGGGCACACCTCGTGCACCTGAATCCGTTCCCGCCGAATCTCGGCGGAGTGCTGCGTTCCTATCGAGCGATCGTGGTCCCCGAGATGAACCTGGGTCAGTTGCAGAAGATGATCCGCGCCGAGTACCTGGTCGACGCCCAGGGGTTCAACAAAGTCAAGGGAATTCCGTTCCGGGCTGCCGAGATCGAGAGCAGGCTGATCGAGGCCCTCGACGACCTCGACCGACGAGGGGGGGCTCGATGACGGAGCACGACCACGCCGTCCGGCTTCGCGAGCAGGCGGCAACCGAAGACAAGGAAGAGCCGACAACGCGGCAGGACTTCGCGTCCGACCAACAGGTGCGTTGGTGCCCCGGGTGCGGCGACTACGCCGTCCTCGCGGCCCTGCAGAGCTTCCTACCCGAGCTGGAGATCCCGCGGGAGCGCTTCGTCTTCGTCTCGGGCATCGGCTGCTCCAGCCGGCTTCCCTACTACCTCAACACCTACGGGATCCACGGAATCCACGGGCGGGCTCCGGCGATCGCGACCGGTCTCGCGCTGACACGGCCCGACCTCGACGTGTGGGTCGTCACCGGCGACGGGGACGCTCTCTCGATCGGCGGCAACCACCTGATCCACGCCCTCCCCCGCAACGTCAAGGTGAAGATCCTGCTGCTCAACAACGAGGTCTACGGGCTGACGAAGGGGCAGTTCTCGCCCACCTCGCGGCTCGGGATGGTGACGAAGTCCGCTCCGTACGGAACGATCGACTGGCCCTTCAACCCCGTGTCGCTGGCGCTGGGGGCCGAGGCGACCTTCGTGGCCCGGACGCTCTACAGCGACCGCCGCGACATCATCGGGACGCTCCGGGCCGCCGCACGGCACCAGGGAAGCTCCTTTGTCGAGATCTACCAGGACTGTCCGGTCTTCAACGACGGCGCATTCGACCCGCTCACCTCGAAGGGGGGGCGGGCCCGGAACTGGATCCCGCTGCGTCACAGAGAGAGGATCGTCTTCGGCGAGCGCGACGAGCTGGGCGTGGTGCTCGAGAACGGGTCCGCGCACGTGGTCGAGATCGGCGAGGTGGGCATCGACCGCATCGCCGTGCACGACGCCCACCGCGAGGATCCCAGCGTCGCCTTCGCCCTCTCCCGGCTCTCGCACACGCCGAACGGGCCCACTCCCATGGGGATCTTCCGATCGGTCGAGCGGCCCACCTACGACCGGCTGATGGGCCAGCAGATCGCCGCGGCGCAGGCCAGGATGGGGCCCGGCGACCTCAGGCGGCTGTTGAGCTCCGGCGACACGTGGGTCGCGCCGGACCGCCGCGGCGGCGACCGCAGCGAGCTCTCCGGTCCCCGGAGACGCTCGTCGAACGGCGGTCGCCCGTAACCTGACCTCCGCCCGTATCCTGGTCTCGATGCCGCCCGCGCTCGGCCTGCTGGGATCCGGAGAGTTCGAGCCCTGGGCCGAGCGGGTCGACCGTTGGCTGATCGACTCCTCGGCGACGGCCTCCGATCGTGTGATCGTGCTCCCCACCGCCAGCGCGCCCGAGGGGGACGACGTCTTCGACCGCTGGGCCCGCCTGGGCGTGGAGCACTACGAGCGAATGGGTGTAGCCCCAGAGGTGCTCTCGCTCAAGACACGCTCCGATGCCTTTCGCCCCGAGCTGGCTGCGCGGCTGGCGGGGGCGGGGATGGTCTTCTTCTCGGGAGGGAACCCGGCCCACCTGGTGCGGGCGCTGCACGGCACCCCTTTCTGGGACGCGCTGCTTGCAACGGTTGCTGGGGGGACGAGTCTGGGGGCTTGCAGCGCGGGCGTATCGATGCTCGGCAGGCTCACCGCCGACACCGCCGTCGAGGAGCTCAGGCCGGATGCCTGGGTCGAGGGAATGGGCTTCTTCCCGCGGGTCGTGTTCGGCCCGCACTGGGATGCGCTGGACCGGTACCGGCCCGGCCTGCGTGCGCTGGTGCTCGAGGTCTACCCCAAGGAGTGCGCGTTCATCGGCATCGACGAGCGCACCGCGATTCTCGGCGATGGCCGGACCTTCCGGGTGGAGGGGCTCGGGGGGGTCAGCCTCATCCCGCCGCGAGCAGCCGGGGTGCGGCTTGCGCGGGGCGAGACCTTCCGGCTCGAGGCCCCGCCGACCGAGTACGCGCCCCCGGCTTGAGGCGGGGAGCGACTCGGTTTCATGTCCGACTTTCTCAGAGGACGAGGAGAGCAAAGGTCGGCTGGGCGTGGAGTTCGCCCGGGGCTACAAGCCCGCGATCCGCGCCCATAGCAGGCCAAGGCCGAACTGCTCGTCCCCAACCGCTCTTTGGGGACTTGGCACGGTAGCCAGACCGGGCGCGTCCACCTCGATGTCGCCATCTAG
>JBOGWP010000079.1:0-34810 GCA_050693875.1 Actinomycetota bacterium
TCGTTGTCCAGGCCCACGGACAGCTCTTGCGGATGGACCTGCCTTTCCGGGTCAAGGGCTGATGCTCGCCCTCACGGAACGATGTGCTGCTGGTAACTCTTCACGCTCTTTCGGAACGATGTGCTGCTGTTTGTGAACTAGCAGCCGCAACCTCGACCTCGATCTCCACGGCGTGACCGCACGCAGCGAGCCGCAGATCACCGGCCCGAGCCACTACGGCCGCTGGTGGACGCTGAAGAGAGGCTGAGCCGCGCGGAGGATCAGACGAAGAGCGATGCGATCTCGATCCGGAAACCGGGGACGCTTCCCGACTCGAGGACGCCGGAAACGACCACGTCGTCTTCCCGGTATCCATCCGGTGAGGGAGAGCGGTACCGGTGAACCCGGCGCTGCTCCTGGTCGATGACCCACGCCTCCGGAATTCCAGCCCGGGCGAAGAGCGGCGCTTTCACCTCGCGGTCATAGCGCCCGGTGGTGTCTGCGACCTCGACGATCAGCAGGACGTCCTCGGGGCTGGGGTGCCCGCCGGCGTAGAAGTCGTCGCGGGGTCGGAGCACGGCGAGGTCCGGCTGGGGCTCGGAGAAGTCCCCGAGCCGCACGGGATTCTGGACCCGCACAATCGCGCGCCTGCCGATCAAGCTCGTGAATTCCTGAGTGAGCCGATCGACGCAGCCGGCGTGTTTACTGCCGATCGCTGCCATCTCGACGATCTCCCCCTCGATCAGCTCCACGCGGTCGTCCTCGCCGAGGATCCCGGCCTCGCCCATGCGTTCGTACTCACCGACCCGGAAGCGATACCGCTGCGGCTGGACGGCCATGGTGGCAATGATAGAGGCCGGGGGTGTCAGCTCCCGCCGTCGAGCTGGTCGAGGATCCCGGCGAGCGGCATCTTCACGCAGGTGAAGATGGGCACGTCGCGCTCGGTGTAGCTCGACGACTCCGACTCCCGCAGCTCCATCACCAGGTCGAGGAAGTCGGCGACCGAGTCGCCCTCGAAGGCGACCACGAACTCCTGGTCGTCGATGCCGAACGAGTAGGCGGTGTGGATCTTGATCGCGGGGTACTTGTGGCCGACGCGGAAGTGCTCGCCCATGATCCGGCGGCGCTCCTCGTAGGGGAGCCGGTACCAGGGGCGCATCTTCACCATCGGATAGATGAAGAGGTACTTCGAGCCGACCGGTCCGGGCGGAAGCTCGGACTCCTGCCCGGCGTGCTTGTGACCCTTCAGGTAGATCGAGGGGCGCGTCATCGCCAGATACGAGTACGAGGGGACCAGCGCGCGTCCGAGGCCGGTGGCATTGATGCCAGCCTGCAGCTCCTGGATCGCCTCAGGGCCGTCGGCGATCTCCCACAGGCACAGGTCGGCGTCGGCCCGCAGCCCGACGGTCGAGTACGGGTGGATCTCGACCTCGCCCTGCCCGCCGAGTTTGTCGAGAAGCTCCTTCTTGTGCAGCGCTCGTTCCTCGGGCGGGAGCAGCCGCCATGCCGGGTCGACGCGGTACAGCGCATAGCGCATCAGCTTCCGCTCGGTCATCTCGCCATCCTTTCGAACGCCCGGCCCGCCGCCGCTACGATCTCCGCCACGTCGTCGTCGGTGTGCGCGAGCGAGACGAAGGCGGCCTCGAGTTGCGAGGGAGGAAGATACACGCCCCCGTCGAGCATGTGGTGAAAGAAGCGGGCGTAGGCGCTCCGATCGGCGCGCTGCGCCGCGGCCAGGTCGGCGACCGAGTGGTCGGTGAAGAAGGCCGTCAGCATCGAGCCGACCCGCTGCACGGTGATCTCGATGCCGGCCGTTCGCGCCGCGTCCCCGAGGCCCGCGGCCAGGGTCGCCCCGAGGGTGTCGAGCCGTTCGTAGACGCCCGGCCGGCCGAGCTCCCCAAGTGTGGCCAGCCCCGCCGCGACGCTGACCGGGTTTCCCGACAGCGTGCCCGCCTGGTAGACGGGACCGGACGGCGCCACCAGCTCCATGAGCTCCCGGCGCCCGCAGTAGGCGCCGACGGGAAGGCCGCCCCCGATCACCTTGCCGAGGGTGGTCAGGTCGGGGGAGACCCCGAGCATCCCCTGGGCCCCGCTCCATCCCACCCGGAAGCCGGTCACCACCTCGTCGAAGACGAGCAGCGCGCCGGATGCGTCGCACCGGGCGCGGAGGCCTTCAAGGAACCCGGGGGCCGGGGGGACCACCCCCATGTTGGCGGCGATGGGCTCGACGATGACCGCCGCGAGGTCGTCTCCGAACCGGTCGAACGCCAGGTCGACCGACTCCGGCGAGTTGTACTCCGCCACGACGGTGTCGCCTCGGGCGCCGTCCGTGATGCCGGGCGAGTCCGGCAGGCCCAGCGTCGCCGGGCCGGACCCGGCCGAGACCAGCAGGGCGTCGACGTGCCCGTGGTAGCAGCCGGCGAACTTGAGGACGCTGGCGCGCCGGGTGGCGGCCCGGGCAAGACGCAGGGCGCTCGTCGTCGCCTCCGTCCCCGACGAGACGAGCCGCACCATCTCGACCGAGGGGAGGGCCGAGACGATCAGCTCGGCGAGGTCGACCTCGGAGGCCGTCGGGGCGCCGAACGAGGTCCCGCGTGCCGCCGAATCGGCGACGGCCTGGGCGACGGCGGGGTGGGCGTGGCCGAGGATCAGCGGCCCCCACGACCCCAGCAGGTCCAGATAGCTCTGCCCGTCGGCGTCGGTTACCCGGGCCCCCGAACCGGAGGCGATGAAGCGGGGCGTTCCCCCGACCGCGCCGAAGGCGCGCACCGGCGAGCTGACCCCGCCCGGCATGACCTCGACCGCCCGCTCGTACAGGGCCTCGCTCGCGGCGAGTCGCTCGCGCAGGCGCGCCTCCATCAGGCCTGCGCCAGCCAGCGGGCGGCGTCGAGCGCGTGATAGGTGATCACGAAGTCCGCGCCCGCCCGCACGATCGCGGTCAACACCTCGAGCGCGGCCCGCTGCTCGTCGAGCCATCCCCGCTCGGCCGCTGCCTTGACCATGGCGAACTCGCCGCTCACGTTGTACGCGGAGAGGGGGGAGTCGAACCGAGCTCGCGCCTCGTGGATGAGGTCGAGGTAGGCCAGCGCCGGCTTGACCATGGCGATGTCGGCCCCCTCGGCGAGGTCTCGCTCGATGCTCGCCAGCCCCTGACGCCGGTCGGGCGGGTCGATCTGATACCCGCGCCGGTCGCCGAATGAGGGCGCGCAGCCGGCGACGTCGCGAAACGGCCCGTACATCGACGAGGCGAACTTGGCCGAGTAGGCCATGATGCCGGCGTCCTCGTGCCCGGCGTCGTCGAGCGCCCGGCGGATCGCCCCCACTCGCCCGTCCATCATGTCCGAGGGGGAGACGAAGTCGGCGCCCGCCCGCGCCTGCGAGACCGCCACCTCGGCGAGGACGTCGACGCTTGCGTCGTTCACCACGTGCTGGTCTTCGACGATCCCGCAATGGCCGTGGTTGGTGTACCCGCACAGGCACGTGTCGGCGAGGACCACCAGCGACGGGGCGGCGGACTTGGCCTCCGCGATCGCTCGCTGGGCGGGGCCGTCGGCGGCGGCGGCGCGGCTCCCGCGCTCGTCCTTCTGCTCCGTCACGCCGAAGATGAGCAGCCCCGGCACGCCGAGCGACTCGGCCTCCTTGGCGATCACCCCCACACGCTCGGGGGGCCAGTGGTGGTGGCCGGGGAGCGAAGGCAGCGGCTGCTCCTCGGCGATCCCGTCGGCGACGAATACGGGCAGCACGAAGCGGTCGGGGGTGAGGCGCGTCTCGGCGACGAGGCGGCGGATGGCGTCGCTCCCGCGCAGCCGGCGGAGCCTGCGAAGCTCGGTCATCGCGAGGACATTCTCGCAGGCTTCCGCCCCGGCCGAGGCCTGACCCTTCCTATCCTCCCCGAACGAGGGCGCTCCTCACCTCGCTCCCGGGAGCCGCCCGAGGATCGCCGCCACCAGCCCCTCCACGGTGTGGGGGGACGCTTCGACGTCCACGCGGATGCCGTTGGCCCTGCAGGCCGCGGCCGTGGCCGGCCCGATGCAGGCGATCCTTGCCGCCGGCGGAGCACCTCCGACCGCGGTGACGAAGGCGTGGACGATCGAGGCGCTCGTGAGTGCGATCACGTCGACGCCATCGCGCAGTGCCTGCCGGATCTTCTCGGCGCCCGCGTGGACCGTTCCGTAGGCGTCGGCCCGCTGCACCTCGAATCCCCGTGCCCTCAGCCGCTCCTCCAGCTCCGGGCCCGCCACCTCGGCCCGGATGAGCAGGGCTCGTCTCGGAGGCTCGGGCAGTTCCTCCGCGAGCGCGGCGGTGGTGTACCGGCTCGGCATCCACTCCACCGCCACTCCCTGACGCTCGAGGGAGGCTCGGGTCGCCGGGCCGACCGCGGCCACCCGGCGGGGGAGCACCGAGGTATCGAGCCCGAGGACATGGAGCCGCTCCAGCGTCGCCGCTACGCCGTTGACGCTCGTGAACGCGATCCAGTCGTACCCTCCTGCCTCGGCGAGGGCGGCGTCGAGCCCGCCCCAGTTTGCAGGAGGAACGATGCGCACCGCCGCGACCGCGACTGGCTTGGCCCCCTCTGCGGCGAGCATGGCCGCGAGCTCCTCGGCCTGCCCCTCGGGGCGCAGCACGAGGATTCGGCGGCCGGCGAGGGCGCCTTCGGCGTTCACAGTAGCTCCCGCGCGCCCATGGATTCCAGCTCGCTCGCGACCCGCTCCGCCACGGTATGGGCGTCGGCGCGCGCGCCGCGGCTGAAGCACCGAACCTGGCGCGTGCCGTCGGCGGAGGTCGCCGCGGCGTGGATCGTCAACGTCCGATCCTCGACGATGGCGAGCGTTGCCAGGGGCAGCATGCAGCCGCCCCCGAGCGCTCGCAGCACCGCCCGCTCGGCCGTGACCGCGATGCGAGTGGCGGCGTCGTCGAGCGCGGCGACGACCCGGGCGAGCGCGGTGTCGGTCGATCGAACCTCGACCGCCAGCGCTCCCTGGCCGGGGGCCGGCAGCAGCACGTCGTGGTCGAGGATCTCGTCGGCGGCCAGACCGAGGCGCTCGAGCCCGGCGGCGGCGAGCACGGCCGCATCGATCTCGCCCTCGCGCACCCGCTGCACCCGGGTGGGGACGTTGCCCCGCAGCGGGACGACGTCGAGGTCCGGGCGGGCGCGCCGGAGCTGCGCAACCCGCCGCGGGCTGCCCGTTCCCACCCGGGCGCCCAAGGGAAGGTCGGCGAGCCGGCTCCCGACGATCGCATCGCGTGGGTCGGCCCGCTCCGGGACCGCCGCGAGCGTGATGCCCTCGACCGGGTCGGTCGGCAGGTCCTTCAGCGAGTGGACGGCCAGATCGACGTCACCCGCACGAAGGGCTTCCTGCACCTCCTTGACGAACACGCCCGTCCCGCGGGGGGCGGTGGCGCTGCGGTCACCGGTGGTCCGGATCACGACCGGCTCCAGGGTCGTATCGGGCAGGAGGGGCCGCAGACGCTCGAGCACCCACTCGGTCTGCGCCAGGGCGAGTCGGCTGCCGCGAGTCCCGGCGCGGAGCGTCCGGGGCGGGTGCGGCTGCGATGCGCTCACCGGCGGTTCCCGCCCCGGGCGTCAGGGCTCGAGGCCGAAGAGCCGGGAGATGAGCTCGCGGGTCTCCTCGTCGGCATCCCGCAGCGCCGCGGTCGGCCCGTGGAGGAGCTTGTTGGTGATGCGCATCGCCAGCGAGGCGATGCGCTCATGGTCGTCGGGAGACAGCCGCATCCCCGAGATGGTGCGAGCGACCTCCTCTCGGACCATCAGCTCGGCACGGGCCCGCAGGTCGCGAATCACCGGGCCGGACGCGCGGGTGTCGAGCCAGCGCTCGAGCTCGGCAACCTCCTTGCGGACCAGCGCCTCGGCGTCGATCAGCGCCGAGGTGACCTCCGGCCCCCGTGGGCCCGGGATCTCCTCGAGGCTGCGCAGCTCGACGCCCTCCACCTCGTCGACATCGACGGCCCGCGGGACCGACAGGTCCAGCACGATGAACGGGTCGCTCCCGTTGCCCCGGGGGAGGTGGGGGGGGCGAACCAGCATCCCTCCCGAGACCGCCACCACGGCGAACTCGGCATCGAGCAGAACCCCGGGAAGGTCGTCGAGCGGGTGGACGGTGGCGTCGGCCCGGCGGGCGAGCCGCTCCGCCGCGGCGGAGCTGCGGCTGACCACCTGGAGCTTGGCGCCGGCCGACCGCAGCGACAGCGCCGCATCCGTCGCCGCCATCCCGGCCCCGACGACGGCGCCGCGGCGCCCCTCGAGCGTCCCGAACCGGGATGCCAGGTAGGAGGCCGCGATGGTTCCGATGCTCTGCCCGAGGCGGCCGAGCGGCGTCTCGGTCCGCGCCCGCTTTCCCAGGTGGATCGCCCGGCCGAACACGTTCGACAGCACCGGCCCGGCCGCGCCTTCCTGCTGCGCCAGGACGTACGACCGCCGCACCTGTGCGAGCACCTGCGGCTCGCCGACGACGAGCGAGTCGAGCCCGCAGGCGACCCGGAAGAGGTGTTCGATGGCCTCGGCCCCATCCATGAAGCGCAGGTCGTGCTGGTCGGTCGGCCGGAGGCCGGGGAGCAGGCCGGCGATGACGTGGACGGCGTCGGCCTCGGCCCCATCGGCGGTGGCGTACACCTCGGTGCGGTGACAGGTGCAGAGGATGGCGAGCTCTCCCACGCCCGGCCTGGAGGCGCGCAGCACCTTCCGCTGGCCGTCCTCGTCGAGGGCGAGGCGGGCACGCAGCTCGCTGGGGGCGTCGCGACCGGCGCCGAGGGCGATGATCACGGGGGCGAGGTGAGCTTACTCGACCGCCGCCCGTTCCTGGAGCTGCTCTTCGGCCAGCGGGCGATCCAGTTGGATCAGGCCGATGCCGGCAATCACCAGCGCCGCGCCCGCAACCTGGAGAGGACGGAGGGATTGCCCGAGCCAGACGAAGGCGATGAGCGCCGCGGCGACCGGCTCGAGCGTCGAGACGACGCCGGCACTCGAGGCGTCGACCCGTTCGAGCCCCCAGACGAACAGCAGGAACGGCACGATGGTCGTGACGGCCCCGAGGAAGAGGATGGCCGGAAGGTAGGAGGCGTCGAGGAGAATCTTGGGACGGCCCAGGACCAGCTGCACCAGCGCCCAGAACACCGACGAGACTGCAAACCCGGCGAAGACCGCACGCTGCGCGCCGAGCATCCGCCCGACGCGCTCGCCGGTGATCATGTAGGCGGCGAAGCCGACCGCGGAGGCCATCGCCGCGGCGACGCCGGCCGGGCGCAGGGGGCTCCCTCCGATGAGGGCGCGGTGGACCTCCGACAGCAGGGCGACCCCCGCGAGCGCCATCCCCAGCGCGCCGAGGACACGCCGCGAGAGGCGGCGCTGCTCGACGAGCGCGCTCCACGCCACCACCAGCCCGGGCGCGGTGTACTGGAACACGACCGCGACCGCCACCGGCAGCAGCCCCACCGCCAGGTAGTAGGTGAAGTTGGCGAGGGCGAGCGAGAGCCCGAAGACGGCGAGGAGCGCGGGGTGTGGCATCCCGCGGTCGTCGCCTTGACGCGGGCGATCGGCCCGGCGGCGCGTCGCCGCCGCGGCGATCAGCGCGGTTCCGACGAGGGCCACCCAGCTTCGGCCTGCGGTGAGCTCGACCACCGGCGCGCCGCGGTCGATGAGGGTCCGGGCGAAGGCCCCCCCGAACGCCCAGAGGACGGCTGCCGACGCGATCGCGAGGTAGGCGAGCGAGCCCATCCCGGCATGCTACCGGCCCACGTCTCGAGGGGACCCGAGCAACTTGCTCTTGACTCTGCCGCGGCCCGGGGCTTCAATCGCGACACGCCTACCAGGAGGGCCCTGCCATGTTGAGCGACCAAACCTTCGCCGCTACGCTTCCCGCCAAGGACCTGGAGCGCGCCCGGCGGTTCTACGAGGAGGTCCTGGGCTTCACCCCCGACTGGGAGTCGCCGGCAGGGATCCGCTACAAGTCCGGTGACGGCTACTTCGAGCTGTACCCGACCCAGTTCGCCGGCACCGCCCAGCACACGCTTGGGGGCTGGAAGGTGGACGACCTCGAGGCCGCCATGGCCGAGCTCCGCGGAATGGGGATCACCTTCGAGGAGTACGACATGCCCGGGCTGAAGACCCAGAACGGCATCGCAGAGATGGGGAGCGAGCGCGGGGCTTGGTTCAAGGACCCCGAGGGCAACATCCTGTCCCTCTACGAGAATCCCGAGGTCTGAGGGGCGAAAACGCCGAGAGGCAGCCGGCGAGGAGCCGACGGGCCTTCGGCCGGGTGGGTGGGTGGCGCCCGCGCCCCCGACGGGAGTCCGGTCGAGCTGTACGCGCGCCTCCCACCGCTGGGCGAGCCCGAGCTGATTCACGGCGCGCTGCCTCGGGGGGCCGAGGTCCTCGAGCTCGGCTGCGGGACCGGGCGCATCACCGACCGACTCATCGAGTACGGCCACCCGGTGGTCGGCGTGGACCAGTCGCCGGAGATGCTTGCGCACGTCCGGCGGGGAGCAATCGTCCAGGCAGACATCGAGGGCCTCGATCTCGGCCGCCAATTCCACGGCGTGGTGCTGCCAAGCCATCTCGTCAACACCCTCGACGACGGCCGGCGGCGAGCCTTCCTCGAGACATGCCGGCGACACGTCCGCCCGGACGGGCTGGTGCTCGCCGAGCGCTACGATCCGGAATGGGCGAGCGCGCCGCGACCGGCACGGTGGAGGCAAGCGGGCGTGGTCTTCATGCTGCGGGAACCGAAGAGGATCGGCGCCGTCCTCTCGGCGACGATGGAGTACCGCATCGGCTGGCGGCGTTGGTCGCACCGCTTCGAGGCCCGCATCTTCGACGACGGCGAGCTTGCCGCCGAGCTGGACCGCGCCGGCCTGGAGCTGGCGGGATTCATCGGTGCGCGGGGCACCTGGCCGCCGGCGCGGCCCCGCGCCTCAGCCGGATAGTCCTTCCCGGACGATCACTGCCAGCGTCTGGATGAAGTCCGGATCGTCGTTCGGCGAGTCGACGCGCCGCAACTCCAGCCCGAGCTTCGCCGCGCGCTCGGCGCACTCGACATCGACGTCGTAGAGAACCTCGAGGTGGTCGGCGACGAAACCGATCGGTGCGACCACCACATGGTGGCCGCCTTCGCCGGCGAAGGCGTCGAGGCGGTCGAGAACATCCGGCCCGAGCCAGGGCTCCCCGGTGTGGCTTGCGCTCTGGAAGGCGAGCTCCCAGTGCGGCGTCCCGGCCGTCTCGGCGACAAGCCGGGACGAGTCGAGGAGCTGATCGCGGTACGGGTCTGCCTCGTCGAGGATCCGCGCGGGGAGGCTGTGGGCGGTGAAGAGCACGCGCAGCTTCGGATCCGCGGCGTTCCAGCCGTCGAGAGCACGACGCAGATTGCGGGCGGCGAACGCCACGAAGCCGGGATCGGCGTACCACGAGGGGATCATCCGGACCTCGAACTTCCCCTCCACAGCCTCCCGTGCCGCATGGAGGCGCAACGCGTAGCCGCCGATGCTGATGCGCGAGAAGTGCGGCGCGAGCACGAGCCCGATCACGCGCTCCGCGCCGTCGGCGCGGATCTCGGCCACTGCCTCGCGGATGAAGGGGTGCCAGTGCTTCATGCCGACATAGGTCCGGTAGGCGCCCGGTGATGCCGCGTCGAGCACGCCCTGGAGGGCGGCGGCCTGTCGCCTCGTGATCTCGGTGAGGGGCGAGCCACCGCCGATCCGCTCGTACCGTGCCCGCAGGTCGGCTAGCGCCCCCGCGGAGGGCGCCCGCCCGCCGCGGATCTCGGTGTAGTAGGGCTCGACCTCGTCGAGGCTGCGAGGGCTCCCGTAGGCCATCAGGAGCACCGCGGTGCTCATGGTGAAGCCAGCCCCCGCCTGGTTCGGATCAGTACGCCAGGTGGTGCTCGTGGACCGTGTCCACCAGCAGCTTCAGATTCTTGAGCGGCGTGTCGGGGAGCACCCCGTGACCGAGGTTGAAGATGTGGCCCGGCCGCGCCTCGGCGCTCCGAAGCACCTCGAGGGCCCGGTGGCGCAGGACGTCAGGCGGCGCGAGCAGCGCTGCAGGGTCGAGGTTGCCCTGAATGGCGCGGTCGAAGCCGATGCGGTCCCACGCGGCGTCGAGCGGCACCCGCCAGTCCACGCCCACGACCTCCGGCTCCGGAGCCGCCATCAGCTCGAGGAAGCCGCTGGTGCCGGTGCCGAAGCTGATGCGAGGCACGTCGAGGTGGGCCGTCGCCTCGAAGATCCGCGAGGTGTAGGGAAGCACCTTGTCTTCCACGTCCTCGGGTGCCAGCGTCCCGATCCAGCTGTCGAAGATCTGGAACGCCTGCGCCCCCGCGGCCACCTGCTCGGTTAGGTAGTCGATCACCATGTCGGTGAGCTTCTGCATCAGCAGCCGCCACGCATCCGGCTGGCCGAACATGAACGCCTTCGTCTTCGAGAAGTCGCGTGTCGGGCGGCCCTCGATGAGGTAGCTCGCCAGCGTGAACGGCGCTCCCGAGAATCCGATGAGGGGAACCCTGCCGTCGAGCTCCTTGCGCAGGAGTCGGATCGTCTCGAACACGGCCGGAACCGACTCCGCGGCCTCGACCAGCTTCATGCGCTTGATCTGGGTGATGTTGCGGATCGGGTTTTCGATGACCGGGCCCACGTCGTCGACGAGCTCGAACGCGACGCCGAGCCCGGCCAGCGGCAGCATGATATCGGCGAAGAGGATCACCGCGTCGACTTCGAGCTCCCGGAGCGGCATCAGCGCGACGCGGGCGGAGAGCTCGGGTTCTCCAGCGATGTCGAGCAGGCTGTAGCGCGAACGGAGACGGCGGTAGGCGGGAAGCGAGCGCCCGGCCTGTCGCATCATCCAGATCGGCGTCACGTCGACCGGCTCGCCCCGGCAGGCCCGCAGGAAGCGAGCGGGCCGGTGGGCCGCGGCGGCCGCAGCCGGCGCGGAGCTCGTGCGAACTCGTGGGGTGTCCGGCGGCATCGCCGGCGGTGCCCCCTTGCGCCCCGGTGAGGTCTTGCGCGCGCGGGGAGTTGCGTCGGGCTTCCCACTCGCACGCGGCTTCCTGCTGGTTCCGCGTGTCCTGGGCGAACCTTTAGGAGCCGGGGAAGTGGAGCCGAGTGGAGGCACGGAGAGTCACGATACCAGCCGGTGACGCGAGGGGTTTCTCGCCGCGAGCGCCGCCGCTTCCGCTCTTCGTGCATATACGCCGAATGAGGCGGTCAGGACGAGGAGAACGCGTTGCTCGCGTCTGCCGCCATGCGTGTGGCGCTCAGCGCGAGCAGGTGCCCGGCGGCGCACCGGACCAGCACAAAATGGTCCGAAAGGGCTACATAGCATCGGGGCCTCCGTGCCTTCACCCCCAGCCTCCTCCGACCGATCCAATACTCGAGGCAGGGATGCGGTCGTATCCCGAGCCGAACCACCCACCCCCCTCGGCAGAGCAGAGGAGGAGCGACATGGAGTACGTCGGAGCGGTTGTCGGCGGCATCGGCCTGCTCGGCATCGTCTGGACCGCGCTGCGGGGCTTCCTCGGAGGCAGCCGCGGCTAGCACCATGGAACCCGAGGTTCCGGCAGTCACTGGGAGGCGGCGGCTTAGATGGTCGCTGCCTTCCCGCGTCCGCGGCTCGTTCCATCCCGAAATGCTCGTCGAGGGCGCGCCGACGTCGCTGGAGCAGGTCTTCGTTCGGACTCCCGGGCGCCGAGTGCTCGGAGGCAGTATTCGGCGACGAAGGCGCAGAGCTCCTCGACCGGCTGGTCGAAGCGCCGTGACAGGTCCAGCCGGGCGAAGTGGTACACGATCGCCACCACGCCATGCGCGGCCATCATGGGATCTGCTGGGGCGATTCGGCCCGCGGCGATGGCGGCCTCGATGTGGCGTGCAGTATCGCTGGCGATGATCTCCTGCGCTTCCTCGATCAGCGAGGAGAAGCGCTCCTGAGCCCCCGCAAACCTCAGCAGCACCGCAAGGTGCTGGTTCTCGCGGAAGAAGCGTAACGAGGCGGTGATGCCACCGGCGATGCGCTCGACCGGGTCCTGCTCGTTCTCAATCTCCCGGGCCTGGGTCCGCCGCAGATCGTCGCGGGTCGATGCGACGATCTCCTTGAAGAGCGCCTCCTTGTTCTCGAAGTACCAGTAGAAGAGGCCCTTGGCGACGCCGGCCGAGCGGACGATGTCGGCGACCCGCGTGGCGTCGTAGCCGCTGCGCGAGAAGAGCCGGGCGGCTTCGGACATGAGCTGCTTCTTGCGAAGCTTGCCCTGGCGGGTGAGTCGCCTCGACGCCATGGCACGAGCATGGCGCCGGAACCGAGGTCCCGCAACCGCCCTCGCGGCGCGCCTGCCGGACCGGGCAGGCCGCCTACGAGTCGAGCTCGACCACGATCCAGCCGTCCTCCTCGCGGCAGGGATAAAGGGGGAGCGAGAGGTCCCCCACCTCTTCGAGCTTCCACTTCGGATACACCCGCGACGGATAGAGGTTCTCGCCCGTCTTCAGGTCGAACAGGTAGTGGTGCTTGGGGCAGTCGACCGCCCCCTCTCGGATCGTCCCGTCGGCAAGGCGCGCCTGCTCGTGGGGGCACAGCGGCTCGGCCGCGGCGACCTCCCCCGAGCGCAGGCGGGCGAGGAGCACCGGCACCCGGCCCTCGATGCGAACCTGCCGGAGGGCGCCCGGGGGCAGCTCGTTGGAGCGAAGCGCTCGAACGGCCTCGGCCGCCCCCGGCTGGGCGCCGATGGGTGCGGTGCTCAGTGCCCGATGTCTGCGCTCATGAACCGGGCGACGTACGGCGACTCGCCCGGCGTGGCGCGGCGGAAGTGGCCGGACGGTCCCTCGCCGAGGAACTCCGAGAACCAGGCCTCGTGCTCGATCTCTTCGTTCAGGATGGCCAGGGCGAGATCGTAGGTTCGGTGGTCCTTCCCCGCCGTGAAGTTGCAGATGTCGGTGTAGGTGCGGATCGCACAGCGCTCCGCCTCGACGAGGACGGTCAGCAGGTCCTTCAGCGAGCCGCCCGTCGGCGACATGCCGCCGGCAAGCGAGTCGGGAAGGTAGGCGTCGGGGCAGCCGGCGCGGTCGGCGAAGGTCCTGATGTCGCGCGGCAGCTCTCCGCCCAGTTCGTAGATGCGCGGGGTGATCGCCTCGAAGTGGTTCCGGTCCTCGATGCGGGCGTCCTCGATGATCTCCTTGAGGCCCTCGCCCTCCATCCCGATCGAGGCCACGCGAAGGATCGTGTAGTAGTAGAAGGTCGTGAACTCGGCGCCTGCGGCGGCGACGAGCTTGTCGAGGAGGACGCCGACGTCGATGCCGGCGTCCTCCACCATCTGACGGGCAACCTTTCCCATGTGCTCCTCCTTGTCCCTCCCGTTGGTCGAGTGCTTTGTTCCCGCGCCTGCGCCTGTCGCACCACCCCCTCCTGCCCGGTCGGGCGACCGTCGCGAAGCGCATAGTCTCCGGCACCCGGACGCGCGGCGCAAAGGGGAGAGGCCGCACCTGCTCGTACAATGCCTGCGCGATGCCGATCTCACCCGGAGACGTCCGACACGTGGCCCGGCTCGCGCGCCTCGCGCTCTCCGACGAGGACGTGGAGCTCTTCAGGGAGCAGCTCGGGCGCATCCTCGAGCATGCCGAACGGGTGACGTCGCTCGATACGGACGACGTTCCGCCGACCTCGCACGCCATACCGCTGACCAACGTCTTCCGCCCCGACGAGCCCGGCGTGCCCGTTCCCTCGATCACCCAGGAGGAGGCGCTGTCGCAGGCGCCTGCGCCCGAGGCCGGGCATTTCCGTGTGCCGAGGATCCTCGAGGACGACGCATGACGGAGCTGTGGCGGGAGACCGCGGCGGCGCTCGCCGGTCGGATCCGCCGGCGGGAGGTCAGCGCGAGCGAGGTCACCGAATCCGTCCTCGCCCGGATCGACGAGGTCGAGGCGAAGGTCAAGGCCTTCCTTGCGCTGACCGGCGACCGGGCGCGCGCGCAGGCGGCGGCCGTCGACGAGGCGTTGCGTTCGGGCGAGCCGATCTCGCCGATCGCGGGGGTGCCGCTCGCGCTGAAGGACATCATCTGCACCCGCGGCATCCCCTCGACTGCGGCGTCGCGCATCCTCGAGGGATACGTGCCGCCCTACTCCGCAACGGTGGCGCGGCGCCTCGACGACGCCGGGCTGCCGATGGTGGGCAAGACGAACCTCGACGAGTTCGCGATGGGTTCGTCGACCGAGAACTCCGCCTACTTCCCCACACGCAACCCCTGGGATCTGGAGCGGGTGCCGGGCGGCTCGTCGGGAGGCAGCGCCGCAGCGGTGGCGGCGGGGGAGGCGATCTGGGCGCTCGGCACCGACACCGGCGGCAGCATCCGCCAGCCGGCGTCGCTGTGCGGCGTGGTGGGGATCAAGCCCACCTACGGGCTCGTCTCGCGCTTCGGGCTGATCGCCTTCGCCTCGTCGCTCGACCAGGCCGGGCCGATCACCCGCGACGTGCGCGACGCCGCGCTTCTCATGCAGGCGATCGCCGGGCACGACCCCGCCGACGCCACCTCGCTCCCCGGCGGCGTTCCCGACCACGTCGCTGCGCTCGAGGGCGGCGTGGAGGGACTGCGCGTCGGCGTGGTGCGCGAGCTGGTCGGCGAGGGGGTGCAGGAGGGCGTTCGCACCTGGATCGAGGAGAGCGTCCGTCGCCTGGAGAAGCTGGGGGCCGAGATCGGGGAGGTGTCGCTTCCCACCTTCGATTACGGCATCGACGCGTACTATCTGATCGCCCCCGCGGAGGCCTCGGCCAACCTCGCCCGCTACGACGGGGTGCGCTACGGCCTGCGCGTCGACGGCCCCGACGTGGTGCGGATGAGCTCCCGCAGCAGGGACGCCGGACTCGGAACCGAGGTCAAGCGGCGGATCATGCTCGGCACGTACGCCCTGTCGGCCGGCTACTACGACGCCTACTACGGGAAGGCCCAGAAGGTGCGCACGCTTATCGCGCGCGACTTCGAGCGCGCCTACCGGAGCTTCGACCTGCTGCTGTCCCCGACCTCGCCGACGACTGCCTTCCGCCTCGGTGAGCGGCTCGAGGACCCGCTCACCATGTACCTGTCCGACGTCTGCACCGTGCCGACATCGCTCGCCGGTGCGGCGGCGATCTCGATCCCCGTCGGCCTCGCCCCCGAGGACGGAATGCCGGTGGGGATCCAGCTGATGGCGAAGGCGCTCGACGAGCCGACGATGCTGCGAGCGGCCTACGCCCTCGAGCAGGAGATGGGGTTCTCGGCCAGGCCCCCCATGTGGGAGGCGGCGTGAAGACGGACGGCCTGGTCACCACGATCGGGCTCGAGATGCACGTCGAGCTCGCCACCCGGACGAAGATGTTCTGCGGGTGTCTGGTCGCCTTCGGCGGGGAGCCGAACACGCGGGTCTGCCCGGTGTGCCTGGGGCTGCCGGGGTCGCTGCCCGTCCCGAACCAGCGGGCGGTGGCCTTCGTCACGAAGATCGCCCGAGCGCTTTCGTGCCAGATCGCGCCGTCCTCGGTCTTCCACCGCAAGAACTACTTCTATCCCGACATGCCTAAGAACTACCAGATCTCCCAGTACGACCTGCCGCTGGGCGTCGCCGGGCACCTCGACGTCGACGTCGACCGCGAGACCCGCCGTATCGGCATCACCCGCGTGCACCTCGAGGAGGACACCGGAAAGTCGATCCACGTCGGGGTGGGGGGCCGCATCCACGAGGCGGAGTACTCGCTCGAGGACTTCAACCGGGCGGGCACGCCGCTGGTCGAGATCGTCACGGAGCCGGACCTCCGTTCGGCCGATGAGGCGAGGATCTTCGCCCAGGAACTGCGGTCGATCCTGGAGTACCTCGCGGTCTCCGACGTTCGGATGGAGGAGGGATCGCTGCGCTTCGATGCCAACATCTCCGTCGCTGCGTCGGGGGAGCGCGGCACGAAGGTCGAGGTGAAGAACATGAACTCCCTGCGCTCGCTGCATCGCGCCCTCGCCTACGAAGAGCAGCGCCAGGGGGCGGCGGTGGCCGACGGCGTGGCGCTCGAGCAGTCGACCCGCCACTGGGACGAGAAGGCACAGGTGACCAAGCCGCTGAGGACCAAGGAATACGCGTTCGACTACCGCTACTTCCCCGAGCCGGACCTCGTGCCGATGGAGCCGGGGGCCGATTGGCTCGGCGACGTAGAAGCGGAGCTGCCGGAGCTGCCCTCGATCCGAAGGACCCGCCTCGGCGCCGAGCTGGGTCTCCGTCCCGCCGATGCCGCGGTGATCACCTCCTCGCGTGCCGTCGCCGACTTCTACGAGGCGGCGGTCGCCGCGGCGCAGCATGCCGACGCCCGCCAGGTGGCGAACTGGGTGGTGAACGAGCTGCTCGGTGCGCTCTCGGATCGGGGCGAGGACGTCGCCTCGGGCCTGGTCTCCCCGGCGACGCTCGCGGCGCTCGTCGACCTCGTCGTCGAGGGTGCAATCTCAGGGAATCAGGGCAAGGAGGTGCTGGTGCAGATGCTGGCGTCGGGCCGGGCCCCGGGCGAGATCGTGGACGAGCTGCGGATCCGCCAGGTCTCCGATCGGTCCGAGCTCGAGCGAGCAGTGGACGAGGCGATCGCCGCCAACCCCGACGTGGCCGAGAAGATCCGCGGCGGCGAGGCGAAGCCCATCGGCTTCCTGGTGGGGCAGGTGATGCGGGCGACGGGCGGAACGGCCAATCCAGCGGTGGTCAACGAGCTGATCCGGGAGCGGCTGGGGGCCTGACGCGCAGCCCGTCTCAAACGACGCTATCCTGTTGCGCATGAGGCGGCTTGCGTTGCTGCTCCTGCTGGTCGTGTCCGCCGTCTTGCTCCTGGGTTCCACCGCCCTGGCGCAGCAGCCCAGAGACCCGTTCGTCCCGCTGATCCGCGCCGATGCGGGCGCCACCGCGACCGGGGGGACCACCGGGACGACCACGACGACGGGGGGCGGCACGTCGACAACGCCTGCACCCTCGGTTCCGCAGACGGCAACCACCGGGATAGACGTCGAGCCGTACGTGCTCGCCGCGCTCGCAGCCTTCTCGATTGGCGGAGCCTTCCTCTGGATGGCTCGGGTGCGCGCTCGCCCGCTGATCTGACGCCCGGCCGCCCCGCGGTGGTGGTTTCGGACGCGCTGCTCGACCCCCTGCTCGAGTGGCTGCGCATCCCATCGGTCTCTGCAGGCGGCGCAAACCCCGAGGCGCTTCGGGCTGCGGCGGTGTGGGTGGCCGAACGAGTGCGGTCGGCGGGCGGGTCGGCCCACCTGGTGGAGGGGGGCGGGAGCCCCCTCGTCCTGGGCGAGCTCGGCCCCCGCCCCGCCGGCGGGTCGGTCCCGACGGTTCTCATTTACGGGCATTACGACGTCCAGTCGCCCGGTCCCCTCGACGCCTGGGTCACGCCGCCGTTCGAGCCGGACATCCGTGACGGGCGCCTCTACGCCCGGGGGGCATGCGACGACAAGGGGAACTTCTGGCCGCTGCTTCATACCGCCTGCTCGATGGCCGCCGAGGGCGAGCTGCCCGTGCGGGTGCGAGTGCTAGTCGAGGGGGAGGAGGAGGTCGGGAGCGCCTCGGTGGTGCGCTGGCTTCTCGACGAGGACGAGGGCGCCGACTGCGCCATCGCTTTCGACTCCGGGAACCTGATGGACGACGAGCGGCCCGCGCTGACACTCGGCGCCCGCGGCTTCGTCCAGCTCCGCGTCAGCGTCGGCGTCGCAACCCGCGACCTGCACTCCGGCATTTACGGCGGGAGCGTCCTGAACGCGATCCACGTGCTGAACCGGATGCTGGCCGCGGTCCTCCCCGACGGCGACGGGATCCTCCGCGACGAGCTGCGCGAGGGCATCGCCGAGATCCCCGACGTCGAACGCGAGTCCTGGGGCGGCCTCCCCCCGGCGGGCACCGTCATCGCCGAGGCGGGCGGCCGGCCGCTCTCGAAGCGCGTTGGCCAGCGGTACTACGAGCAGAACTGGGCCGACGCCTCGCTCGACGTCAACTCGATCCACTCGGGGGAGCCGCGCACCATCGTCCCCGCCGATGCCGCCGCCCATCTCACGATGCGGCTCGCTCCCGGCCAGGACAGCGACCGCATCGGGGCGACGCTCGAGCGCCTGCTGCGGGCCGAAGCGCCGCTGGGGGCCGACGTCGACATCGAACGCTCCGGGATCGACGCCGCCGCCTTCGATTCGGACAGCCCTCCGCTGCGGCTGGCGCGAGAGGCGCTGAAGCGAGCCTGCGGCACGCCACCTCTCCTGGTGCGCATCGGGGGGACCCTTCCCGTCCTGACTCCGCTCGCGGCTCGCGGCATTCCCACGATCCTGACCGGCTTCGCCGTGGGGGCCGATGCCTTCCATGCGCCGAACGAGAGCTTCCGCCTCGAGGGTCTGCGCCTCGGCGAGGCGACCGCACGGGAGCTCTACCGGGGACTGGAGGAGCTGTGAGGGCCCCGTTGGCCGGCGCGATGCGGCCGGCCCGATTCTGTCACCCCTCGCCGATACGCTTCCTTGCGGTGGTTGTCGCAGGAAGCGTGGAGAACGACAATGGCGGTGGATGAGCGCGCACGGCATGAGCTGCACGTCAAGCTCGAGGAGGTCCTGGGGGCCGAGCGCGCCGCGACGCTGATGGCGCAGCTTCCTCCCGTTGGCTGGGCCGGTGTGGCCACGAAGCGCGACTTCGTCGAGCTGGAGCAGCGTCTCAGTCTGCGGTTCGAGGAGGTCGAGCGGCGGTTCGAGGAGGTCGAGCGGCGGCTCGAGGTTCGCCTCGACGCAGCCCACCACGAGCTGGTCGCGCTCTTCCGCGGCGAGTTCATCTCCGCAGTCACGGCGCAGACGCGCACGATGATCTTCAGCCTCGTCGGGGCCCTGGCGGCGGTCTCGGGGTTGGCGCTTGCCCTGGCTCGCCTGGGGTGAGGCGCACTCCCTCTTTCCTGGGGCAGTCCGGTAGCGCCTGCCTCAACGCCGGTACCCAAGAGCGCATCCGCCCCTGCAGGGCGGGCGCGCCGGTCCGATACACTCGAACTCGGCGTCGGCGACGCCCACCGCCGTCCGATGAGACGGCCCTCGAATCGAACGAAGGGAGCCACCGATGGAACGGCCCGAGATCCTCATGACCCCCGGCCCGACGCCGGTACCGGAGAGCGTGCTGCGCGCCCAGTCGGCGCCGCTCGTCTATCACCGGGGGCCGGGCTACGCCAAGCTGCTCAACGCGGTGATGGAGGGCGTGCGGGGGATCGTCGGGACGTCCGGCGACGTCCTGGTCTTCACCTCCTCGGGGACCGGTGGGATGGAGTCGGCGGTGGCGAACGTCACGTCCCCCGGCGACCAGGTGCTCGTGGTCTCGGTCGGGTATTTCGGCGAGCGCTTCAACGAGATGTGCAAGCGGTTCGGTTGCCTGGTGATCCCGATCGACTACCCCTGGGGCAACGTCGCCAAGCCGGCGGACGTCGCCTCGGCGCTCGACGCCAACCCCGATATCAAGACGGTCTTCATCCAGCACTCCGAGACCTCGACCGGCGTGGTGAACGACATCGAACCGATTGCCCGCGAGGTCAAGAGCCGCAGGAGGCTGCTCGTCGTCGACGCGATCTCCAGCGCGGGAGCGGTCGAGTTGAAGATGGATGCCTGGGGGATCGACGTCTGCATCGGCGGCTCCCAGAAGGCGCTCGGCGCCACGCCGGGCATCGCGTTCGTGGCCCTCTCCGACGAGGCCTGGGCCGCCCACCGCGCCTCGACCGCCCCCCGCTACTACTTCGACTGGACGGCGCATAAGCGGGCAGCCGACCGGCCCAACGCCGAGAGCCCGTGGACGCCGGCCATCTCGGTCCTCCAAGGGTTGTCCGAGGCGATCCGCATGGCCAACGACGAGGGCCTCGACGCGATCCTGCGGCGGCACATCCTGCTCTCGCGAGCCGTCAAGGCTGGTGTCGCCGCGCTCGGCCTCGAGATCTTCGGTGAGGACGCCGAGCGGTCCCACACCGTGACCGCGGTGCGCATGCCCGAGGGGCTCGACGATGCCAAGGTGGTCGGTCTCCTGCGCAAGAAGTACGGGATCATCACCGGCCCGGGGCAGGGTCCGCTGAAGGGCAAGATCTTTCGCATCGGCCACCTCGGCTGGGTGGAGCCGCTCGACGTCATCCGTTTCTTCGGCGCCCTCGAGCTCACACTTGCCGAGCTGGGGCATGCGGTGAAGCTGGGGGCCGGGGTCTCGGCCGCCCAGGAGGTCTTCCTGCAGCCGTGAGCGAGCCGACGACCGGCGCTCCTGACCGGCCGCGGGTTCTCGTTGCCGAGCCGCTCGCGGCGGAGGGCATCGAGCACCTGCGCGCCGAGTGCGAGGTCGACGACCTCCGGCTCGACCGCGAGGAGCTGCTCAAGGCGATCGGCGAGTACGACGCGGTCATCGTCCGCTCGGCGACGAAGCTCGACCGCGAGGCGCTCGAGCGCGGGGCTCGTCTCAAGGTGGTCGGGCGGGCGGGGGTCGGGCTCGACAACATCGACGTCGAGGCCGCCACGCGCCAGGGCATCGTCGTCGTCAACGCGCCGCAGTCCAACGTCCTGTCGGCGGCGGAGCACACCGTCGCGTTGATGCTCGCGACGGCGCGCAGCATCCCTGCTGCGCATGCATCGTTGCGGTCCGGGCGGTGGGAGCGCGACCGCTTCACCGGCGTCGAGCTGCACGGCAAGACATTGGGGGTGCTCGGGCTCGGCCGGATCGGCACGCTGGTGGCGCAGCGCGCCTCGGCGTTCGGGATGCGCCTCGTCGCCTACGACCCCTACGTGTCGAACCAGCGGGCGGCCCAGCTCGGGATCACACTGGTCGGAACGGTCGAGGAGCTGTGCCGCCAGGCGGACTTTCTCACCGTCCACCTCCCCAAGACCGCCGAGACGAAGGGCATCGTCGGCCGGCGCGAGCTGCGGGCGATGAAGCCGACCGCCCGCCTCGTCAACGCCTCGAGGGGAGGCATCGTCGACGAGGAGGCCCTGCACGAGGCGCTCGCTGAAGGCGTCATCGCCGGGGCCGCCCTGGACGTCTTCTCGAAGGAGCCGCCCGGGCCCCTCCCGCTCTTCGAACACGACTCGATCGTCGTCACGCCGCACCTCGGGGCCTCCACCGAAGAGGCCCAGACCAAGGCCGGGACGGCCATCGCCGAGCAGGTGCTGATCGCCCTGCGGGGTGAGATCGCCCCCTATGCGGTGAACATTGCCGCCGGCGCCGAGTTCGTCGAGGTGCTCCGCCCGTTCATCTCGCTGGCCGAGCGGCTCGGGCGCGTGCTCACCGGCATCGCCGGAGCCGGGATCAGCGCAGTCCACTTCGAGTACCACGGCTCCGTCGCGGAGCACGACTGCCGGATCCTGACACTGGCCGGGCTGCGGGGGCTGTTCGGGGCGATCGTGCACGAGCCGGTCACCTTCGTGAACGCTCCGCTGATCGCCGCCGAGCGCGGGATCCAGGTGAAGGAGACGACGTCATCGATCTCGAGGGATTACGTGAACCTGGTGGTGATCCACACCGAGTCGGATCGCGAGTCGGTAGCGGTCGGCGGCACGCTGGTGGGAAAGCGCGACCAGGAGCGCATCGTGCGCGTCTACGACTACGAGATCGAGATGGCTCCCGAGCGGTACATGTGCTTCATTCGCTACCGGGATCGCCCCGGCATCATCGGCAAGGTCGGGTCGATCCTCGGCAGCGAGAACGTGAATGTGGCGAGCATGCTCGTCGGGCGCCAGACGATCGGCGGCGAGGCCCTGATGGCGCTCACCGTCGACTCGAAAATACCCGGCTCGATGCTCGAGCGGATCGTCGCGGAGGTCGAGGCCCGCGACGCGAAGTTCATCGACCTCGGCGGCTGATCCGAGCGGGCCCAGCCCGCGCGGGATGCCCGTTCGGCCTGCTCGCGGCCGCAGTCGAGGCCGGGCGCGAGGCTACAATGCTGGTAACCATGTCACGCCGCGGCGCATCCCCGTCGCGGTCCGGGAGGAGGTCGGGATGCCCATCACCCCTGCTCGATTCATTTGGATGGACGGCACCTTGGTGCCATGGGAGGACGCCAGGATTCACGTCCTCACCCACTCCCTCCACTATGGGTCGGGCGTATTCGAGGGCGTCCGGGCGTACGAGACGAGGCGGGGGCCGGCGATCTTCCGCCTGTCCGACCACATCGAGCGCCTGTACCGGTCGGCGAAGATCCACTTCCTCGACATCCCCTTCCGGCTCGAGGAGCTGGTCGAGGCCACCAAGGAGACCATCCGCGCCAACGAGCTCACCTCGTGCTACATCCGCCCGCTGGTGTTCCGGGGCTATGGGGAGATGGGGCTCAACCCGCTGGCCTGCGAGGTGAACGTCTCGATCGCCGTCTGGCCCTGGGGCGCCTACCTGGGCGACGAGGGCTTCACGCGCGGCGTGCGGATGAAGGTCTCCTCGTGGCGCCGCTACGACTGGAACACGCTGCCGCCTGCGGCGAAGGCGTCGGGGCAGTACATCAACTCGATCCTCGCCAAGGTCGAGGCGATCAAGGCGGGCTACGACGAGTCGATCATGCTGAACGCCCTCGGGTACGTCGCCGATGCGAGCGGCGAGAACATCTTCGTGGTGCGCGAGGGCACGGTGCTGACCCCGCCGCTCGCCGCCGGGCCGCTGGCGGGGATCACCCGCGACTCGGTGATGCGCATCGCCACCGACCTCGGCATCACCGTCGCCGAGAGCGACATTCCCCGCAGCGACCTCTACACCGCCGAGGAGGCCTTCCTCACCGGGACGGCCGCCGAGGTGGTGCCGATCCGCTCGGTGGACGACCGCGAGCTCGGCGATCCGGGCCCGATCACGAAGAAGATCCAGGAGGTTTTCTTCGCCGCGGTCAAGGGCGAGCTCGACCGCTACTCGGCCTGGAACGAGTACATCTCCTGACCGGCGCGAGCCGCCCGCTCGGTAGTCTCGGGTCGTGAGATACGCGCGCTTCTCGAAGGGCGGCCGGATCGGCTACGGGATCGTCGAGGGCGACCGCGTCGAGGAGATCAGCTCGACGCCGTTCCTCCCGCACCAGCAGACCGGCACCGCGCACGCCCTATCGGAGGTCCGGCTGCTCGCGCCCTGTCTGCCGTCGAAGGTGATGGCCCTCGCGCACAACTACCGCCGCCACATCGAGGAGATGGGGGCCGAGGTCCCCGAGGTCCCGGTCTTCTTCTTCAAGCCCTCCACGTCGGTGGTCGGGCCCGGCGACGCGATCGTTCGCCCGCCCGGCTGCGAGCGGCTCGACTACGAGGGCGAGCTATGCGTGGTGATCGGCTCGGTCGCCCGCGCGGTGCCCGAGGAGCGTTGGCGGGAGGTTGTCCTCGGATTCACCTGCGGGATAGATGCGACCGCCCGCGACCTCCAGGCCATCGACCTGCAGTGGGGGAGGGCGAAGGGGTTCGACACCGCCGCCCCACTCGGCCCGTGGATCGAGACCGACCTCGATCCCGACGCGGCCCGCCTCACCACGCGGGTGAACGGCGAGGTGCGCCAGGACGCCAGCACCGCCGATCTCGTGTTCGGCATCCCGGCCCTCGTCGCGTTCATCTCGTCGTACCTGACGTTGCTGCCGGGCGACGTGATCATGACCGGCACGCCCTCGGGCATCGGGCCGTTGTCCGACGGCGACCGGGTGGAGGTCGAAGTCGAGGACATCGGGACACTGGCATGCTCGGCCCGAGGGGAGCGCGCATGAGCTTGCGGGTCCGCATGGCGCCGGCGCCGAGCGGCGCCCTCCACGTCGGCAACGTCCGAACGTTCCTCTTCAACGGGCTTTACGCCCGCCGCCACGAGGGCGTGCTCGTGCTGCGCATCGAGGACACGGATCGGGCGAGGTTCACCGAGGAGGCCTACGAGGCTGCGCTCCAGGACCTTCGCTGGATCGGGCTCGACTGGGACGAGGGCCCGGACATCGGCGGCGGCTACGGCCCGTACCGTCAGTCGCAGCGGGCGGAGCTTTACCAAAGCGCAGCGATGCGACTGCTCGAGTCGGGTGCGGCCTACCGGTGCTACTGCACCCCCGAGGAGCTCAAGCAGCGCCGCGAGGAGGCGATGGCGGCGGGGCGCCCGCCCGGCTACGACCGGCGGTGCTACCGCTTGATCGACGCGGAGCGCGAAGCGTTCGAGACGGCCGGCCGGCCCTGGGCGGTTCGCTTCTTCGTGCCTCCCGGCACGACAACGTTCAAGGACCTCGTCGTCGGCGAGGTCACCGTCGAGCACGAACGCATAGAGGACTTCGTCATCATGCGCTCTGACGGCTCGACGCTGTACCAGCTGGGCGTCGTGGTCGACGACGCCACCATGGCGATCACCCACGTCATCCGCGGGGACGACCATCTGTCGAACACGCCCAAGCAGATTCTGCTGCACCGCGCCTTTGGCGGCGCCGTCCCTCTATTCGCGCATCTCCCGCAGGTGCTCGGCCCCGACCGGCGGCCGCTGTCGAAGCGCCACGGGTCAACCTCGCTCTCCGAATTCCGCACCGCGGGCTACCTGCCCGAGGCGCTGCGCAACTATCTGGCGCTGCTCGGCTGGGGCACGGCCGAGGACACGATTCTCACGGCCGAGGAGCTCGTCGCCCGCTTCGACATCGAGGACGTCCACCCATCGCCGGCGATCTTCGACTTCGCGAAGCTCGACTGGCTGAACGGCGAGTACATCCGGGCGCTGTCGGACGAGGAGCTGGCGCGGCGCCTCGAGCCGTTCCTGGCTCGGGCCGGCCTCGTTTCCCAAACTTCGTCGGAGGCCGAGCGGGACCTCATTGCCGCCGTCGCACCCCTGATCAAGACGAGGATCGAACGGCTCGATCAGGCGGCCGACCTGGTCCGGGGGATCTTCGTCGACGTCGATGCGAACGCGCAGGCCGAGGTGCTGCAGGAACCCCATGTGGCCACGCTGCTCGACCGGGCGATCGATGCCCTGGAGAAGATCGAGCCGTGGAACCCGGAGCGGATCGAGGCGGCCCTCCGAGGCGTCCAGACGGAGATGGGCCTCAAGCCGAAGCGGGCCTTCATTCCCTTCTACGTCGCGGTCATGGGCTCGCGGGTTGCCGCTCCGATCTTCGACTCGATGGCCCTGATCGGCCGGGAGCGGTCGCTGGAGCGGCTCCGGCGAGCTCGGCGGGGGCTCGAGGGAGAGGATGAGTGAGGGCTTCTCGACCGCTGGTACACTGCCCTCAATCTCAGAATCGATGCCGGGTAGATCAATTGGCAGATCGTCTGGTTCTGGCCCAGAAGGCTCTAGGTTCGAGTCCTAGCCCGGCAGCCGCCTTCGACTGAGGGGCGTTCGCACTTCCCTTTCCGGCCTCGTTGGTTTCCGATCGGCCCCATTGCTGAAGAGGAATGCGCGGCCTCCATGAGGGGTTACTCTTTCGGGAAGCAGTGCAAGCTTAGCGAAGCAGTCATTTGGGTATTCGCGTAGTGTGGCGCGTGCCGCGCCGCGTCCTGCCGGCGCGGCGGTCCGACTTGGCTCACCAGCAGAGGGAGGAACGTATGCGAATGGTCAAGAGCGGCAAGGCCGCCGCCGAGGGGAGCGCCCTCGGATCCGAGATGGAGGCGGCGTTCAACGCCCAGCTGAACCGGGAGTTCTACTCGTCGTACCTCTACCTGTCGATGTCGGCCTACTTCGACAGCGAGAACCTGCCCGGGCACGCGCACTGGATGCGCCTGCAGGCAGATGAGGAGTACGCCCACGCGATGAAGTTCTTCCTCCTCATCAACGACCGTGGGGGCCGGGTGCAGCTCACCACGATCGCGGAGCCTCAGTCGGGCTTCGGGTCCTCGCTCGAGGCCTTCAGCCAGGCACTCGAGCACGAGCGGGAGATCTCGGACCACATCGGCCGGCTCTACGAGCAGGCGTCATCGCAGAACGACCACGCTAGCGTCACGTTCCTGCAGTGGTTCGTGAACGAGCAGGTCGAGGAGGAGAAGACGCTCGACCAGCTGGTTGCGACGCTCGGCATGATCGGCGGAGAGAAGACGGCGATGTGGATGTTCGACCGGGAACTCGCCACCCGGACCGCGGCACCGCCGACTGCCTAACCGCTTCCACGTCGGGGGGCCGACGGGTCGTCCCCCCGTCGGCGCGTCGGCCTTCCCGGATATCATGGCACCGGATCCGAGGTTCGGCATCACGAGCCCCACGGCTCCATCGGCCCCCGTCGTCTAGCGGCCTAGGACACCGCCCTCTCAAGGCGGAGATCACGGGTTCGAAACCCGTCGGGGGCACCGAACCGGTAGGTGGTCGAAAAACCGGCGCGCGGAAGACCGGCGTGATGCAAGCGCTGTTCTTGACCCGCACTTCCACGACCAAGCTCTGCAGAACGGCCTTCCGCTCCGGCACGGAGCCGTGCCTGAGAGCCCGCTCGATCTGGCGGCGGATGGTCGGAATCTCCTGTGGCTGGACCAGCTGCGGCTCTTCCTCTCCATCTCCTCCACCAGCTCCCGACGCCGGTCCTCCAGCGATGCCAGCTCCACTCCCAGGTTCTTGATGCGTGCCGTGCACTGGGCCTCGTGCAGTGCGCCGGTCTCGAAGGCGCGGAAGTACCGGTCAAGGGCCTCCTCCGCCTTGCGGATCTTGCCGGTGATCGCTGCCAGCTCCTTCTCCAGCTTCGGGCGACTGGGCGACAGCGCCGCCAGGCAGTGAGCTCCCGCCTGCAGGAGAAGTTCAGGGCGGTCGAGTGTGGAGAGCAGGCTATCGAGGACGCGCTCCTCCAGCTCGTCGGCCCTTAGGCGATCCTGGTCGCACTCCTGGTTGCCGTACCGCTGCCTGGAGAAGCACACGGAGTAGGGGTAGCGACCGTTCCTTCCGGTGGCGGCCGCTCCGACGAGCTTCTTCCCGCATCGGTCGCAGACCACGAGGCCGGTCAGGAGGTAGTCGGAGAGGTTCGAGCGGCGGAGGGAGGGAATCTCCCGGCGAGCCAACATACGCCTCAACGCACGCGGCTTGGTAGACGTCAGGGTGAGGCGGCGTCGCTTCGGCGTCGGGAGTCGCACCCTGGACCACGCGGAGGCCGTGAACTTCCACTGCATACCACCGCCGAGGCGAGCCAGTGTGTCGGAGGGCCGCAGCACGCTCTGGAGGTCGACGGCGCGGAGGCGGCGATGGCGATCCGGTCGGAGCGGCCCGAGACCAGGGTCGTGATGCTGACGGGGGACACCTCGGACGCCGTGCTGGCGGCGACCGTGCGGGCGGGGTGTTGCGGCTACCTCAGAAAGGATCGCCCGCTGGCCGAGGTGGTCTCGGCGGTCCCGCGGCGTACGCGGGCGAGGTCCTGATGCCCCCCGAGATGCTTGCCCGGGCGCTGCGTACCATCCGCCGTCCCAGGGGGGGCGTGGCGTCGGAGCTCACTTCTCGGGAGGTCGAGATCCTGGAACAGGTGCAACCGGCCTCTCCAACCAGGAGATCGCCGAGCGCCTCGTGCTGTCGGTCAACACGGTTCGGAACTACGTCCAGGCCGTCCTTCGCAAGCTCCAGGCCCACTCGAAGCTCGAGGCTGTGGCCAGGGCGATCCGCGACGGGATCATCCGGTATCCGGGGGCGTGAGCTCATTGGCGCCACCAGTCGAAGGAAGGGCGCCGGGACGTCCCAGCAGGAAGCCCTGAGCTCCCCCGACCCCGAGCTCCCACAGGGCCTCGAGCTCGGCCTCCTCCTCGACTCCCTCGGCGAGCACGGTCATGCCCACCTCGGAGGCGAGAGATCAACGCCCGCGCCAGCGCCCGCCGGCTCCGGTTGAGATGCACCCCTCGGGTGAGCGAGGCGTCGAGCTTCACGATATCCGGAGCGAGCAGCAGGATGTGGCGAAGGCTGGCGAAGCCCGCGCCGGCGTCGTCCACCGCGATGCGGGCGCCGGTCGAGCGTAGCGGCTCCAGCTCCATCGACAGGGCGGCGTAGTCTCCCACCGGGGCGTGCTCTGTGATCTCTACCGTCAGCCGCCCGACGGGCAGCTCGCCCGCCACCTTCGCCATCTCGCCACTGACCGCAGTCTTGGGCGAGGCGTTGACGAAGAGGCTCCCGGGCCCGGCGGCGAGGCGCCAGGACGAGACCGCCGACCGGACCGCGAGCAGCTCCAGCTCGACCTCCAGCCCCGCGGCGGCGGCGGCCTCGGTGAACCACACGTCCGGGCCCCGGGCGGGCTCCCCGTTGAAGCGCGCCAAGGCCTCGAAGCCGATGGTACGGCGCGTCGCCACCTCCACCACGGGCTGGAAGGCCATTGGTCACGCTCTCCCGGTCGAGCACGAGGCGTATCCGCGAGATGCGCAGCCGCCGCTCCTCCTCGGCGGTGGCGGTCTGCTCGAGCTGGGCTGCCAGCTCCGCCATCACCTCCGGGACGAGGTCGGGGGCCAGCGTGGTCATCCCCCGGGCGGCGTGGCGGATCGCCTCGAGGAGGTCCGCGCCCGCCGCCCCTTTCACCACGTAGCCCATCGCACCCGCCCGGATCATCTCGGCGACCGTTGCGCGGCTGTCGTAGGCCGACAGGGCGAGGAGGCGCGTTCGGGGCGAGACCGCCCGGATCTCGCGGGCGGCGCGGATCCCGCCTCCACCGGACATCTTGATGACGAGCACCGCCACGTCGGGAAGCTCGGCCCGGGCGATCGCGATCGCCTCGTCGGCGTCGGCGGCCGCACCGACCAGCGCCAGCGCCTCGTCGTCGGCGATCAGGTCGGCGACCGCGTCGCGCAACCAGACGTCGTCGTCGGCGATCAGGACCCGGACCTTGCTCACGCCGGCGCCTCCGCCTGCGGGCCTCTGGGCAACCAGAACTCGACTATGGTCCCGCCGCCCGGCTCGCTCTCGAGGCGCCACCACCCACCGGCTATCTCCGCGCGCTCTCGCATCTACGACACGCCGATGTGCCCGGGCAGGGCGCGCGCCCGCTCGGTGGGGGAGAAGCCGGCGCCGTCGTCGGCGATGCGAACGAGAATCCCGCCGTCCTGTTCCTCGAGCTCGACCCGGACGTGCCTGGCGTGGGCGTGCTTCGCCACGTTGGTGAGCGCCTCCTGGGCGATCCGGTACAAGATGATGCGTACGTCGTGGCTCGCCTCCGTCCCGAGACGATCCTCCAGCGTGTACGCGTACCCGGCGTCGGCAGCGGACTGGCTCAGGTACTGGCGCAGGGCCGCGGCGAGGCCGTCGCGGTCGAGGGCGGGGGGCCGGATCTCGAACAGCAGGCGGCGAAGGCGCTCGGAGGCGCGGCGAAGCCATCTCCTCGGTCTTCACCACCCTCTCCCGGTGCACCGGGTCGGTCAGGACGTGGCCGAGCATCTCGAGTCGGATCAGGGCGGCGACGACCGCCTGGATGGAGTCGTCGTGGATGTTGGAGGCGATCCGCCGCCGCTCCTCCTCCTGGGCGCGGACGAGGTGGGCGAGGAGCTTCCTCCGTTCGGCGTCGACGGCCTCGAGCTCGCGCACATGCTGCATCAGCTTGGCGTTGAGGAGCACCAAGTGCTCGCGCTGGTAGTCTTCGCCCGGGGGAGGAGCCCGGGTCCCCGACTCGGCGAGGGCCGCCTTCACCGTGGCGAGGATCGTCTCCGGGTCGGACGGCTTCTGGAGGACGTGGCGCACCCCCGCACGTTCGGCCAGCGCCCGGACCTCGTCCTGGCGCTAGGCGGCGGTGTAGAAGATGACCGCCGCACCCCCGGTGTCTGGGTCGCTTCGCAGCTCCCGGGCGAACTCGTAGCCGTCCATCCTCGGCATGAGGATGTCGGCGATGACGAGGTCGGGCCGCTCCTTGCGGGCGAGGACGAGCGCCTGGACCCCATCGTCCGCCTCGAGCAGCCGGTGCTCCCCGGAGTACCCCAACAGCGAGGTGAGCAGCTCGCGGTTCGTGGGGTTGTCGTCGACCACGCCGGGCATGTGGATGTCGCTCAGGATCAGGTCGGGCACCCGCTGGTCGAGGCGTGCCATCGCCTCCGCGAACCCCCTCGCTGCGAGGACCTCGTAGCCGAAGGGGCGAGGATGCTGCGAAGCAGTTTGGAGGTTCTCGGGCAGGTCGTCCACCGCGAGCACGACCCCCGAGAAGGCTGGGGAGGGCGAGGGCGCCTCTGGGGCGGCGACCGCTGCCGCCGCCGCTCGCGGGGGCGTGCGAAGCTCCACCGGGAGGTAGGACTCCACGCGCTCGACGTCTGCGGCTCGATCGGTTTGGCGATGTAGCCGTCGAAGCCCGCCGCCAGGATCCGGTCGCGGTCGCCCACCATCGCGAACGCGGTGACGGCGACGACCGGAATCTGGGCGAGGCCGGCGTCGAGGCGGAGGCGGCGAAGCACCTCGAACCCGTCGATGTCGGGTAGCCCGATGTCGAGAACTACGAGATCCGACGGCCGGCGCGGGCCGACTCCAGGCCGTCATGGCCGCTCGTCGCCTCTGTGGTCGCGTAGCCCCGCGATTCGAGCAGGTAGCGCATGAGGTCCATATTGTGGGGGGTGTCCTCGACGAGCAGGATCCGGGCTTGCGTCACCGGGGGAGGAGCACCGAGAACGTGCTTCCGCGGCCGACCTCGCTCTCCACTGCGATGCTCGCGCCGAGCAGCTCGGCGAGCCTGGCTGATGTGCAGACCCAGGTCCCCTCGGTTGCCGAGTCCCGCGAGCGGCGTGACCGCTGGAAGGCCGAGAACAGCCGCTCCTGCTCCTCGGGGCTGATCCCCGGCCCGGTGTCGACCACCCGGATCGAAGTCCTCGTCGTGCCGTCGTCTCGGGCGCGATCGAGCCGCACCGTCACGGTTCCCCGCTCGGTGAACTTGATCGCGTTGTTGGTGAGGTTGATGAGGATCTGTGACAGCGCCCAGCGATCGGTGAGGCTGGTTACCGTGTTCTCGGGCAGGCGGACGTCGAGGACGAGCCCCTTCTGCTCAGCGAGGGGCCGCAACGATCCGGCAACCTCCTCGATCACGCTCGCGCAGTCGACCTGCTCGAGGTTGAGCTCCACCTTGCCGGACTCGATCTTGGCCAGGTCGAGCAGGTCGTTGATGATCGACAGCAGGTGCTTGGCGCTCTGCTGGACGGTGACGAGCTGCTTTCGCTGCTCGTCGTTGAGCGGCCCGGGCAGCTCCATGAGCATCGTCCCTGTGAACCCGATGATGGCGTTGAGGGGCGTCCGCAGCTCGTGACTCATGCTGGCGAGGAACCGGTCCTTGGCCAGGTTGGCATTCTCGAGCTCGAGGTTCTTCTCCTGCAGCGCCTCCTCGAACCGCTTCCGCTCGGTCACGTCGCGCGCCGCCGCGAAGACGCCCTGGAGCCTGCCGTCGCGGTCGTAGAAGGTCGTGGCGTTGTACGACACCACCGTATCGGCGCCGTCCTTGCGCCGGGCGGTCAACTCGTAGTCGGTCACCCGTCCTTCCTGGAGCACCAGCCGCACCCCCTCCTCGGCGCGCTCGGGGTCCGTGAAGTAGTGCTTGAAGGGCGTGCCGATGAGCTCCTCGCGGGTGTGCCCGGTGAGCGACTCCATCTGCTGGTTGACGTCGGTGATGATGCCGAGGGGGTCGGTGGTCATCAGCGCGTCGATGTTCGATTCGATGAGCGACCGGGTGTAGAACTGGGAGTTGCGGAGCTGCTGCTCCAGCTCCTTCTGGGCGGTGATGTCGTGGGCGGCGGTGAGGATGCCGAGCGCCTTGCCGTCAGCGTCGGCGAACACCCCGGCGTTGAACGAGACCGCGATCCGCCGTCCGTACCGGGTGACCAGCGTGAGCCCGTAGGCGAGCACCCTCCCCTCGTCCAGGGTCTTCCTGACCCCCTCCCGTGCCCGGTCCGGCTCGGTGAAGTACGCCGCGAACTGGATTCACGAGGTGCTGGCGGGAGTAGCCGGTGAGCCGGGTGGCCTCCCCGTTGACGTCGGTGACGATGCCCTCGGGGGAGATGGTTAGGCGTCGGCGGAGGCCTCGATGAGCGACCGGTTGTACTGCTGCTGCTCGGTGAGCTGCAGTTGAAGCCGCGCCTGCTCCGAGACGTCGCGCGCCGAGGCGAAGATCCCCTCCACCTTGCCGGCGCATACTCGGTGACGACGCCCTCATCGAAGGTCTTCTGGACCCCCGCCTCCGCCCGCTGAGCGTCCGTGAAGTAGTCGTGGAACGGGGTGCCGATGAGCTCCGTGCGGGTGTAGCTGCTCATCTCGCACATCTTGTCGTTGACGTCACTGATGAAGCCCTCGGGGTCGACGGTCACGAGGCCGTCGACCGAGCTCTCGATGAGGCCCCGCAGGTAGGTCTGCTGTTCGCGCAGCTGCTCCTCGAGCTTCTTGTTCTCGGTCACGTCGCGGGCGGCTGCGAACACGCCCTGGAGCCTGCGGTCCTGGTCGTAGAAGGTGGCGGCGTTGTAGGAAACGAGCGTGGTCCGCCCGTCCTTGGCCCGCGCCACCAGCTCGTAGTTGGTGACCTTCCCCTCCTGGAGGGTGAGGCGGATGCCCTCCTCGGCGCGCTCGGGGTCGGTGAAGTAGGTCTTGAAGGGCGTGCCGATGAGCTCGTCTCGCGTGCTCCCGGTGAGCGCCTCCATCTGCTGGTTGACATCGGTGATGATCCCGAGGGGGTCCGTGGTCATCAGCGCGTCGATGTTCGACTCGATCAGCGAGCGGGTGTAGAACTGCGAGCTCCTGAGCTGCTGCTCGAGCTCGGTCTGCGCGGCGATGTCGCGGGCCGAGGCGAAGATGCCCCGCACCTCCCCGGCGCTGTCGCGGAAGACCGCGGCGTTGAACGAGACGGGGAGCTGGCGGCCGTCGGCCCCCTGCAGGGTGAGCACGTAGTTGGTGACCGACCCCTGCTGGAAGATCAGGCTCACCCCCTCGACCGCCCTCGCCGGCTCCGTGAAGTGAATGCTGCTCGCCGCGATGGCGTTCGCCCCCAATCTCGCCGTCGCCGTGGGGCTGTTGCTGCTCCGAGTGACGCTGTCTCAGATGGACGTGGCCCACCCGCCGGGCCTACGTCATGGCGCTCGTCACCCCACCTGAGCGCACCGCCGCGGCCGCCTATACCAGTACCGCCCACTACCTGGCGCGGCCGGTCGGGCCGGCGCTCGCCGTGCCACCCAGGGATCGCGCCCGGGGCGCCATTTCTCATCGCCGGGATTGTCAAGGGAGCGTACGACCTGGTGTTGTGGCGATGGTTCCGCAAGGTTGAGCTCCCGGCGGAAGCGGAAGAGGCCCCGACCGATCAACCCCGGGTCCGCTCGATCGAGGAGGCTGCCACATGATCGTTTGCCTTCGCACCGTCCGCGTCCCCGCCGATGTCCGAGAGCGGTACCTCGCCCGGATCGCGGCCGGCCGCCAGACCCGATTGGCCCACAGCATCCTGGCGGAGATCCTGCTCGAGCATTCGGCTGGCCAGGGCGAGACTATCGTCATCACCATATGGCCCGACCACGAGACGTTCGACGCCTGGATCGCCACGCCCGAGCGGGGTGCCCTCACGGCCTCGGAGGTCCACCAAGCCCTCGACTACCGGCCCATCAACAGATACGACCTGGTCGGGCGGCTACCTCAACCTTCCCGACCTCACCAACACCCCGAATCCGATCCAACCCAGGAGGAGCTTCCATGAAATGGGTGACCCGCGCCCGCCCCAAGACCGACCGCATCGCCTGCCCCTGGCTCAACCGACGCTTCATCGATCCCGACGCGGAGATCTACTACGTCCCCCCCGACGCCGTCGCTGATGCGGTCGCCGGGCACAGCTTCGACTGCCCGGTGGGACCTACACCCACCGCGAAGGCAAGTGCACGTTCGAGGTGCTGATCGAAGACCACGGCCTCGACGACCCCGCCCTCGAGCGGCTCGCACGCATCGTCCACGCCGCCGACATCGAATCCGAACTCCACACCGACCCGGACGGCCCTGGACTGCTCGCGATCGGTGTCGGCGGACTTGACGTCGAGGCCGACGACCACCACCTGCTCGAGCGGGCATCCTTCGTCTACGACGCCCTATACGCCTTGTGCGTCCGTCAAGTGGCGTCGGCAGGTGCGGCATGAGTTTCCCAAATCAACCCCTACGCCGCAGGTTTTTCAGAAAGGTGCTGCGCGATCCGCTTCGCCCCGCGATGGTTGTCTGGGTCGTAGGCCTTGCCGCCAGCACGCCCAAGATGACCCGCATCCAAGCCCGCATCGAGATCCGGATCGTGATGGAGGCCTCCGTACCGCTGCGGCTCGCCGCCCGCTACGGGAGGGCTTGAGGGGCTTCACTCAGTCCCGAGTGCACTGATCGCGGTTGACGGCAAGGTCGGCCCGCAGCACTGGAGCTGCGGGGACCCGGCCCCGCAACCACTCACCTCGCCGCCGTGTTGAGAACGACCACGTGCCAGGTTGCCCAGGTCGTAGCTGTACCCCTCCGGGTTCCACGATCATGCCCAAAACCCTCGCCGCGGCGACGGTCGACTGGCTGCTCCACCACGCGCACCTCGTGAGTGACCGAGGGCGGTTCCCACCGGCTCGCCGAAGCCATCGCCGGCAAGGGGGTGGTGCCTCTGACGTGACCTCAGACCCCCTCTGTGTCAACCTCCTACACCGCGATTTCCTCTTGGTCGTTCTCCTTCCCGTCCTTCCCGTCCTTCCCGTCGAGAGCTCCGGCCGCTCCATGGTTGACTGGGTCGTAGGGGATCCCGTCGATCCAGCACCGCCAGATCACGCGGATCCAGGCGCGACCGAGGATCCGGATGGCATGGGGGTGATCGGCCCCGCGCGCTCGGGCCCGGCGATACACGTCGGCCGCCCACGCGCTCCCGTGCCGCGAGTTGTCGGCGAAGCCCGCCATGGCTTCGCGGAAGCGCTTGTTGCAGGCCCAGCGGAACTGCACCGCCTTGTACTTGCCCGACTTCTTGGTCACAGGGCTCATCCCGGCCAAGGCGGCGACCGACTCCGGGCCATCGTAAGCTTGC
>JBOGWP010000080.1:0-16468 GCA_050693875.1 Actinomycetota bacterium
GATCTCCTCGCTCTCGCTCGAAGGGCTGCCGCCCCCCGGCCCCCCCTCTTGTTCCGACGAGGTCCGGCCCTGCGGACGTTCCTCGTCGCCGGGGGAGTGCCAGCCCAATCTCCTCGCTCTCGCTCGAAGGGCTGCCGCCCCCCGGCCCCCCTCGTGTTCCGACGAGGTCCGGCCCTGCGGACGTTCCTCGTCGCCGGGGGAGCGCAGCAGCCCGATCTCCTCGCTCTCGCTCGAAGGGCTGCCGCCCCCCGGCCCCCCCTCGTGTTCCGACGAGGTCCGGTCCTGGGGGCCGTTCCTCGTCGCCGGGGGAGCGCAGCAGCCCGATCTCCTCGGCGACCGCTCGAAGGGCTGCCGCCCCCCGGCCCCCCTACGGGATGCGCAGGACCAGAAGTGCGGCGTCGTCTCGCGGTGCGTGGCGGCGGTTCTCCGCCACCGCCCGCTCGATCCTCCAGGCGATCTCATCGGCGCTCTCGCCGGCCGAGGCGGCGAGGACCTCGACGATGCGGTCCTCGGCCGAGACGTCGTCGGGAGCGCGTGGTCCGCCGGAGGAACTCCTCCGACATCTCCGCAGCGAACTGCTGCCGCCGGTGCGCGACCCCGATTGCCGGGTGTGCCCCGTCGGGATCCGGGGCGTACCGGGTCGCCAGCAGTCGGCGAGCTCCTGCTTCGACGGGTCGGCGGTGACGGCCGCCACGCGTCGGATCGTCCGGTCGGGCTGAGCGACGTCGACCAGGCATAGCTCGCAGAGCGCCGACGCGGCGAGGCGGGCAAGGCGTTGGAGCCCCTGGTCGCAGTCGAGCGACGCGGCGAGCAGCGTGCTGGTCTCGAGGAGGAGGCGCAGGTTCGAGCGGGCCGCCTCCGCTTCGGCGTGGGCCTTGCGCTGCTCCTCGTAGGGCCGGGCGTTGTCGATGGCCATCGCCGCCCGGCGGGCGAGATCCTGCGCCAGCTCGAGTTCGGACTCGCCGTACCGGCGGCCCGACTCGGCACTCGCCATCGTGAGAACCCCGAGGGTCCGCCCACGGGCCCGCAAGGCGAGGACCATCTCCGAACGCAGGCCGAGGCTGCGGAGCAGCGCGAGATGCTCGTCGTCGATGGCGATGGACTCGAGCGCGGCCGCGGGGATGTTCGGGGTGAGATCCGCACGACCCGTCCGAGCCACCTCGACGATCTGCGGCGAGGGCTCGTCGGGATAGGTGGAGAGCCTTGCAGCCAGCTCGGCCTTGGACGGATCGGCGTGACGGCTGAGCACGCGGTGGATCGTGCCGTCCGCACGGAGCTTCCGGATCGAGCACCAATCGGCCAGGTCGGGCACGATGAGATCGGCCACGCGCTCGAGGATGCGGCCGTAGTCGACCGCCGCGTCGAGCAAGCCGGGGGTGGTCGACGCGAGGAAGGCGAACCGCTCCTCGCTGCGGCGCAACGCCTCGAGGGCGTGCTCCTGCTCGGTCACCTCCCGGAAGACGTTGACGACAACGCGGACCCGTGCCGACTCGTCGAACAACGGCCGGGCCCGGACCACCGACCAGCGCTCCTCTCCGGTCGAGTGGACCCGGTAGCGCATAAGGCGGTCCTCGGGCTTGTGTCCAGCCAGGGCGAGCCGGCCCGGCAACTGGTCGGACGGGACGAGGTCGCCGTGCTCGTCGAGCACCTGGAAGCGTTCCATGATCGTGGCGATGGGCGCGGCGAGAAGCTCAGCGTTCGACTCGAAGCCGAGGACGAGAGCGGCCGCGCCGTTGGCCCAGAGGAGCTCGCCATCTGGGGCTGCACGGTCACGGGGTCCCCCAATGCGTCGAGCACAACCTCGAGCTGCCGGCCCGCGGTCAACAGCTCCTCGTCGAGGCGACGGGCTTCGAGGGCAAAAGCGGCCTGGGCCGCCACGAGGGAGGCCACAGCCAGCTCCTCGGCGGAATGCGGCCGGGGACGGTCTCGACACAGCAGCACCGCGCCGCGGAGGCGGCCTCGGAGGACCATCGGGACGAACGCCAGGGTACCGCTGGAGCGCTGAGCCCAGTCCGGCCACCGGTTCGTTCGTGCGGATGTCGGCGGGGACGTCTGCGACGGTTAACGGGCGCGGGTTGTCGAGCTCAGGTGGCCAGGGGGTGAGCGCCTCGAGCGCTTCGCGCATCGGGCCCGAGAGTCCCCGCGACGCCTTAACCCGCATCGCCGGGCCTTCTTCGAGCAGAATGATGGCCGAGCGGTCGGCGGCTAGACGCTTGCGGAAGACGCTTGCGGAAGCCCTATCGACAAATGTTGTCATGCGGCTCGGTTTGCGTTTGTGGCGATGCCGAGGTCGTTGAAGAGCCGTAGCTGCCCCTCAGAAGATCCCCGTACCGCTCGCTGAGCTTGTCCGTGTCCGCGGACACTACGATCGCCCGCGCTCAGAACTCCAGTGCTGCCCCGAAGGGGCGTCCGGTTCCGAGCGAAGTCTCGGGACCGGGGTAGCCCAGCTTGAGGTGCCGAAGTTCGTGCGAATGAGTCAAGTTTGGGGACGCTCCTCGACGCCCGCGCCCGGCTCGAGCCCCTCCACGACCCGGCGGACCGCCTGAAGGGGGTTCGTGCCGTGGAGCCGTGGCGGCCGCGCTGCGCGCAATCTTCTCCTTCCCGCATCCTGAGCGCCCTTCCGGGGTCCCGGCCGAGCCTGGGGGGAAGAGTGGGACAGCCAGCGTCTCGCGTCTGGTTTCTTAGGAAGGTTCGGGAATGTTTGGGCGTCTTCGGGTGCCGAAGGTGGGTTGGGAAAACCTTGACAGCCCTACGGACAGCCCCTAATGTTGCCAAAGGGAAGCGAAACGAATACACGGGATTTTGTCGAACGCGGTTTCGTTCGTGTTGACGGCCGTAGCCGTTCGTGCTACGCTGCTCGTTTGCAATCAATCGCCTCGGGGGCCTTGACGCGCGCCCGCGGCTGCCCATCAGAACAATGCTGCCCATCAGAACAATAAGGAGGGAACTGCTTGGCGACGAACGCCGTTGCTCGCCGACGTGTTTCATTTGCCCGATTTCCTGAGATTCAGCCCCTTCCCGACCTCATCGCCATCCAACGCGAGTCCTTCAGCTGGTTCCTCAACGAGGGCCTGAAGGAGACCTTCCGAGACATCTCGCCGATCGAAGACTTCACCGGCAACCTTGCACTGGAGTTCGGCGACCACCGCTTCGAGCCCTCGAAGCATTCCGTGAGCGAGTGCCGCGAGAAGGACATGACCTACTCCGCCCCGCTGTTCGTGACGGCGACCTTCATGAACAAGGAGACCGGGGAGATCAAGGAGCAGACGGTCTTCATGGGGGATTTCCCGATGATGACCAACAAGGGGACCTTCATCATCAACGGCACCGAGCGCGTCGTGGTCTCACAGTTGGTGCGCTCGCCGGGGGTGTACTTCGACCGCACCCTCGACAAGACCTCCGACCGCGAGCTCTACTCCGGCAAGGTCATTCCCGCCCGCGGCGCGTGGCTCGAGTTCGAGACCGACAAGCGCGACACGATCGGCGTTCGCATCGATCGCAAGCGGAAGCAGAACGTGACCGTCCTGCTGAAGGCGATAGGCCTTTCGGCGGATCAGATCCTCGACCTCTTCGAGGACGCCGACTCCATCCGCGCGACGCTCGAGCGCGACCACGTCGAGGGCACCGACGACGCGCTGATGGACATCTACCGGAAGCTCCGGCCGGGCGAGCCGCCGACTCCCGACTCGGCGCGCAGCCTGCTCGACAACCTGTTCTTCAACTGGAAGCGCTACGACCTGGCCAAGGTCGGCCGCTACAAGGTCGACAAGAAGCTCGGGCCGCTGGAGGCGCGCTACGAGAACTTGCTCGCACGAATGCACAACTCGTTCCAGGCATCCGAGAAGCCGGGCAAGGAGGTCTACGAGCAGGACCGGTGGAAGGTCTGGTCTCAGATTCGTGAGGACGAGAAGAGCCCTCGCGGCCCGACCTACAAGTCGATCCTCACCTTCGAGGACATTCTGAAGACCGTCGACTACATCGTGCGGCTGCACCGGGGCGACGAGGACTACGAGGTCGACGACATCGATCATTTCGGCAACCGCCGGATCCGCTCGGTGGGCGAGCTCATCCAGAACCAGGTCCGGGTGGGCCTGTCACGGATGGAGCGGGTGGTGCGCGAGCGCATGACGACGCAGGACGTCGAGGCGATCACCCCCCAGACGCTGATCTACATCCGCCCGGTGGTGGCGGCGATCAAGGAGTTCTTCGGGACGTCCCAGCTCTCCCAGTTCATGGACCAGGCGAACCCACTGACCGGGCTGACGCACCGGCGCCGGCTCTCGGCGCTCGGCCCCGGCGGGCTTTCTCGGGAGCGAGCCGGGTTCGAGGTCCGCGACGTGCACCCCAGCCACTACGGGCGGATGTGCCCGATCGAGACCCCGGAAGGACCGAACATCGGACTCATCGGGAGCCTCGCCTGCTATGCGCGCATCAACGAGTTCGGCTTCATCGAGACCCCCTACCGGCGGGTCGAGAAGGGTCGAGTCACCGACGTCGTCGACTACCTGACCGCCGACGAGGAGGACCGCCACGTCATCGCGCAGGCGAATGCGCCCCTCGACAACCGGGGCCGGTTCACCGAGGACCATGTGCTGGTGCGCCGGAAGGGTGGTGAGGTCGACTTCGTACCGCCCGACGAGGTCGATTACATGGACATCTCGCCGAAGCAGATCGTGTCGATCTCCGCGGCCCTGATCCCCTTTCTCGAGCACGACGACGCCAACCGGGCCCTCATGGGGGCCAACATGCAGAAGCAGGCGGTGCCGCTGATCCGCACCGAGGCCCCGCTGATCGGGACGGGCCTCGAGGTGCGGACGGCGAAGGACGCCGGCGACGTGATCCTGTCCGAGGGCGACGGGGTTGTCGACGAGGTGTCCGCCGAGTACATCGTGATCCGCCAGGACGACGGTGCGCGGCGCGAGTACAAGCTCGCCAAGTTCCAGCGCTCGAACCAGGGCACCTGCATCAATCAGAAGGCGATGATCTCCGAGGGCCAGCGGGTGGCCGCGGGCGATGTGATTGCAGACGGTCCGTCGACCGACATGGGTGAGCTGGCGCTCGGAAAGAACCTGCTGGTCGCCTTCATGCCCTGGGAGGGACACAACTTCGAGGACGCCATCGTCGTCTCGGAACGGCTCGTACGCGAGGACGTGCTCACCTCGATCCACATCGAGGCGTACGAGGTCGACGCGCGCGACACCAAGCTCGGTGCCGAGGAGATCACCCGCGACATCCCCAACGTCGGGGAGGAGATCCTCAAGGACCTCGACGAGCGCGGGATCATCCGCATCGGGGCCGAGGTGGGGCCCGGCGACGTGCTCGTCGGCAAGGTGACGCCGAAGGGAGAGACCGAGCTCACTCCCGAGGAGCGCCTGCTTCGGGCGATCTTCGGCGAGAAGGCGCGAGAGGTGCGCGACACCTCGCTCAAGGTTCCCCACGGCGAGTCCGGGAAGGTGATCGATGTCCGCGTGTTCTCCCGTGAGGAAGGCGACGAGCTGCCGCCGGGCGTGAACCAGCTCGTCCGGGTCTACGTGGCGCAGCTGCGCAAGATCCAGGAGGGCGACAAGCTGGCGGGCCGGCACGGGAACAAGGGCGTGATCGCAAAGGTGCTCCCCGTCGAGGACATGCCGTTCCTCGCCGACGGGACTCCGGTCGACATGATCCTCAACCCGCTGGGCGTCCCGTCCCGGATGAACCTCGGGCAGGTCCTCGAAACGCATCTCGGGTGGGCGGCGAAGAACGGGTGGAGGTCGTCCCGGACGAAGGACCATCCCGACACCGGGCCGATGTGGGTGTCGACCCCCGTCTTCGACGGCGCCCGCGAGGACGACATCATGGAGGCCCTCGCCAACGCCAACATCTCGGCGAACGGGATGAAGGTGGTGGATACCGACGGCAAGGCGGAGCTCTACGACGGGCGTTCCGGCGCGCCGTACGACCAGCCGATCACGGTAGGCTACCTCTACATCCTGAAGCTGGTCCACCTCGTCGACGACAAGATCCACGCCCGCTCGACGGGCCCCTACTCGATGATCACGCAGCAGCCGCTCGGCGGGAAGGCGCAGTTCGGCGGGCAGCGCTTCGGTGAGATGGAGGTGTGGGCCCTCGAGGCCTACGGCGCCGCCTACGCGCTCCAGGAGCTGCTCACGATCAAGTCCGACGACGTCCTCGGCCGGGTGAAGGTCTACGAGGCCATCGTCAAGGGCGAGAATATCCCCGAGCCCGGCATCCCGGAGTCGTTCAAGGTGCTGATCAAGGAGATGCAATCCCTGTGCCTGAACGTCGAGGTGCTCTCAGCTGAGGGCAAGGAGATCGAGATGAAAGAGATCGACGAGGACGTCTACCGCACTGCCGAGGAGCTCGGCATCGACCTGTCCCGCCGGGAGCCGTCCTCGGTCGACATGGAGGCATAGCGAAGGCGCGCGGAGGCTCGGCAAACCCAGGGACCCAGGGGAGGAACGAGAGATACATGCTCGACGTCAACTACTTCGATGAGCTGCGCATCGGCCTCGCAACCGCCGACCAGATTCGCATGTGGTCGAACGGCGAGGTCAAGAAGCCCGAGACGATCAACTACCGGACGCTCAAGCCCGAGAAGGACGGCCTCTTCGACGAGCGCATCTTCGGTCCCACCAAGGATTGGGAGTGCTACTGCGGCAAGTACAAGCGCGTTCGCTTCAAGGGCATCATCTGCGAGCGCTGCGGCGTCGAGGTCACCCGGGCAAAGGTGCGCCGCGAGCGCATGGGCCACGTAGAGCTTGCCGCCCCCGTCACCCACATCTGGTACTTCAAGGGGGTCCCATCGCGCCTCGGCTACCTCCTCGACCTGGCTCCGAAGGACCTCGAGAAGGTCATCTACTTCGCCGCGTACCTCATCACCCACGTCGACGAGGCGAAGCGGTCGCGCGACTTCGCTGCGCTCGAGGGGCAGGTGGGCCGGGAGCTCGAGTCGATCCGCTCCGAGACCGAGACCCGCCGGGCGAAGCTCCAGGGAGGGCTCGAGCACACCCTCGCCGAGCTCGAGAAGAAGAGGGCGAAGGCCGCCGAGCTCAACAAGGCGCGCAAGGACGTCGAGCGCCAGCTCAAGGACATCGCGGCGCGAAGCGAGCGGGACAACGCCCTCCTCGAGGAGACCTGGGACACCTTCAAGAACCTGACTCCGCGGCGGCTCGTCGAGAACGAGATCATCTGGCGGGAGCTGAAGGACCGCTTCGGCGAGTACTTCCGAGGTGGCATGGGCGCTGAGGCGGTGAAGGAGCTGCTCCACGCACTCAACCTGCGTGAGGAGGAGGACCGCCTGAAGGAGATCGTCCGCAGCGGCAAGGGCCAGAAGAAGGCCAGGGCGATCAAGCGCCTGAAGGTGATCTCGCCGTTCACTCAGGACGGCTCGAAGAACTCCCCGATGGGAATGATCCTCGACGCCGTCCCGGTGATCCCGCCCGACCTGCGTCCGATGGTCCAGCTCGACGGCGGCCGGTTCGCCACCTCCGACCTCAACGACCTCTACCGGCGGGTGATCAACCGGAACAACCGGCTGAAGCGGCTGCTCGACCTGGGCGCGCCCGAGATCATCGTGAACAACGAGAAGCGCATGCTCCAGGAGGCGGTCGACGCCCTGTTCGACAACGGGCGACGCGGCCGGCCGGTGACCGGACCGGGCAACCGGCCACTCAAGAGCCTGTCCGACATGCTCAAGGGGAAGCAGGGGCGGTTCCGCCAGAACCTCCTCGGCAAGCGCGTCGACTACTCGGGCCGGTCCGTCATCGTGGTCGGGCCCGAGCTTCGGCTGCACCAGTGCGGTCTTCCGAAGGTCATGGCGCTCGAGCTCTTCAAGCCGTTCGTGATGAAGCGGCTGGTCGACCTCGGCGTGGCCCAGAACATCAAGTCCGCCAAGAGGATGGTCGAGCGCGCACGCCCGATGGTGTGGGACGTGCTCGAGGAGGTCATCCACGAGCACCCGGTGCTGCTGAACCGTGCGCCGACGCTCCACCGCCTGGGAATCCAGGCGTTCGAGCCGGTACTCGTCGAGGGCAAGGCCATCAAGATCCACCCGCTCGTGTGTGTCGCGTTCAACGCCGACTTCGACGGAGACCAGATGGCGGTGCACGTGCCGCTGTCGGCCGAGGCGCAGGCCGAAGCGCGCCTGCTCATGCTCTCGACCCACAACATCCTCTCGCCGGCGCACGGCACCCCAATCGTCACCCCGACGCAGGACATGATCCTTGGCACGTACTACCTGACCGCCGATCGGTCGGGATCGCTGACTGGGGAGGGCCGCGTGTTCTCCTCCTTCAACGAGGCCGTCATGGCCTACGACTTCGGCAAGGTGTCGCTCCAGGCCAAGATCAAGGTCCGCCTCAGCGACGATGAACGCACGCGCCCGTTGGCGGCGGTGCCGGACGAGGCCGCGGACGCGGGGGACGCAGAGGAGTCCACATCGGCCGCGTTGCTCGAGACCACGGTGGGGCGCCTGATCTTCAACGAGGCCCTGCCCGCCGACTACCCGTACCAGAACCACGTCATCGGCAAACGGGAGCTGTCGAAGATCATCGAGGACGTCTCGGAGCACTACGACAAGGTCGACGTGGCTCGCACGCTGGACGCGGTCAAGTCGATTGGCTTCCACTACGCCACGAGGGCCGGCGTGACCATCGGAGTCACCGATGCCACTCCTCCCCCGAAAAAGGGCAAGATCCTCGCCGAGTACGAGCGGCAGGCTGAGAAGGTCGAGAGCCAGTACCGGCGCGGGATCATCACCGACGACGAGCGGCGCCAGGAGCTGATCGAGATCTGGACGAAGGCGACCGACGAGGTCAAGGAGAACATGGAGGACGCCTTCCGGGCCGAGGAGTTCAACCCCATCTACATGATGGCGAGCTCGGGAGCACGAGGGAACATCCTCCAGGTCCGTCAGATCGCGGGCATCCGCGGCCTCGTCGCAAACCCGAGGGGCGAGATCATCCCCCGGCCGATCAAGGCGAACTTCCGCGAAGGCCTCTCCGTGCTCGAGTACTTCATCTCCACGCACGGGGCTCGCAAGGGACTGGCCGACACCGCACTCCGCACCGCCGACTCCGGGTACCTGACCCGGCGGCTCGTCGATGTGGCGCAGGAGGTCATGATCCGCGAGCACGACTGCGGGACCGAGAAGGGCATCCCCATTCAGGTCACCGTGCCGCACCCCGCCCGGGGGCGGGTCGAGGCACCTGCCCTCGACACCAGCCTGTACGGCCGGGTGCCGCTCGAGGACGTCGTCGCCGGCGGCGAGACGCTGACTGCCGCCGGCGTGCAGATCGACCGAGCTACCGAGCGCAAGCTCGTCGACGCCGGCGTCGAGACGATCCGGGCCCGGTCGGTCCTCACATGCGACTCGAAGGTCGGGGTCTGCCAACTGTGCTACGGGCGGAACCTCGCCACCGGTGAGCTCGTGGAGGTGGGCGAGGCGGTCGGCATCATCGCCGCCCAGTCGATCGGCGAGCCCGGAACGCAGCTGACCATGCGGACGTTCCACACCGGTGGCGTCGCCGGGGAGGACATCACCCACGGCCTTCCGCGAGTGCAGGAGCTGTTCGAGGCTCGCCAGCCGAAGGGTCGCGCCACGATCGCCAAGATCTCGGGGCGCCTCGAGATCCACGACGAGGAGAACAAGCGGGTCGTGCGTATCGTGGGCGACGACGAGCGAGCCGAGGAGTATCCGGTCTCGCGGCGGCAGCGCCTGCGCGTCGACGAGGGCGACGTCGTCACCCCCGGCGACCAGATCACGGAGGGCTCGATCGATCCCCACGACATCCTCGAAGTCGCCGGCATCCGGGCCGTGCAGCTGTACCTCGTGCGTGAGGTGCAGCAGGTGTACAAGTCGCAGGGCGTGCCGATCCACGACAAGCACATCGAGCTGATCGTTCGCCAGATGCTTCGCAAGGTCTCGGTGATCGAGCCGGGCCAGAGCGGTCTCCTGCCCGGCGACCTCGTCGACCGGAAGATCTTCGAGGCGGTCAACGCCCAGGTCGTCGCCGGCGGCGGCGAGCCGGCGACGGCCCGCCCGGTGCTTATGGGCATCACGAAGTCGTCGCTTGCCACCGAGAGCTGGCTGTCGGCGGCGTCGTTCCAGGAGACCACGCGGGTGCTGACCGAGGCCGCGATCCGAGGCAAGTCCGACGCGCTGCTCGGCCTGAAGGAGAACGTGATCATCGGCAAGCTCATCCCGGCCGGAACGGGGATGAGCCGCTACCGCTCCATTCAGGTGAGGCCCTCCCGCGAGGTTTCCGACCTGCTGGAGCTGCTGCGACAGGAGGACGAGGAGCGCCAGGCGGCGGAGGACGCCGCCCGGCAGGCCTTCGGCGTACCTGCCGAAGGGGAGGCCGAGAGCTTCTGAGGCAGGGGCCCAGCCCCCGCCGGCGGGGGCGAGACAATTTCACCACAGGGGCGGCGTAAGCCGCCCCTGTCTCGCGCGACGGGAAGCGTGAAGCGGCTGGACGGCCGGAGAACCGCAAGTACAATAAGCCCTCTGTTCTACTTTTTTCGTCTGTTTGGTGTAATCGGAACGCCCGGGGCCCGGGGGCGGGCGGGCTCGACGGGCGGGTCGGCGTTCTGGTTGCCCGTTTTCATCTGTATCAGCTCGTTCAGTTTGGTGTCCGGTATAATAGAGTTGCTAGAGTCGGTGGCCGGGTAGCTGCACTCAGCGCCCGGCCTCCCTTCGCGGGCCGCCGCAATCCTCCAGCCTCCAAGTTCGGTGGAAGGGTGGCTTCGGCAGGGAGGTGAGCACGGTCAGGTGGGAGAGGCGACGGACGTGATGGTGACGGTCGGCCGGCTGGCGCGCTGGCTCGGCGTGGATGAAACGTGGCTCGAATCCGTGGTGGCCTCCATGGAGGTCCCGGCCAGGCAGGAGGGCGGCCAGTCGCTGCTTGACCCTCGGGACATCCAACCCTTGCTCCCCGGCGCCGGCGACCTGTCCCGGGATCTTGCCGCCCTCGAGCGTCTCGCCGTCGGCGCCGGGATCCCCGCGACCCTGCTCGCCACGACCTGCGAGCGCGAGTTGGAGGCGATGACCGAGGCACTCGGAGGGGCCTCGGCGGTGCTCGTGGTTCCCGGCCAGCGGGGCGAGCCGTTCACCCTTGCATCGTCAACCCCGAATGGGAACGACCCCGGGTGCAACGGCGCCGGCGGCGGCGTTTCGGACACCCTCGGCGACATCGGCCGCTGGGTGCTCGAGTGTGGCGATGCGGTGGCGCTGACGCCGCCTGCTCCCCCTGCGGCGTCTGGGGGCCGCGCACAACCCCGTCAAACGCTTGCGCTTCCCCTCAGAGCCGGCCAGGAGGTCATCGCTGCCCTCGTGGTCACGCGCGATGCCTCTGCATCCCCCCTCACCGCCGCTCAGGTCGGGCTTGCCGGCGCCGTTGCCGGCCGTCTGGCCCTCGAGATCGACCGCGACCGCATCCGTGACAGCCTCGAACGAGCCGCAAAGGACACCGAGCTCGTGCGCCGCCAGCTCGAGGCGTACGCAAAGGACGTCCGCGAGGCCTACGGCGAGGAGAAGCGCCGCGCCGAGCAGCTGGCCGCCGCACTGGCCGAGCTCGAGCTGACCTACCTCGCCACCGTGCGCGGCCTGGCCATCGCAGTCGAGGCGAAGGACGAGTACACCGCAGGTCACCTCGCGAGGGTGACGCGCTACGGCGTGATGCTCCTCCAGGTCGTTGCTCCCGACTGCCTTGCCGACCCGCAATTCGAGTACGGCTTCCTCCTCCACGACATCGGCAAGCTCTGCGTTCCCGACGCGGTCCTGCGGAAGGCGGGCCCACTCACCGACGAGGAGTGGGCGGTGATGCGCCAGCATCCCGACACCGGGCGGCGGATCCTCGAGGGGATCCCCTTCCTTCGCGCCGCCAGCGAGATCGTGCACTCGCACCACGAGCGGTGGGACGGCCGGGGATACCCACTCGGCCTTGGGGGAAACGACATCCCGTTCGGAGCCCGCATCTTCCCGCTCGCCGACGCGTTCGACGCCATGACATCGAACCGGCCCTACCGGCGCGCGATGCCGATGGAAGCCGCCCTCGCCGAGATCAACCGGGGGACGGGGGCCCAGTTCTGGCCGGACGCGGTCGAGGCGCTGCTCGGCCTGCCCGGGGATGAGTTGGAGGCTGCGATGCAGGCCCCAAGCGAGTGGACTCATCCGGTACGAGCCCCGGGGCGGTGAGGCTTGGTCTCCACGCGCACACGGGAGGAGGCACCGGCAGGGGGGACGCGAAGGGGATCGGATCTGGAGGCGCACCTGTCTTCGCTCGCAACCAAGATCCCCATGCTTGTGCTGAAGGCCGGCCGCGCCCCCCGCTGGATCGTCCGGCGGCTCGGGATGAGCTCTCCGCGCGTGATCCTGGTCATGCTGCTCACTCTGAGCCTTGGCCCGCTGGCGCTCCTCACCTACATCGGGGTCGGGTTCTCGAGCCGCGCCCTTCACGACGAGGCGATCCGGCGCATGCAAACTAGCGCTGCGGTCACGGCGGTGGCCGTCCAGCAGCAGATCGGCGGCCTGGCAGAGCTCGTAAACTCGTACGCCTCCCGGCGGCTCCTCGCCGACGCCCTGGGTAACGGGGACTCGGCCCGAATCGATCGCCAGGCCATTCGTCCCCACGTCGCCCAGCTGCAACGGGCTCGTCCGGGTATCGCGTTCGCGTACGTCACCGACACGAGCGGCCGGGTCCTCGCCGTCGAGCCCGACAACCCCGAACTCGTCGGCCGGGACCTCGGCGACCGGGACTGGTTCGGTGCCGTGACCCAGACCGGGCGGACGTACGTGTCGGAGGCCTACTCGACTGCGACGGGGGGGAGCCCTGTGGTCGTGGCTGCGGCGGCCCCCGTCCGCCCCGCGAGGATGGATCCGTCGCACCCGCCGTTCGGGGTCCTTGTCGCCACCTACGACGTCGAGTCGATGCGCGCCTTCGTCGAGGAGACTGCGGCTGCACAGGACGTCCGGCTGGTGGTCACCGATCAACGCGGCACGGTCGTCGCCGCGCCGGATCTTCCGCGGGGGGGGCTGCTTTCCAGGGCGCGCGAGTCGGAGGTAGCCGCCGCCCTTCGCGGGGGGGAGGGTGTGACCGAGCGGGAGACGGCAGGGCAAGAGATCCTCTCCGCCTATACGCCGATCCCCGGGCTGGGGTGGGCGGTTGTTGCGCAGGTGCCGACCCGGACCGCATTCGCCCCCATCCGCCGCCTGCGCACCGGGGTGCTTACAACAGCCGGCGTGCTCGCGCTCGTGATGTGTGCCGGCATCTCCCTCACCCAGCTGGCGCTCCGAGATCGAAAGGAGGCCATCGGCGCCCTTCGGGCGAGCGAGGAGCGGAAGGCCGCGATCCTCGACAGCATCTCGGAGGGCGTGCTCACCATCGACCGCCACGGTGCGATCCAGTCGATGAACCCGGCGATGGAGCGGCTCGCCGGGGTGCGCGAGCGTGACGGGGTTTGCAGGCCTCTCTCGGAGGCCGTCCGCCTCGTCGATGCCCGGGGCGCCCCGATTCCTGCCGAGGCCTCCCCCGTCACCCAGGCACTGAAATCGGGGGAGACGGTTGCCAGCTCGCGCCACGAGCTGTCCGTGCTCACGCACGACGGGCGCGTCCCGGTGGCGGTGGCAAGCGCTCCCCTCTGGGACCTCCACGGCCGGGTCGAGGGGGCGGTGGCGGTGGTCCACGACGTCTCACGCGACCGCGAGATCGACAAGATGAAGTCCGCCCTGGTCTCGACGGTCTCTCACGAGCTGCGGACCCCGCTCACGATGATCCAGGGCTTTTCCGAGCTCCTGCTGACGCGGCACCTCCGCACGCAGAAGTCGAAGGAGGCGCTTCGTCAGATCCATCGGTCGGCCCAGCGGCTCTCCCGGTTGATCGAGGACCTCCTTTCGGTCTCCCGGATCGAATCCGGCCGGCTGCCGATGCGCGTGCAGGCAGTGGAGCTTACGCGCATCGTTCGGGAGGTGGCAGCTGGGGTGGCCCCGCGCCCGATCGACCTCAAGCTCCCCGGGCTGCCGTGCTGGCCGATCCGGACATGCTCGAGCAGATCTTGACCAACCTCGTGTCGAACGCGGTCAAGTACTCCCCGGAGGACCGCCCCATCGTCGTCACGGCGCGGGAGAGCGGCGACCGTGTGGAAGTGAGCGTGGAGGACAGAGGGATCGGCATGAGCGAGCAGGACCGCGAGGCGCTGTTCCAGAAGTTCTTCCGAGCAGACCATCCCGCGGTCCACGCGGCGGGCGGCACGGGGCTGGGCCTCTACATCGCTCGAAGCCTGGTGGAGGCGCTCGGGGGGACGATCACGGTCGAGAGCGCTCCCGGGGAGGGGTCGACCTTCACGTTCACCATCTCCGCGGTCGCCGGGTCACAGGACACACGGAAGGAAACGGCGTGAAAAAGCTGCTGATCGCGGATGACGAGGAGGGGGTGCGCACGCTGGTGCGCATGACCCTCGAGAGCGGAACCTTTGAGATCCTCGAGGCCGGCAATGGGTTGGAGGCCCTCGAGATGGCCCGCGAGCATCGCCCGGAGTTGATGCTGCTCGACGTGATGATGCCGGAGCTTTCCGGGTTCGAGGTGTGCCGCGCCCTGAAGTCTGATGACTCGACCACCGGGATCCGGATCGTGATGCTCACCGCGCGAACCCAGGAGTCCGACCATGCCGAAGCGGCCGATGCGGGGGCCGATGGGTATCTCACGAAGCCGTTCTCCCCCCTCGTGCTGCTGCGCAAGGTGGACGAGACGTTCGCCGAATCCGCCGACTGAGGCCACGCACCCGAAGCCGTCCGCCGGGGGTCACTGCGCGCTCACGCGCTTGCTCTCCCCGATATCCACCATGGGAGATGCGCCGTAGCCGGCGGCGGTTGAGGGGTTTCAGGAGCGCGTGCCGGCCTCCACCACCCGCAGCGCAACCACCGATGAGGGGTGCGGATGCGAGGAATCGCCACCTGACAGCTGCAGGAGCTCGTCGGCGAGCGCCGGCAACTCCGTCTCCCGGCGGCGTTCGAGCACGCCCCGCAGGGGTGCCGTTCCCAGAATCTCACCACCTCTTCGAGACTCCGGGAGGCCTGCGGTGAACCCGACGAGGGTGTCGCCCGGCGATAGGGTCACGGCCACCGGAGCGTAGCGCCAGACGTCGTAGTCGCCCAGTCGTGGCTCCATCTCGCCCAAAGGGCGGGCATGGCCGCCAGACAGGAGGAGCGGAGGCCAGCCTCCGCAGTTGCAGAGGACCAGCCTCCGCTGCTCCGGCTCGTAGGTGGCAAAGACCATGGCGAGGGAACGCTCCTCGTAGAAGACGTGGTAGAGGATGCGGGAGAGCCGGTGCGCCGTCGCTCCTGCGGCAGGATGAGACACGAGGTTCGCTCTCAGCAGGGCCTTCGCAGCCGTGACAAGGGGGCCGACTGCCGGGCCGTTCCCGGAGAGGTCTCCCCACGCCACCCCGAACACCCGCTGTGCCTTGAACACGTCCACAAAGTCGCCGCGCCCACCGCGCTCGGCCGGGAGCGCGGCTGCGGTGACTTCGAGTCCGGGGATGGCGGCGGTCGAGAGCGGGATCTGATGCGGGTGCGGCATCCCGTCGCGTTGCCCGCGCGCGCCTGGCCGCGGCTCCGACTCCCCCCTGCCGTCCCCTCCCCCTCTCGTACCGGGGCGGCCCGTCAACAGGCGGGCGATCTTCATGTGTCCGGCAGGTCCGGGGCGTGGGAACGGGACGGGAGGACGACCTCTATGGCGACTGCCCGGCTCAGGGAGCGGGAGACCAGATGGGCCATGGTTTCGATCGCCGATGGACTGAGGCGGCCGCACTGCGCAAGATCCAGGCGCAGGAGCGCCACGGGCTGCTCGAGGCACGCCTCACCTGCTTCGAGGATTGCCGTTCCGGGATGGAGCGAAGAGCAGGTGTGGACGGCGCGGTCCTCGAGGAAGATGACGCGCACCTCCGGTTCTGGCGCGGCGACCAGGGAGGGGGACCGGGCTGGGCCCGAATGCCGGTCGGGACGTCCAGCCGGATTCTCCAACTCAGGCACGGGAAGCTCCTCCGCAGGCCTCGAGGGGGGCCGGTCCGGCCATGCCCAAGGGGGGCGGATGGACGGTCGGGAACCGAGAGCGGCCTGCTGGTGATCCGGATTGTGGCGAAGCGGGAAGATCGAACAATTAGCGCCTCCGGGCCAGCCATCTATTAAAAGAGACTGCTGGCTCTTGGTCAATGTGGGGATCCAAGGATTTCTCCCTGCAGACAGGCGAGAATGTCCAACCCGCGCCATCTCCCTCTTCAGGTAGGTCCGCCCGCAACGGGCGCGCCCACCCGAATACCGTCTACTACCGCCTGCGTCGCTTCGCTCCCCGGTACAGGCTGGAAAGGCAAGGGGCGGCCTCCGGCCGCGGTCCTCAATGTCGGCCAGCATGGGGCCGCCTCCGGCGGCGTCGTTCAATGCCGGCAGGGCCTCGCTTCGCTCGGTGCCTGCCGGGCC
>JBOGWP010000081.1:0-29461 GCA_050693875.1 Actinomycetota bacterium
GCGGCGGGGGGCCCGATGCCCCAGGCCGATGAGCGCCCGGTCGGCCGCGGCGGTGGTCAGCCGCTCGTCGACGAGGCGGACGGGGATGTCGACGCGGGCGGCGAGGGCCTCGGCGAGGGCGCGGGCCTGCTCGGCCGCCGGCCCCTCGCTCCCGTCGAGCCGTCTCGGAAATCCCACCACGATCTCTTCCACTTCCCGTTCGTCCAGCAATCCAACCACGCGATCGATCCAGCCTGCCTTTCGCTCGATCACCTCGAGGGGAAAGGCCAGCTTTCGGTCGGGGTCGGAGACCGCGATGCCGATCCGCTTCGTGCCCGGATCGATGGCGAGGACGGTCGCCGGGCTCACCCCGCTGCCTCGAGGGCCCGCCGAGCGGCCTCCCCCACCGCCTCGAGCGCCCTGCCGAGCTCCGCGGTCGCCGGCCCGCCGGCCACGGACAGGTCCGGCCGGCCCCCACCGCCGCCGCCGAGGATCGTGGCGCCCTCGGCGAGCAGCTCCTGGGCCGAGATCCCACGCCCCACCAGGTCCTTCGTCGCCGCGACCACGATGTTGGCCCTCCCCTCCTGGGCGGTTCCGGCGACCGCGACCCCCGACCCGAGCCCGTCGCGGAGGGCGATCGCCAGCTTGCGGAGCTCGTCGACCGGGCGGCCGTCCCGCCGCACCACCACCAGCCTGGCGCCCCCCGCCGGGCGGGCCACGTTCGCCAGGATCGCCCGCACCTCCTCTGCCTGGCCGGCGGCGCGCTGACGGGCGAGGTTCGTCTCGAGGGCCTTCGTGGTCTCGATGACCTTCTCGAGGCGCTCGAGGACGCGGTCGGGCTCGGTCTTCAGCATCTCGGCCACTCGGCGGAGCCGGTCGGCCTGGCGGTTCAGGTAGGCGAGCCCGTTCATCCCGGTGTAGGCCTCGACCCGGCGGATGCCGGCCCCGATCGACGACTCGCCGAGGATCTTGATCACCCCGACCTGCCCGGTGTGGGCCACGTGCGTGCCGCCGCAGAGCTCCTTAGAGTAGTCGCCCACCTCGACCACGCGCACGTAGTCCCCGTACTTCTCACCGAAGAGCGCCAGGGCCCCCAGCTTCGTGGCGACCTCGTAGGTGGTCTCGAAGGCACGCACGGCGTCGTCGGCGAGCACCCGGCGGTTGACCTCCTCCTCGATCTCCGACAGCGTCGCCGGCGCGACCGCCTCGAAGTGCGAGAAGTCGAAGCGCAGGCGGCCCGGCTCGACCAGAGAGCCGTGCTGGCGGGCGTGCTCTCCCAGCCGGTTCCGCAGCCCCCAGTGGATCATGTGGGTGGCGGTGTGGCTCTGGCGGGCGCCCTCCCGGTGCTGCGGCTCGACCTCCGCCTCGGCGGCCTGGCCCACCTGGATCTCCCCGGTCACCACCTTGCCGCGGTGGATGATCAGGCCCGGGACCCCGCCCTGGGTGTCGTCGACGCCGAAGCGGCCCGTCGCGGTCCGGATCTCGCCGCGGTCGCCGATCTGGCCGCCGCCCTCGGGGTAGAAGGGCGTCCGCTCGAGCACGACGTCGCCCTCCTCGCCCTTCCCGAGGGCCGGCGCGCTGGCCGTCCCGCGGGCGATCGCGGCGATCTCGGTCTCCACGCGGCGCCGCTCGTAGCCGATGAAGTCGACCTGCAGCGCGGCGAAGGCGTCGGCCCAGGTCGCCGCCTCGACCCCACCGGTGGTGTGGCGAGCCGCCCGGGCACGCTCCCGCTGCAGGGCCATCAGGGTCTCGAACTCCTCCACGTCGACCACGAGCCCCTCGTCCTCGGCGATCTCGCCGGTCAGGTCGAGGGGGAACCCGTAGGTGTCGTGCAGCTCGAAGGCGACCTCGCCCGACAGCCGCGCCTCCCCCCGCCCCCTGGTGGAGGCGATCTCCTCCTCGAGGCGGGCGAGTCCCCGGCGCAGGGTGAGGTCGAAGCGGGCCTCCTCCTTCTCGGTGACCCTGCGGACCAGGTCCCGGTTGCGGTCCACCTCGGGATACACCGCGGCGAACAGCGCCACCGCGGCGTCGGTGAGATCGGCGAGCAGGGGCCGGTCGACCCCGACGAGCCGGGCGTGGCGCACCGCGCGGCGGACGACCCGGCGAAGGACGTAGCCGCGGCCCTCGTTGCTGGGCACGACGCCGTCGGCGATCACCATGGTCGCCGCCCGGGCGTGGTCGGTGAGGATGCGGATGCTGACATCGGTCTCGGGGTTCTGGCCGTAGCGCCGGCCGGTGACCTCCTCGACCGCCCGCAGGATCGGCGCCATCGAGTCGCACTCGAAGGCGGAGGGAACATCCTCGAGGATCGCGGCGATCCGCTCCAGCCCTGCCCCGGTGTCCACGCTGGGGCGCGGGAGGTCGCCGGTGATCTCGAGGCGGTCGTTCTGCACGTGCTGCATGAACACCAGGTTCCAGATCTCGAGGTAGCGCTCGTCGTCGACCTCCCCGGAGCCGGCGAACGCGGCCCCGAAGGCGGGCCCGCGGTCGTAGAGCAGCTCGGAGGACGGGCCGCACGGGCCGGCCACCCCCATGTGCCAGAAGTTGTCCTTGCGCCCCCGGCGCAGCACCCGCTCGGGCGGGACTCCGATCTCCTCCTCCCAGATGCGCGCCGCCTCGTCGTCGGTCTCGAAGACCGTCGCCCAGAGGCGGGCCGGCTCGAGGCGGAAGCCCTCCGTGGCAAGCTCCCAGGCCCACCGGCAGGCCTCGGACTTGAAGTAGTCGCCGAACGAGAAGTTGCCGAGCATCTCGAAGAAGGTGAGATGCCGGGCGGTCTTGCCGACCTCCTCGAGGTCGACCGCCCGGAAGCACTTCTGGACCGTGGTGGCGCGGGGGTAGGGCGGGGGCTTGAGGCCGAGGAAGTAGGGCTTGAACTGCACCATGCCGGCCGCGGTGAGCAGCAGCGTGGGGTCGTCGGGGACCAGCGGCGAGGATGCCACGACCGTGTGGCCCCGCTCGGCGAAGAAGTCGAGGAAGATCCGGCGGATCTCCTCCGTCGTCACCGCTCAGCGCTCGGTTCGAGCGTCGACGCTCCTCAGCTCCCGCTCGGTCTCGGCCATCGCCCGCCTCGCCTCGCCGATGGCTCCCACAATGGCGTCCTTGAGCGAGGTCGCCGCCTTGACCCCCTCCGCAACGATGATCTCGGGCACCCGCCGGCGGGCCCTGCGGACCGCACGGGCTCCAAGGTAGGCGCCGGCCGCCCCGAGGCCAATCCCGAGGGCGAAGCCTAAGAGGCGCTTCACTCCTTGGCGTCCTTCGCCTTGCCCTTGCCGCGACGGCCGAAGGAGCGCATGCCCGCCCGGGCGCCGGCGAGCAGCGAGAGCCCCTTGATCAGCGGGTTCGTCGCCGCCGAGGTCACCAGGCGGGCGACGTTCGAGACGCTGGACGAGACCGACTCGGCGGCCGCCATGATCCCGTCGACCCGGTCGAGCTCGACGTTGAGCGTGGCGACGGTCTGGCGCACCTCCTCGAGCACCGGGACGGCGGTTCGCTGGACGTCCTTGAGCAGGTCCTGGGTGGACAGCAGCAGGCCCTGCACCCGCATCAGGGTGAGGCTGATGAAGACGACCAGCCCGGCGAAGGCGAGGGCAGCGATGAGCCCGGCGACCTGGCCGAGCGTCACTGGAAGAACGTTGGTTGCATGGCGGCACAAACCTTATCGCTTGAGGCGCCGGCCGCGAGGCATCGCCGGGCCACCCCAGGCCGCCGCTGCGTCGGCTCAGGTGCCCGCTGCCGGGCCGGCCCGGATCGCCATCCTCCAACCCAGCAGGCCGACCGGGATCACGGTCAGGAGGAATCCGGCGTAGACCCACGCCGAGGGCGACGACCAGCGGACGTCTGCCGGGTAGCGTGCCAGGACCACCAGCTCGAGCACGCCGAGGAGGAAGTAGCTCACCCCGCCGCCCGCAGGCGCCGGAGGTCGCCCTCGGCGAGCGCGTGGAACGCCGCCACGCCGATTCCAACGAGCCAGGCTCCGATCGCCCGCCCGGTGAGCGGGGTGAGCGCCCATGGCCACAGCGCCGCCGCCCGCCGGGCGAACAGCGCCACGCCGAGCCCCAGCACCACCCCGGCCTGGAGCGCCACCACCACCCTCCCCCAGGCGGGCATCCGCCGCGTGCGCCCGAGGTCACCGCCGGGCACCCGGACCTGGCGGACGAGCACCAACAGCATCAGCAACGGGACGATCGCATAGATCGCCAGCCAGGCCCAGGCCGCGAACCGCGCCACGGGGTGCGGGCTCGAGAAGTGGAAGCGGTCGCGGTGGACGAGGGGGCCCAGGGTCAGGAGCGTGAAGACCAGGACCGCCGGGACCGAGATCCTCGCCGCCGCCCACGCGATCTCGCGGGCGGAGAGGTACTCGAGGAAGAAGCTCGGCAGGTAGCCGGCCCCGAGGAAAGCGGCGGTCAGGTTGGGCTTCACCGTCCAGGCGAAGAGGCGGTCGGTGTAGTCGGTGAGGACGAACAGGGCCCCCGCGGCGAGCAGCACGAGCACGCCAGCCCAGCTCGAGGTGCCGAAGTTGGTGCGAATGAGTCAAGTTTTGGGACGAGACGGTAGTGGGTCAGTTTGAAGAAGATCGCCGGGCCACCGGGCCATCGAGCAGCCCGGCGACCTCTTCCAAGGTCCAGATGTGGTCCGCGATGCCTGCCGCCAGCGCCGGAGTCCGGGGGTAGGGTCTCCGAAGCGACGAGTGGGGGCGGGCGAAATTGTAGTGCATGAAATGCAGGGAGACGGCCGCGGCCAGGTTCTCCACCTTCTTCGAGAAGGCGTTGGTCAGCCGGGTGAACCGTCGCATGCCCATCCGCATCGTGAGGTTCTGCCGCTCCACGTAGCTGGTGGAGATGTGCTCGGGGTCCGGGTTCCCTTGGACGATCCGAACTTCGACCCCGGTGCAACTTGCTGGCGAGTACCGGGCCTCGTCCTGCGACTCGGCGGCGTAGAGCTTGTGAAGCTGGGCGTAGTCAATGTCGGCTCCGAACTCCCCCTCGACGGCTTCGAGGTACGCCTTCCAGCCGTCGGTGGTCAACTGGACCCGGTTCGCCAGCCGGGAGCGAACGTCCTGCATGAAGAGAACGGCGTCCATGAGGTCCCGCTTGCCGATCAGCCATGACATGGCGAGCTTCGAGTCCGCGTCGATGGCAACCCACGTCCAGACGCTCCCGTAGCCGAACTCGCCCTCATGCTCAGGAGGGACGTTCTTCTGCTTGGCATAGCAGAACGACCAGATCTCGTCGCACTGGACTCGCTTCGCGGTGAGGTTCGTGAGTACCCCGTCCTGATACTCCGAGCACGCCTTGCCAAGATCGATCAGGAGTTTGGCCACCGTGTTCTTTGCCGCGCCCGTGACGCGTACCGTGGCCCGGATCGAGTTGCCCTCGACTAAGCACCCGATGATTTGTGCTCGCTCCTTAGTGCTCAGCCGGTTCATACTGACCATTATACTTGAGCGGTCAGGGATATGGAATAGGGTAGACGAAAGTGGGGGAAGGGTTTTGTCCAGGGCTTTTTTGGTGTACGCTTTAGACGCGTGGCGCCGCCGGGAATCGAACCCGGTGCTCGGGAGTCAAGGTCCCGCGTGTTTGGCCGGTACACCACGGCGCCATGTGGAGAATGCGGAGGTTGAGGAACCGGGTCGCACCCCGGTCCCCCAACACGTCCTAGCTAGGGGCGTCCGGCACTTGTGCGAGAGTCAGCGGACGCCCCTGCTGCTTCCACGGTTCACCACCTCCCTCTTCCTTTCTGTTCTCCGACGAAGATCCGGTCAGCACCCACTCCCCGATGCCCAGCGACTTCACGTCACCACGCTTCCTCAACTTGTCGAGGACGACGCTGATGCGGGCTGGAGAATCGCTCGCGCGACCCGCAGCCTTGAGCCGTTTCGCGATGTCGCTGGGGGCCACGGGGGTTCCTGCCTCCCGCATGGCTCTTTTGACGGCATCGGGTCGGGTCAACGCGACCCAAGAGGTGGAATCGAGGGCACTGCGTATTTCGGGTTGACCATTTGGCGAGTCGCGCTCGCTCTGCGCCAGAAGGCCCTCAAGGAATTGATGGCTTGCTCGGAGACCTGAGATGCGCGCCTCCAGAGCTTCAACTTCCTTCCGCCCCGCGGCCAGCTCACGCTCGGCGTTCGCGAGTCGCTGGGCTGCGATTGTTAGGGCTTGCTTGATATCCACGGGGGGGATGATACCACCCCGGGAGGGTAAGGCTTTATATCCATATCCCCTTCGGGGGGGACGAACGCAGGTTCGTCGTTATGGCCGACCCCAGCGCGCAGCAGCGGCCCGACGGGCGATCTCGCTCCGCTGCTCGGGGGTGAGCTTCGCCGCCCGCGCCTTCCCACCCTTGAGCCCCCCGCGCCGCCCAAGCTCCACGGCCGCAGGGTCTTTCCTTGGCTCCTGCGGTTCCTCGGCTTTCTCGCCGATCGCCTCGGATACGATGTCCGCGGCGAGACGATTCAGATCCCTTGGGCGTTTCCTTGACCGCTTAGGCATATCGGCCAAATCCTAACATTGGAGTAGCCCCTTAAAAAGAGGCAGCCCCGGAAGGACCGGGGCTGCCTCTAGAACCACGGGCTAAAGGCCAGAGGCCCACGCCCATGACCAATGTGACGCACATTCCCCGAGCCGTCAAGGGTTACGACGGCGGGGGGGCGGCGGCGACCAAGAGCCATGGTTGTAGACAGCGACGCTGTGAGTGGCATTACGCCAGCCGCCGAGGCACGACGCCGTACCCAAGGCAGTTCGGACATACATCGAGAGGTTGGCCTTAGGTGAGGTGGAGGAGGCTGCGCCGGCCGCCTGCCGGAACTCAAAGGCGGTCGCGGAGGTCAAGAGATCAACGACCTGTAGCCCATCGCACGATTTCGAGTCCAGTCGACAGACAGAGACAATGGCCAAACGGTCAAACCGTCGGTTCACGGAGGCCCTTAGCGACTCCTCGAAGAGAACGTGTTTGGGCGTTGAGTACTTGTCCGCTAGGACGGCCGCGAGTTCGTTCGGCTGCATCACGGCTACGATGAGCTGCTCGGCGAGCCTTGCATAGGCATCCCAAGGCGTTCCAAACCGCTGGATTGGGTCAGCAATGTCGCGATCAGCCACGAAGCAGAAGAATCTCGCGTCTCGCTGGGCTGCGACTACGTCGACGAACTTCTTGTATTGGCCAAATTGCCCGGCCGTCACGTCAGCAAACTTGATCTCGTTGTACAAATGACTCCTATCTCGCAGAAGCTGAAGTTCGCTCATTAGACGGGCCGGCTCTGGAAGCTTTAGACAGCCAATGGCGAAAATCCGGTCGTTGGCGATCGTCCCCGTCTCGTCGAGGAAGATGGTAGCCACAGGATGATTGGGGGGTGGAAGCGCCGACGCTATCGATCGCAGTGGTTCAGGCATTTGCCCCACAAGCCTAAGCCCCTGTCAACCCCTCACCCCTCACACTGATCCACCACCCCCCTCGGTTCCTCTTCGCTACGAGCGCAGAGGAAATCGATGGCGCGCACGGGAAAGGGCGTCGACGTCCGAATCGCTCTCGATCTTCTCCGCCTCGGTCAGAAGGGTCTCTATGAGGTGGCCATCGTCGTGAGCGAGGACTCGGACCTGAACGAAGCCATCACCGACGTTTACGAACTTCGAGATCGGGAGCGTTGGATCGCAGTGGAAAACGCCCTACCTTGGAGCACGAACTCCCACTGCAAGTGGCTCTCAGCCCACCGAAAGCGACGAATCCAGCAAGCCACTTTCAGCAGGATCGAGGATCGCCAGATCTATTGAACGCGTCAACTCACCGGAGTCAACCCTCGTTTCGCTCAAACTGACCCACTACCGACGAGACCGACCGGGGCGGACCTCAACCTGGGCCCGGCAGGCGCCGAACGGAGTGAGGCCCTGCCGGCCTAGAGGACTGCCGGCGAAGGCTCGGCTCGCCGAGCGAGGCCCGGCAGGCAGAGCGAAGCGAGGGCCTGCCGGCATAGAGGACTGCCGGCGAAGCCGGCCCCATGCCCTTCCAACCTGTACCGGGGAGCGAAGCGACTTGCTAGCCATGGACATCGACGAGGTCGTCGCTCATGTCGATGGGCAGCTGGGAGCAGGAGGGCGGCCGGAACGCGCCGAGGGGGAGAAGGCCTACCTGAAGAGCGAGCTGGAGCATTACGGGACTCCGGTCCCCGCCATCCGAGCGGTTGCGAAGGAGGTCGTGTCGAGCCCAACCTTGCCGCCGCATGACGAGCTGCTTGGGCTCGCCGAGGCGTTGTGGGCGGTGCCGGTGTACGAGCGCCGGTCGGCGGCCGTCGAGCTGCTGCGGCTCGGTGCCGAGCGCGTGGAACCAGACGATCTGCAGCTCGTCGAGCGCTTCCTGCGCGAGGCTCGGACTTGGGCCCTGGTCGATCCCCTCGCCGCGTCGGTTGCAGGCAGGCTGATCGAGCCTGCCCGGCCCTGAACCCGACCCTCGATCGGTGGGCCGGCGATCCCGACTTCTGGATCCGCCGCTCGGCCCTGCTCGCGCCCCTGGTCCCGCTGCGCCGAGGGGAGGGCGACTTCGACCGCCTCTCCCGGTATGCGGACTCGATGCTCGATGAATCAGAGTTATGCCGAGAGGACGGAAGGAGCACCAAAACCGGAGGAGGCGCTGCGTTGGTTGACGTGATCTACTCCGTGGCGGCCAGCCTCGACGGGTTCGTTGCCCGGCCCGACGGTAGCACGGTCTGGTTGGGCCCCTACATGGCGTCCGGCGACGACTACATGGGTCCGTTCATCGATTCCATGGGGTGCGTTGCTCGTCGGGAGCCGCACCTATGCCGAGTCCGAGCAGTCACTGGAGTGGTTCGGGAGCGGTCCCTGCAGTTCTAAGCCGGTCTACGTGTTCACGTCGCGTCAGCTGCCCATCGCCGGCCCCAACACCTTGACCGACGCCTCACCTGAGCACCTCGTCGGGCAATTGGAAGAGCGGGGCGTCGTGGCCGCCGGTCTGATGAGCGGCCCGAGCCTCCTGTCGTCGTTTCGCAGGGCCGGCCTGGTCACCGGATACTTCCTTGGCATCGTGCCGCTGGTGCTGGGGGAAGGGCTGCGACTCTTTGATTCGGCGCGTCCGATGGAGCGGCTACGGCTGTCGTCGTCCAAGGTCTGGTCGAACGGCGTTGTGCAGTTGCGCTATGAGCTGATTGACGATTGGCCGGCGGGCCTTCATGCGCCGGCGTTCCGGCATAACTCGTTGCACCCGACCGCGCGGCACGTGGCAGGTTGCGAGATGATCATCCCGAATGACGAGCCGATCAGTGTTTCCGCGCGGCGGGTGAACCGCAGAAGTCGTTCTTCGTGCGCAAGGCGATCGGCTGGGTGCTTCGCGAGACCGCGCGGAAGCGTCCGGAGCTCGTCTTCGAGTGGCTCCTGCCCCGGGCCTCGCGTGCGTCGGGGGTGACGGTCCGAGAGGCGGTGAAGCCCCTGTCGCAGGGGCGACGAGATGCCGTGCTCGCCGCCCGCCGCGCCCCCCGAGCGCCCGAAAGGCCGGGCGTAGAGTCGACGCGGATGGCCGAGCCTCTCTTCAACGGCGTCGGCGTTGCGCTCGTGACCCTGTTCCGCGACGACGGCACCCTCGACGCCGCAGCCACCGCCGCTCACGCCGCCTGTCTCGTCGACCTCGGGGTCAGTGCGGTGGTCGTGGCCGGGACGACCGGGGGGCGGCCGCCCTGGATGCCTCCGAGCGCGCCGAGGTGCTCGCCGCGGTCCGTGACGCCGTTCCCTTTCAGCGGCGTTCCTGTGATCGCCGGAACGGCGCGGCGTCGGGCCGGCAGGCCGCCGCGTTCACCCAGGCCCCCGCGCCGGAGGTGCCGACGCCGTGCTTGTACTGTCGCCTCCGGGCAGCACCGATGTCCGCCCGTATTACGAGACCGTCGCTCGTGCCGCGGGCGATCTTCACTTCCCCGCCTTCTCGCCGCCGGTTATCCCGTCCAGACGTTGCGCGAGATTCCGGTCGGCGGCTGCAAGGATTCCAGCGCCGACCCGGATCGGATGCCCGAGACGCTATGTTTGGGAAGGGCCGCTCTTTCTCGGATCCTCGTGCCTCCTGTCGCTTGCAGGCCCCTTGGGTTGCGCCGGGGCGATCCTGGCCCTCGCAAACGCCGAGCCGGAGCGCTGTGCGGCCGCCTTTGCCGGTGACGCGAGCGCGCAGCGAGCCATCGCCGGGCCCCATCGCCGCGGGCTGACGCGCTTTCCGACGGGCATCAAACAGCTCACGGCCGAGCGCTTCGGAACCAGCGTGGCGACCCGGATGGGCTGAGCTCAGTGGGGGATGCGGTGGTCGGCCTCGAGCCTCTCGGCCAGGGCAGTCGTCTCCTGATCGATCGCGCTCTCCTCGATCTCGAAACGCGCCGCGAACTCTGCCCGGATTGCATCGAAGACGTCCTCCCACTCGACCGCGACCTCGTCGGCAATCGCTCCGGTGGTGGCGGGGTCCCACTCGACCCGGAGCGCAGCGTAAACCGGATCGAGCACGCGGCGTATCCGGTTCGCACCGGTGACGACCACGACGCCTCCGAGATGGGCGGCCCCGGCGACGAGCCGCTGCCCGATGCCGGCCAGCTTTCTCAACCCTCCAATGTTGACGCTGTGGTCGCCCGGGCAGTACTCGCCGGGGACTTCACCGACGCGGGCATCGACGCCGAGCGTGCGGAGCGCCGATGCGACGAGGTCCGACGTCTCTTCGAACCGGGCAACGGTGCGCGAGGTGGGATCGGAGTCGGGGATGGCTCGCGCCAGCGCCACCGTCCCCTCGTGGAAGACGGCCGCCCGGCCCCCGGCGAGGCGCAGAACGGCATCGAAGCCCTGGGCGCGCGCCGCCCGCACGGCGTCCGCGAATCCGTCGGCGGCGCGGTCCCGCCCACCGAACGCCACGATCGCGTCCGGGCGGTAGAGACGGAGCATCTCCGGCAGCTCTCCCGCCGCCGCCCGGAGGAGGAGTGCCCGAGAGATCGCGGTGTCGAAGGATGCCCGTGCCGGGAAGGCGTCCCGGAGGAGGCAGATGCGACGGCTCATCGGCCGTAGCCTACGAGGGCGCCCCGCCAGGTCCGCCGGGCTCCCGCTTGGAGGTCGCTTGCACGAAGAGAGCGCGCCCAGGGAGTCTTCTTGCGATGAGCGCCATATCCGGCGCTGGATGCGAAAAGGTGGTCCCCGCCGGCGAACGTCGAGCTCGCTACCGGCGGACGATGAGGGTCCCGACCATGGGCGGGTGGATCAGGCAGGCGAACGAATAGCGTCCGGGGCGGGAGACCCTCAGGCTGTACCTCGAGATCGGCTCCGAGCCGATCAGCCCGGACGAGAAGAAGCCCTCGCCGTTCCACTTGCCGCCGTCGATCTCGACCGGACCCGACGTGAAGTCGACGGGCGGGGGCCGCGGGGAGCCGCCAGCGGGCGGGTCGATCTTCGGGTTCCGCACCACCCTGCCGCCGCCATCGACGAGGTAGATCGGGAGATAGCGCGGGACGTTGAACGAGATCGTGTGGGCGCCGACGATCGTCCACGTGATCGTCTCGTTCGCCCGGACGCTGAGCGTCCGCGGGACGAACTCGTTGACCGCGACCGTGTATTCCTCTCCGCTGTGGTACCCGGCGACCGGGAGGGGCAGCTCGAGGCCCGCGGTGCGGGCCTGGCCGCTCCTGGCCTGTCGATAGGCCCGGCGCAGCGGCGCGGCAAGCTTCTTGATCTCGGCCCGCGCCTGCTCGTTGAGCTCTGATTGCGGCGGGATCGGGGTTCCCGGCGGCCGCACCTCGATCCGCCCGCGCATGAAGGGAAAGTGCAGCAGGCAGAAGTATTGGTAGGTGCCGGGGGCGATGTCGGGGGACAACCGGACGCGATAGGTGTTGCCCTGTGGGCCGCGGAAGGGGATGAAGCCGCTCGAGTGGTAGCTCTGCCGGCCGTCGAACGCCGGCGGGCGGCGGGCGCTCTCGGGGCAGGGAGTGTCGGGATCCTCCGGGGGCGTCCCCTCCGAGAGGAAGCAGGGCTGCGCCCCGTTCTGCGCGACCTTCCCCGAGTAGACGTCGAATGTCGGCAGCCCCCGGGTCGCCTCCGCAAACTCCCGCTCGGCCTGCTCGAGCAGTTCCGGCGGACCTGTCTCGACCCCCTCGTACTTTTCGAAGAGGGCGTCGACCTTGGGCAGGGCCTCGTCCACGAGGCGGCCCAGCGTCACGGTGTGGGGCTCTCCGGTCCACTCCTGTCGGAACGCCACCGCATCTCCCGGATGCAGCGCGACGGATGAGGGGAAGAAGCGCCAGAAATAGCTGGCGAACTCGTCCTCGCGGTAGTCGACGCGGACGGTCCGCTCCTGAATGCGATTCCCCCCGGCGCATCCCCCCGCCACGAGCGCCATTCCGGCAAGGAGCGCAAGCAACCTCGTCATCGCGGGGCCACCCTATGCGGTCGAGGGGTCTTCCGCCACCGTCTCTCGGGGGGGCGTGTTTGGCCATGCTAGACTCGACGCGCCCTTGTTGCGTTCCTCGCGAGCGCGAGAAGGAGTCTCTTGCCCGACACTTTCGGGCGCGAAGGAGCTTCATTCATGGCCATCCAGGATTACGAGTCAACTGCCGCTGCTCGCGGCTCGCGGTCCGAGTCAGGCATCACCGCCAACGATGTCGGAACCACCCATGAGGAGCTGATGGCGGCGATCGACGCCACCATCCGCCCCTTCGGCGACGGTGACCTCGTCACCGGCACGATCGTCAAGATCGACAAGGAAGAGGTGCTGGTCGACATCGGCTACAAGTCGGAGGGCGTCATCCCGGCCCACGAGCTGTCGATCAAGCACGACATCGACCCGTCAGAGGTCGTCTCGCTCGGCGAGACGATCGAGGCCCTTGTCCTCCAGAAGGAGGACAAGGAGGGGCGGCTGATCCTTTCCAAGAAGCGCGCCCAGTACGAACGGGCCTGGGGGCGCATCGAGGAGATCAAGCGGGCCGGCGGCGTGGTCCACGGACGCGTGATCGAGGTCGTCAAGGGTGGTCTCATAGTCGACATCGGGCTGCGCGGCTTCCTGCCGGCTTCCCTGGTGGAGCTGCGCCGCGTCCGCGACCTCCAGCCGTACGTCGGCAAGGAGCTCGAGTGCAAGATCATCGAGCTCGACAAGAACCGCAACAACGTGGTGCTCTCCCGCCGGGCCTACCTCGAGGAGGCCCATTCGGAGCAGCGCAAGGAGTTCCTCCAGAACCTGAAGTCCGGGGAGACTCGACGCGGCTCCGTCTCGTCGATCGTCAACTTCGGAGCCTTCGTCGACCTGGGCGGCGTCGACGGCCTCGTCCACGTCTCGGAGCTCTCCTGGCGGCATGTCGAGCATCCCAGCGAGGTGGTCCAGGTCGGGCAGGACATCGAGGTGCAGGTGCTCGACGTCGACCTCGACCGGGAGCGCGTCTCGTTGTCGCTCAAGAACACCCAGGAAGACCCGTGGACCGCGTTTGCGCGCCAGCACCACGCCGGGGAGATCGTGAAGGGCACGATCACCAAGCTCGTTCCCTTCGGCGCCTTCGTGAAGGTTGCGGAAGGCATCGAGGGGCTGGTGCACATCTCGGAGCTGTCCGACCGTCACGTGGAGCTTCCCGAGCAGGTCGTCTCGCTCGGTCAGGAGGTGCCGGTCAAGGTCATCGACATCGACCTCGATCGCCGGCGGGTGAGCCTGTCGCGCAAGCAGGCGATGCAGGCCGAGGCCGGGGCCGTCGAGCTGGAGCTCGAGCGGGAGGAGGCCGCGATGCCCGAAGCCGAGGCAGCCCCCGCTCCAGAGGTCACGACCGAGGAGGTCGCCCCCGAGGAGCATGCGCCCGGGCACGTTCCGGTCTCCGACGAGGAGATCGGCGGCGAGCTGCTCGAGCGGATCCCGCAGCCCGAGGAGTCGCTCGAGTCGATCGTCCAGGAGATGAAGAGAGAGCGGGACCGCTAGCCCGCGCCGCGCGCATCGCGGCGCCGGCATCTGTGGGTGGCGATGATCCTCATCGGGCTTTCCGGCGGGCTCGCGTCGGGGAAGTCCACGGTTGCGAAGCTCCTCGCACGCCGCGGCGCGGCCGTGCTCGACGCCGACGAGATTGCTCACCAGGTGATCGAGCCCGGCAGGCCGGCAAACCAGCGGATCGTCGAACGCTTCGGGAGCGACATCCGCCGCGAGGACGGCTCGATCGACCGCTCCGCGCTCGCCGCCATCGTCTTCTCCGACGCGGCTGCCCGCAGGGATCTGGAGGCCATCACCCATCCCGACATCTATGCGGAGATCGGCAGGCGCCTCGAGGTGCTCCGCGAGCGCGACGTGCTCGCCGTCCTCGACGCCGCCCTGCTGGTCGAGACGCTCCCCGACCGAGGGCGTTCGCTGGGAATGCGGGCGCTGGTGGTCGTTGCGGCACATCCCGCCGAGCAGGTGGAGCGTGCCGTGCGGGATCGGGGCATGAGCCACGAGGCGGCGCAGGCGAGGCTCGAGGCGCAGGCCGCCCAGGCGCGGAAGCTGGCGGCGGCGGACTACATCCTCGACAACCGCGGGACGCCGGAGGACCTGGAGCTCGCCGTGGGTGTTCTGTGGGACGACCTCGAGGTTCGCTTCGGGCTGGGGGGCCGGGAGTGGACGGCGGCTGAGTGATCAAGAGCTTCCAGGAGCTCCAGGCGCGGCTCGGGCCCGCGATGGCCCCGAACAGGCCCGGGGTCGGCGTCGAGCATGTGCTGGTCGCGCTTCCCTCGTTCAGCGTGGGCGAGTCCCTCCTGTCGCACTACGCCGCACGGATACCCGCCCTGGAGCATCGGTACCTGGTCGCGTTCGTGCTGCTGCACAGGATCGAGAGCTGCGAGATGGTGTTCCTGACCTGTGAGGCCCCCGGGGAGGAGATCCTCGACTACTACGCGTCGCTCATCCCGCCCGCCAAGCGTTCCGGTGTGCGCGAGCGCTTTCGCTGCCTGGTCGTGCCCGACCTCTCGCCCCGCGGCCAAGCTCCTCGACCGCCCGGACCTGCTGGACGGGCTCAAGGCCTCGTTCCGGGGACGGCCGGCGTTCATCGAGCCCTGGAACGTGACGGGGCACGAGGTCGAGGTGGCGCTCCGGCTCCAGGCCCCCATCAACGGGACGGCTCCCGAGCTGTGGCCGCTCGGATTCAAGAGCGCAGGGCGCCGGCACTTCGAGGCGGCGGGTGTGCCGGCTCCCACCGGCCGCGAGGACGTGCGAACGGTGGACGAGGTGGTGGCCTCGATTGCGGCGATTCGCGCCGCAGGATCGGCGGCGCCGGCCGTCGTCATCAAGCACGACAACAGCGGCGCCGGGGACGGCAACGCGCTGATCGACCTCCAGGGCGTCGAGTCGGACGGCGAGGTCCGCCGCCTCGTGGAGGCTCTCCCGGAGTGGTATCTGCGCGACCTGAAGGCCGGTGGTGTCGTGGAGGAGATGATCGCCTCCGAGCGGTTCTCGAGCCCCAGCGTGCAATTGGAGATCCAGCCGGACAGTGAGATGAGCGTGCTCTCGACGCACGAGCAGGTGCTGGGCGGCGAGAACCATCAGGTGTAGATGGGGTGCCGGTTCCCGGCCGACCCGGCCTACGTCGCCAAGCTCGCAACCTACGGCTGCGCGATCGGTGAGCAGCTGGCCCGGCGGGGTGCGGTCGGCCGGTTCGGCGTGGACTTCGCCGCGGCGTCGGACGGCAACGGGGCCCGGAGGGTCTACGCGCTCGAGATCAACCTCCGCAAGGGCGGCACGACCCATCCCTACACGGTGCTCCGCAACCTCGTCCCCGGGCGGTACGACCCCGAGGGGGGACGATGGATCAGCGACGACGACACCCCGCGGTGGTACCGGTCGACGGACAACCTCGTGGACGAGGCCTGGGTCGGGCTGGCGCCGGAGCGGGTGATCGACTCGGTCTCCCGTGCCGGCCTCGAGTTCGACCGGGCCGCCGGGACCGGGGTGGTCCTCCACATGCTCTCGGGCCTCGCCGTCGACGGCCGCTTCGGCCTGACCGCGATCGGCGGGTCGCCCGAGCACGCCGCCGAGCTGTACGAGGCGACCGCGTTTGCCGTGGGCCGGTGAGCTGAGCGCGGCGGGTACCCTGGCAGCTGTGAGCATCCGAGCGGTCTTCTTCGATGCCGGCGAGACCCTGGTCGCGCCCCATCCCTCGTTTCACGAGCTGTTCGCGCGGGTCATGCGCCGGGAGGGCCTGGACGTCTCCGGCGCGGAGGCGGAGCGCGCACTCCAAGCGGGGATCCCCAGCATCGTCGAGGTCCTCGAGCGGACCGGGAACGACACCTGGTCGACCTCGCGGGAGGTCTCCCGCCAGTTCTGGCGATCGATCTACTCCACGGCCTTCGACGAGCTCGGGATCGACGACTCGCACGGGCGCCTCTTCGAGGCGCTGTACCACCGTTTCAGGCAACACGACTCCTACCGGCTCTTCCCCGACGCGCTCCCGGCGCTCCATGGGCTGCGCGAGGCCGGGCTCGTTCTGGGCGTGATCTCGAACTGGGAGGAGTGGCTCGAGAGTCTCCTGGTGACGATGGAGGTGGCCGAGCTGTTCGACGTCATCGTGGTCTCCGGGCGGGTGGGCATCGAGAAGCCCGACGCGCGGATCTTTCACCTCGCGCTCGAGCAGGCCGGCGTGGAGCCGGCCGAGGCCGTGTACGTCGGCGACCATCCGAAGCTCGACGTGGAGGCCTCCGAGGCGGTCGGGATGGTTCCCGTGCTCGTCGACCGTCGCGGTCGCCATCCCGAACACCCAGGCACACGGATCACCGAGCTCGGGGAATTGCCGCGCGTGATCGGTCTCGGTGGGGGCCTTGCGGCGCCGGCTTCCGGGCGGGGCCGGCCCTCCTGACACTCCGACGTGAGAAGCTAGCCTGGCGTCGAGGCCGGACGCAGCGGCGCAGGCCCCTCAGCGAGCGCACCGAGGATGACACATGGATTTCCGCCGTATCGATCGCTTCCCACCCTACGTCTTCGCGGTCGTGAACGAGATGAAGGCCTCCGCGCGCCGCAACGGCGAGGACGTCATCGACCTGGGGATGGGCAACCCCGACATGGGGACGCCCGAGCCGATCGTGGCAAAGCTCGTCGAGGCGGCCCAGAACCCGCGCAACCATCGCTACTCGACCTCGCGGGGGATCCCCAAGCTCCGTCAGGCCATCGTCGACTGGTACGAGCGCAACTACGACGTGACCCTCGATCCCGAGACCGAGGCGGTCGCCACCATCGGCGCAAAGGAGGGTCTCAGCCACCTGATGTGGGTCTTGCTGGAGCCCGGCGATACCTGCCTCGTGCCCGAACCCACCTACCCCATCCACACCTACGCGCCGATGCTGACCGGGGCCAACCTTCAGCAGGTCCCGCTCTCGCTCGACGCCGACTTCTTCACCAACCTCGCCACGGCCTACGAGCACACCTTCCCGCCGCCGCGGGTGATCCTGGTCTCGTTCCCGCACAACCCGACCACGGCCGTCGTCGACCTCTCGTTCTTCGAGCGGCTGATCGCGTTCGCCCGTGAGCGCCACATCATCGTCGTGCACGACTTCGCCTATGCCGATCTCGTCTTCGACGCCGAGCGTGCGCCGTCGATGCTGCAGGTGCCGGGCGCGATGGAGGTCGGGGTGGAGCTGTTCTCCATGTCGAAGTCCTACTCGATGGCGGGCTGGAGGCTGGCGTTCGCCTGCGGCAACCCCGAGATCGTGACCGCGCTCGCCCGGCTCAAGTCCTACCTGGACTACGGGGTGTTCCAGCCCATCCAGATCGCCGGGATCATTGCGCTCAACGAGGTCACCCAAGCGCCGAAGGAGATTCGCGAGACCTATCGCTTCCGCCGCGACACGCTCGTTGCCGGACTATCCCGGGCGGGCTGGGAGATTCCGCCGCCGCCCTCGACGATGTTCGCTTGGGCTCAGATTCCCGAGCCCTTCCGCGAGCTCGGGTCGCTCGAGTTCTCGAAGCACCTGCTGCTCGAGGGCAAGGTGGCGGTTGCGCCGGGTCTCGGGTTCGGAAGAGCGGGCGACGGCTTCGTGCGGTTCGCCCTCGTGGAGAACGAGCATCGCATTCGTCAGGCGGTCCGCGGCATCCGCCGCGTCCTCGAGCAGGGGGTACCGCCGGTCGCCGCTTCCGCATCGCCTTGAGGCGCCCGCCGGGCCGCGATCTGGGCCCGCGCCGGGTGCTGATCATGGGGGCGGCGGGGCGCGACTTCCACAATTTCAACGTCGCGTTTCGCGACGATCCCTCCGTCGAGGTCGTCGCCTTCACCGCGGCCCAGATCCCCTACATCGCGGAGCGGACCTACCCTCCCCCGCTTGCCGGCCCGCGCTACCCGCAGGGGATCCCGATTCGCCCCGAGTCCGATCTCGAGCGGCTGCTCGACGAGCACGGCGTGCACGAGGTCGTCTTCGCGTACTCGGACGTCTCCCACGAGCACGTCATGCACGCGGCGTCGATTGCACTGGCGCACGACGCCGACTTCCGGCTCCTCGGGCCGCGGTCCACGATGCTGGCGTCCTCGGTGCCCGTCGTGAGTGTCGGGGCCAGCAGGACGGGGGCGGGCAAGAGCCAGACCACCCGGCGAGTCGCCCGGATCCTCGCGGCGGGCGGGGTTCCTCCCGTGATCGTCCGGCACCCGATGGCGTACGGCGACCTTTCGCGCCAGGCGGTGCAGCGATTCGCGGTTGCGTCGGACCTCGACGACGCCGGGTGCACGATCGAGGAGCGAGAGGAGTACGAGCCGCATCTGGCCGAGGGCCGAGTGGTCTACGCCGGCGTCGACTACGGGCGGATCCTGGAGCGGGCCGAGGCCGAAGCAAAGGTGATCGTGTGGGACGGCGGCAACAACGACCTTCCCTTCTTCGAGCCGGAGATCCATATCGTGGTCCTCGACCCCCTACGTCCGGGGGACGAGCTGCGCTACCACCCCGGCGAGGCCAACCTCCGCGCTGCCGACGTGCTGGTCGTGAACAAGATCGACTCGGCCTCGCCCCAGCAGCTCGAAGCGATCGAGGCGTCCATCCGGGAAGCCAACCCTGCGGCGATGGTCGTCCGGGCCAAATCGGTCGTGTCGGTGGAGCACGGCGAGCGCATCGCCGGCCGGCGGGTGCTGGTCGTCGAGGACGGTCCGACGCTGACGCACGGCGGGATGAGCTACGGGGCCGGCGTGGTGGCGGCGTTGCGGAGCGGAGCTGCCGAGGTCGTCGATCCACGGCCCTGGGCGACCGCCAGCCTGAAGGAGGTGTACGAGGCCTACCAGGTGGGGCCGGTCCTGCCGGCGATGGGCTACCGGCGCGAGCAGATGCGCGACCTGGAAGCAGCCATCAACGGCGCCGACGCGGATCTGGTGCTGATCGCCACTCCGGTGGACCTCCGCAGGCTCATCCGGATCGACCGCCCGGCACTTCGAGTGGGATACGAGCTGAAGGAGGTCGGCGAGCCGACGCTCGAGGACGTGCTGGCCCCGCTGATCGCCCGGCTCCACTGATTCCCGCCCGCCGATCCTGGCGGGCCGACCTGCGCTCTCACCCCGGCCACCTATATGCACGTGGCACCGTGCACGCGCCACAGTGACGCCGGCCCTTACCTGGAGCGGGCTCGGGGAATTAGGGTGCCACCATCCTGCATCGAGACCAGCTGCAGGCCGGCTCTCGACCCTCCCCGCATCCTCTCGCGAGAAGCCGGAGCTCACCGGGGCCGCCGGGTCGAACGATCCGGCGGCCCCGCCATTTCGCCCAACTGCCGAGCGCGGGTCCGGCGAGCCATCCCGCATCGTAGGATCGAAGGGCCGCGCGGGGGAACGAGGAGGAGCCATGACCCAGGCGTTCGAGGACGTCGTGATACCGGGAGTGGCGCGCCCCGGCGTGGAGATTCGTGTGGAGCCGTCTCCGCGATGGGTTCGCGTCCGGTTCGGTGGCGAGTTCGTTGCCGACAGCAAACACGCCCAGCTGCTGCTGGCCCCGGGACGGCTCCCCGTCTACTACTTCCCCGCCAGTGAGGCCCGGATCGTCGTGTTGGTGCCGTCGGAGCGGCGCGCCGCCGACGAGCGAGGGGAGCGGTCGTTCTGGCACGTCGAGGTGGGGGACCGGCGGGCCGAGGACGCCGCCTGGTCGTTCACCTCGCCGGCGGAGGACTACGAGCCTCTGCGTGACCACGTAGCCTTCTACTGGAGCGCGATGGACGCCTGGTTCGAGGAGGACGAGGAGGTCTTCGCGCATCCCCGTGATCCGTATCACCGCGTCGACGTGTGCCAGAGCTCCCGGCACGTCCGCGTCGGGCTGGGTGGCCAGACGGCGGCGGAGACGCACCGCCCGCGCCTGCTGTTCGAGACCGGGCTGCCCACCCGCTACTACATCCCGAAACTCGACGTGCGCATGGATCTGCTGGGGCCGACGGCGACCCGCAGCCGCTGCCCGTACAAGGGCGAGGCCGGGTACTGGTCGGCGCAAGTGGGGGGCCGAGTGTACAAGGACATCGTCTGGAGCTACCCGCTCCCCATCCCCGAGTGCCCGCGGATCGAGAACCACCTCTGCTTCTTCAACGAGCGGGTGGACGCCATCTACCTCGACGGCGAGCTCCAGCCGGTTCCCGATTCGCCCTGGTCGCCACGGCGCAGGTAGAGGCGGCGAGCCATGGCGCCGGACGACAAACGGAAGGAGCACGCGGGCGAGGCAGCCCTCGGACTGCGTCCAGACGCCGGCCCCATCCTTCGCCGGCCCACGCTCCGGACCCTCGGTGCCGCCGGCAGGGGAGCGATCCTCTACCGGTCCCTCAAAGTCGGGCTCGGATTCCTGCTCCGCATGCTCTACCGGGTCCGAGCCGAGGGCGTCGAGAACGTCCCTTCCGCGGGACCCGTCGTCATCGCGGCAAACCATGCATCGTTCGTCGACTCGGTCTTGCTGCCGCTCTGCGTCCCCCGCCAGATGGTCTTCCTGGCCTATGCCGGGTTCTTCAAGCGATGGTGGTCGGGGTGGTTCTTCCGGTCGCTCGGCCTCATCCCGGTTTCGAGAGGCACGGGCGGTGCGACCGTGGTAGAGGCCGGCGTCGAAGCGCTCCGAGCGGGGCGAGTGCTCGGCATCTTCCCCGAGGGAACTCGCTCTCCGGATGGCCGCGTCTACCGGGGCCACACGGGTGTCGCACGGATCGCCCAGCGGTCCGGAACGGCCATCGTGCCGGCTGGACTCATCGGGATCCACGAGATCATGCCGAGGAGCAGCGTGTTCCCCAAGCCGCGGGGACGAGTCGTGCTCCGGTTCGGCCGGCCGATCCTCCCCGGCGACGGGGACGACCGGGCGGCGCTGCGGGTCCTCACCGACCGCGTCATGGCGGCCATCGCCGAGTTGACCGGTCAGGAACAGGTGGAGGACTACGCCGGCGTGACGGGAGAGGTGCTCCCGGCCCCGGAGGTGTAGCGACCGTGCGGACCTCTCAGGGGAACGGCGGGCCCGGCTCCCGGGGCACCAGGATCTCCATCCGAACGTCGCGGACTCCCGACAGCCCGATTGCCTCCCCGGCGGCCGCCGAGAGGTCGAGGACGCGCCCGGCCACGTAGGGGCCCCGGTCGGTGATCACGACCACCACGGAACGGCCCCCGAGCGTCACCTTGAGGAACGTGCCGAACGGGAGGACCAGGCTCGCCGCCGTCAACTGCGTCTGACGGTAGGTGGCGCCGCTCGAGGCGCGGCGCCCGTCGAAGCCGGGTCCGTACCACGACGATGCCCCGGTGGTGACGAGTCCCGTCGACTTGAGCAGCTTCGGGAGGAAAGGCTCGGATCCGATGCCGGGGGCGTACCACGCCAGCAGGGCGGCAAGACGCTCGTCGAGCACCCGCTGCCGCTCGGTGCGTCGCGCCTCGACCTCGGGTGACACACCCCGACGGCGCGCCTCCTCGGCACGGCGCGCCGCCTCCATCCTGGTGAGCTCGGCCTGGGCGCTCGCAACGGCCGCCTGCTCGGCATCGAGGAGCGCCTGGATGCTCTTTCGCACCCGGTCGATGCGCCCGTGGGCCCCGAGAAGCACCTGCTTCTGCTCGTCGATCGACCGGCGCTCCTGCTGCAGCGCCTCGCGGGTCTCGATCAGATCTCGGTAGGCTGCCTGGTCCTCGCGCATCTGCCCGCCGAGAAACCGGCCGAACGAGAGTACCTGGGGCACCGACTCCAGCCCGAAGAGCGCCTGGAGGTGGCGCCACGCTCCCCGCTTGTATGCCTCTCTCGCCCTGGCGTTGAGCAACGAGCGCGCATCCGCGGCTTCGGCCTCGAGCGCATCGAGCCGGAGGCGGGCCACCCCGAGCCTGACGGACGTCTCCGAGGTCACGTCCTCGAGCGAGCGGAGCTGCCCGAGCTGGCGCTCGAGCCGGGACGCGAGATCGGCGACGCGCCGCTCGCCGGCCCGCACATCCGACCGGCGCTCCGCGATGGTGTTCGGCGGGGGGGATGGCGCGGCAGGGGCGGCCGCGGGCAGCAGCGTGAGCGCGAGCGTCATCACGCCAAGCACGCTTCGCGATGCTCCTGGTGCGGTCATGCCGAGAGACTTTCCACCCAACTCCCCTCGGCATCAAGTGCCGAAAGATTGAGGGCACTGCGTCGAGGGAGCGGCCGTCCGCCGGACGGTAGACTCGTGCAATGTACGGCTCTTCGGCCAAGCCTCAAACCTCCCCGCCCCACGCTGTCGATCTCCGCTCCGATACCCTTACGACTCCCACGCCGGAGATGCGCCGGGCCATGGCCGAGGCGGAGGTGGGTGACGACTTCCTCGGGGAGGACCCAACCGCGGCGCGACTCGTGGAGCGGGTGCGGGAGATCTTCGGGGCCGAGGACGCGGTCTACGTGCCGAGCGGGCGGATGGCGAACCTGTCCGCGCTGTGGGCGCTCACCGAGCAGGGCGACGAGGTCATCTGCCATGAGCACGCGCACCTCTTCAACTACGAGGCCGCGGCGCTCTCGGCGGTGTGCGGAGCACAGGCCCGGCCGCTGCCGGGCCGGCGGGGCGTGCTCGACGCGGGCGACATCGAGCGGGCGATCCGACCCCGGGCGGACTACCTGCCCCGCAGCCGTGTGATCGCGGTCGAGAACACACACAACCAGGAGGGTGGGGCCGTCTATCCCATCGACGACCTTCGGGCCGCCCGCAAGATTGCCGACGAGTACGGGCTGTCGCTGTACATGGACGGGGCGCGGGTCTTCAACGCCGCGCTCGCCGCAGGCGTTCGCGTCGCGGACTATTGCCGGCTCGTCGACGGGATGATGTTCTCGTTCTCGAAGGGCCTGGGCGCGCCGATCGGGTCGATGGTGGTCGGCCCCGCCGACTTCATCGCCCGCGTCCACCGCGCCCGCAAGACGCTCGGCGGCGGGATGCGGCAGGTCGGCGTGATCGCAGCGGCGTGCCTGGTCGCCCTCGACACCATGATCGACCGGCTCGCCGAGGATCATGCCAACGCTCGGCGTCTCGCCGAGGGCATTGCCGAGCTCCGCCCGGAGGCGGTCGACCTCGCCGGGGTCGAGACCAACATCGTGATGGTGCGCACCACCCCGTTCGGCCTCACCCCCGCGCAGTTGACCGAGGAGATGGCGGCCCGGGGGGTGAAGTTCTTTCCGTTCGGACACGAGACGGTCCGCATGGTGACCCAAAAGGACGTCTCGGCGGACGATGTCGCCTACGCGCTCGAACAGCTCCGCGAGGTCCTGACTTGAAACCGGAGCCGGCCCCTCGGCGACTGCCGCCGGGCCAGCGACTCGCCAAAGGCTGGCCGGTCCTGAACTACGGCTCGGTTCCCCCGTTCGATCCCGCCACCTGGGACTTCCGCGTATGGGGCGAGGTGGGGAAGCCCCTGAGGCTGACCTACGCCGAGTTGCGCGGCCTCCCGGCCGTCCACGCCGTCGCCGACTTCCACTGCGTCACCAAGTTCAGCGTGCTCGACAACCGATGGGAGGGGGTGCGGTTTCGGACGATCGCCGAGCTGGCCGGGGTGAAGCCGACGGCCAGGGCGGTGATGGCCCACTGCGAGCACGGGTACGAGGCCAACCTCCCGCTCGAGGTCATGCTCGAGGAGGACGTCCTGCTGTCGTGGGCCCGAAACGGCGAGCCGCTCACGCCCGAGCATGGCTATCCCCTCCGGCTCGTCGTCCCGAGCCGCTACGCGTGGAAGAGCGCGAAGTGGGTGCGGGGCCTCGAGCTCATGGCGAAGGACCGCCCGGGCTTCTGGGAGGAGCGGGGCTACCACAACAATGCCGATCCCTGGAACGAGGAGCGCTACTCCTACCAGGAGGGCTTCGCCCGCGCCCGGTTCTGGCGCCGCGGCCGCGACTGAGCACGGCGCTCCTCAGAGGTCGAGCAGGTCCCCGAGCTGCCGGGCATTCGTCACCGCGTAGTCCCGGTAGCAGTTGTTCATGAGCACGTGGACCTCGCGGGTCTCCGCGGCGAGCTGGCGGATCCTCGGCACCCACTCTCCCAGCTCCTCCTCGGAGTAGAGGTAGGCGAAGCGCGGCGTCGCCGAGTCGTGCTTTCCCTTCCACTGCTCGACGTTGCGCCCGTGGAACCTCACGTAGGCGAGCTCGGGATCGGTGGCCGCGGCGATCGGGGGCAGGCTGGACGGGAAGCCCTGGGGCATGTCGACGCTCGTGAACGGGATGCCGTGCTCCTGGAGAAATGCGAAGGTTCGCTCGCGGTTGCGCTCGTTCAGCCAGCGAGCATTGCGGAACTCGACCGCCACGCGGTAGTCAGGCAGCCGGTCCCGGCACTCGAGCAGGTAGTCGCGGCTCCTCGACCCGGGCAGGAACCATTCGGGGAACTGGAAGTGGACGACGCCGAGCTTTCCGGCGGAGTGCAGCGGCATCAGCGCCTCGGCGAAGCGGCGCCACACCTCGTCCATCGCCTCCGGCGGCAGGTGGGTCTGGTAGAGGAACCGGCTCTCACGATGCTCCTCGTCCACCGCTTTTCGAAGTTCGGGATAGAGCGACGCCGGACGGGTGGGATGCTGGGTCAGCAGCGAGTAGGCCTTCACGTGAAAGGTGAACTCGTCGGGCGTCCGCACGCTCCACAACGCCGCGTTGCGCTCGGTCGGTGGGAAGTAGTACGTCGAGTCGACCTCGACGATCGGAAACCGTCCGGCGTAGTACCGGAGGCGCTTCTCGGCAGTTTTGGCGTCGGGGGGATAGAAGGCGCCGCTGTCGATGAGGGTCTTGTCGGCCCAGGAGGCGGTTCCGATGAGGATGCGGCCCCCGCGCTGCCCGGCACGACTCACTTGAACTTCGGGCGGCCTTCCTCGTCGACTCGGACGGCGGGGGAGCCGAGCCCTCGGGCCGGCGCCGTGGACTCACGGCGGGACGTGCTCAGCCCGAGGAGGGGCGAGGACGCTGCCGCGGCGCCGGTGCGGGCCTGGTTCGTCGCGGGCGCCGCCACCCGGCGGGGGAGGTAGGTCGGCCCGGGCCGCCGGTCCCCGTGCGGCAGCGGGTGGTCTCGAACCGGCGCCTTTGGCGAGGGGGTGCGGCGCTGACCCGCGCGCGGGGCCGGGGCTTCGGCGCGACGGGACGACGCCCGGGGCTGGCGCGAGCCGGAGCGCACCGACGCCAGCAGGGCCGCCAGCTCGGGGTCGTCGGGCTCTTCGGCGCGTTCGATCACCCTGGGCTCGCTCCGGGTGAGGTCGATGACATAGGAGCGGCCGCCGCGTCCGGGGGCCTCCGGCTTCCGTGGGCGGTTGAGCCGACGGTCGGTCAGGTCGATCACGCGGGCGTGTCCCTGGCCGCCCGCTTCTCCCGACGCCGTTGCAACACGCTCTCGTTGAGGAACGTCGCGCCCGAGCGCGCGACGGAGGGCACCGAACCTTCGGATGCTCTTGAGGGGGGAGCCGGGGGATCCGCGCGCTCCCATCCCGAGAGCGACCATGACCACCAGCCACAGGGTCGCGGCGAACAGCCCGACTAGGAATCCCGTCACGGGCCAGATCCTAGTGGAAGCGGTCGCCCGGGGGGAAATTTGACTGGGGCCAACTCTTGAGCATATGCTCAAAGCAATCGCTCAAGAACAGCCCGCTGAACTGCCCATGACCTCCGACGACGCTCTGCCGGCCACGACCCCCACGACGACCCCCACGACCACCCCCACGACGACCCCAACGACCACCCCCACGACCACCCCCACGACGACCCCAACGAACACCCCCACGACCACCCCCACGACGATCCCCACGACGACCAAGGAGCGCATCGTCGAAGCGGCGCTCGAGACCCTCAAGGTAGAGGGGTTCGCCGGGACCAGCGCCAGGGCGATCGCCCGGCGCGGCGGATTCAACCAGGCGCTGATCTTCTACCACTTCGGGACCCTGAACGATCTGCTGCTTGCCGCGCTCGACAAGACCAGCGCCGACCGCATGCGCCGGTACCGCGAGGACATGGCCGGGCTCCCGAGCGTCGAGGCGAAGATCCGGAGGGCGACCGAGCTCTATCGAGAGGACCTGTCGTCCGGGCACATCACGGTGATCTCCGAGCTGATCGCGGGCAGCCTCTCCCGTCCGGACATGGGACCCGAGGTGGTGGCGCGCATGGAGCCGTGGATCGACTTCACCGAGGAAGTGCTGCGGGGCGTGGTGGCGGGGTCGCTCTTCGAAGGAATGCTCCAACCGCGCACGCTCGCGTTTGCCATCGTCGCGCTCTATCTGGGGGTCGACCTCCTGTCGCACCTCGATCAGGACAACTCGAGGGTCGAAGCCCTCTTCGAAACCGTCCGTGGTCTCGCCGCCATGATCGGGCCGCTCATCGCCGGCGTGCGAACGCTCGGAACGGGGGCGTGATGCCGGAGTTCGACGTGGTGACCGGAGCCTTCGGCTACACGGGGAAGTACATCGCCCGGCGCCTCCTCGACGGCGGCCGCAGGGTGCGCACCCTCACGAACAGGCCCGACCGGGGGGGCGTGTTCGGAGGAGCGATCGAAGCCTTCCCGCTCGACTTCGACCAGCCCGACGCCCTCTCCGAGTCCCTTGCCGGCGCCGACACGCTCTACAACACCTACTGGGTGCGGTTCCCCCGGGGGTCCACGACCTACGAGCGGGCGGTCGAGAACTCGAAGGTGCTGTTCCAGGCCGCGGCGGACGCGGCGGTCCGTCGCATCGTCCACGTGAGCATCACCAACCCGATCCAGGGATCGCCGCTTCCGTACTTCCACGGTAAGGCGGCCGTCGAGAAAGCCCTCGTCGGGATGGGCGTCTCGGCCGCAATCGTCCGCCCGACCGTGGTCTTCGGCCGGGAGGACGTCCTGATCAACAACATCGCCTGGTTGCTCCGGCGCTCGCCGTTCTTCGCCGTGCCCGAGCCGGGCAGCTACCGCGTGCAGCCGGTCCACGTCGACGACGTCGCGCGCCTCTGCGTCGAGGTTGCTCCACGTGAGGACATCGTGGTGGTCGAGGCGGCCGGGCCCGAGATCTACACCTTCGAGGAGATGGTCCGGCTGATCGCTCGTGGGGTCGGGAGCCGGGCGCGCGTCGTGCACACGTCGCCCGAGCTCGCGCTCCTCCTCGCCAGGCTCGTCGGCTTCATGGTGCGAGATGTGGTCCTCACCGCCGACGAGCTCGAGGGGCTGATGGCCAGCCTCGTCGTCGCGCAGGGGCAGGCAACCGGCGAGACGCGGTTCTCGGAGTGGCTCAGGGAGCACGGTGCCCGGCTCGGGCGGCGCTACGCCTCCGAGCTTGGGCGCCACTTCCGCAACGGCCGCCCGCACTCCCAGGCGATGATCGATGGGCGCGCAGGAACGGCGTGATCGACATCGAGCGGGCGCTGTCGGCGGCGAATGAGGCCCTCGGCCGCGGGGCGTCGCTGGAGGGGACCGGCTTCTGGAAGGCGGTGGCTGCCCTGCGCCGAAACCCTGAGCTCGCCCGGCGCTACGGCTACCGGGTCGCGGAGATCGACCGCAGGGCGTTCGAGGACCGAGCCCGAATTCGCGTGCCGGCCTGGGTGGGCACGGCGCTCCTCTCGGCCGCGACCGCAGCCGGCATCGCCGCCCTCGCTCTGGCCGGCCGCCTCCAGGGCTCGTGGAGGACGTCGACGTTCCTCGCCGCCGTCGGCACCCTCGACCTCTCGACCCACACGCTGGCCCACGTCGCGGTGGGGAGGCTGCTGGGCATTCGCTTCACCCACTTCTTCCTCGGCGGACCCCCGCCGCCGCGCCCCGGCGCGAAGGTGGACTACGAGAGCTACCTGCAGGCAAGCCCCCAAAGCCGTGCGGTCATGCACGCCTCCGGGGCGGTGGTGACGAAGCTGGTGCCGTTCGCCTCCGTCCCGGTCGCCGCGGCGCTCGGGCAGCCGGGCTGGGTGGTGGCGGCCCTCCTCGGGGCAGGGGCACTGCAGATCGCGACCGACATCGCCTTCTCCACGAAGACGTCGGACTGGAAGAAGGTCCGCCGTGAGCTGCGGGCGGCGCGGGCTCAGGGGTGAGACGGGCGCAGGCCGGGGGAAGGCTCACACCCCCCGCTCGGCCCTCGACTGATCCTCGATGCAAAGGCGCGCGGCCGGCACCGCCTCGGGGCGAGCGTCGTCGACGGTGTCCGCAGGCCTCGCAGGTCCCATAGCGGCCCGGTCGAAGCCGTTCCCGTGCGGTCTCGACTTCGCCGAGCCCCGAATCGACTCTGGCGAGTATCGAGACGCTCTTGGCTGGTTCGAAGGTCTCGGTTCCGAGGTCGGCAGGATGCTGGTCGAAGGCCGACGCCCCCTCGAACGTCTCGCGCTCTGAGTTGGAGAGGTCGGCGAGATCCGCCGACGATCGAAGCTCCTCCAGCCGGCTGCGCTCCTGCTCGAGAAGACGCTGTGCGCGTTGCGGTTCCATTCGCTGCTCCTGTCGTCGTGGGTCGGCGGGTAGTTGTACACACACTCGACGTCGATAATTGGGCCCTCGGATCTCCGGAGCCCAAGGGAGGCCTGCATGAGCATTCCCGCTCGCGTGAGCATCGTCACGCTCGGCGTCGCCGACGTTGCCCGAGCGGCGGCTTTCTACGAGGCACTCGGATGGCAGCGGGCCTCGTCGTCGTCCGATGAGATCTGCTGGTTCAGGACATCGGACACGAACCTGGGCCTGTTCGCGTACGAGTCGCTGGCCGCCGATGCCAACCTCCCCGCTGCGCCCAGGGCGTTCGGAGGGATCACGCTGGCGATAAACCTCGAGAGCGAAGCCGCCGTGGACGCTGCGCTCGAGGTCGCCGCGGCGGCCGGAGCAACGATTGTGAAGCCGGCGGCGAGGACGGAGTGGGGGGGCTACTCCGGCTACTTTGCCGATCCCGACGGCTACCCTTGGGAGCTGGCCTTCAACCCCTTCTTCGCGATCGACGCCGACGGGCGGGTGACGATCCCCTAGCCTCGCTGGCCCAGCTCGAGGTGCCGAAGTTGGCGCGAATGAGTCAAGTTTTGGGACGAGACCGACCCGACCGGGGCGCACCTCAAGCTGGGCCCGGCAAGCGCCGAACGGAGTGAGGCCCTGCCGGCATATGAGGACTGCGGCCGGAGGCTGGGCTCGCCGAGCGGGGCGAGGCGGGCCGACATTGAGGACCGCGGCCGGAGGCCGC
>JBOGWP010000082.1:0-16464 GCA_050693875.1 Actinomycetota bacterium
GGGCCTCCTGGCAGCTACCCAGACCGGACTTCCACCGGCTGGCGGACACGAGCTTGTGCGTGGGCTCGTTCTTGATCCATCACCTCCTTCCTCAACTCGGGTGCCCACGTCGCTGGGCACGAGAAAGTCAGGCTAGAGCGTTTCGAGATGCCGAATCCGCTCCTCGAGCGGTGGATGGGTGTCGAACAGCCGGTTGAGCCGTGACCCGAGGCCTGCCCCTTCCCGGTCGAGGGGCGACTCGATCCACAGGTGGGCCGTGGCATGGCTCGCCGTGGCGACAACGGTCCGGTCGTCGCGAAGCTTCTTCAGGGCCGCGATGAGCCCCGGCGGATAGCGGGTGAGCTCGACGCCGCTCACGTCGGCGAGCAGCTCTCGCCCCCGCGAGACCGCCGCCTTGATGAGCTGCGCGATCAGCGGCGAGAGCAGCGCCAGCAGCGCGCCGACCACCACCAGCACGAGGGCGAGCGGGTTGCCCCCACCCCGGTCGTCGCGTCGCCTCCCGCCCCACCACATCGCCCGGAGGAACCAGTCGGCGAGCAGGGCGACGGCGCCGGCCAGGGTCACCGCGATCGTCGTCACGAGGATGTCGTGATTGCGGACGTGGGACAGCTCGTGGGCCATCACTCCCTCGAGCTCGACCCGGTTCATCTTCTCGAGCAGCCCGGTCGTCACCGCGACGGCGGCATGTTCGGGGTTCCGGCCGGTTGCGAACGCGTTCGGGGCCGGATCGGTCACCACGTAGACCCGTGCCTTGGGGATCCCGGCCGCGATCGAGAGCCCCTCGACGATGTTGTGCAGCCGGGCGTGGACCTGCGGGTCGGCGGGGACGGCCCTGGTCATCCCCAGGACGATGCGGTCCGACCAATAGAAGCTCCCCCACGACAGGAATCCGGCGAACCCCAGCGCGATGGCGGCGGCGATCCAGCCGTACCCGTTCAGCTCACCGATCAGCCACCCGAGCGCCCCGAGCAGAAGCACGAACGAACCGACGAGCAGGATCGACCGGCGTTTGTTGGCGGCGATCTGCTCGTACATCGCCGCCCAGTCTCGCGGCCCGGGCCGCTTATCGGGGCCGGGGCTTAGCCTCCGAGCTCGACCTGCTCGGCGAAGACCACCCGATCGAGGTAGGGGCCCCGGATCGTGGGTGGCTGCCGATCCCGGTCGAGCTTCCCGACGTCGGGGTCGGCTTGGTAGTGCTCCCACTCCCGCACCGTGAGGCGCAGCGGACGGGCCCCTCGACGGCCCGGCAGCCGGACTCTCCCCGACCACAGCTCGTATCCGTCGAGCAGCACCACCGGGAGCCGCTTCACCCGCCCCAGCGGCTCGACGCCGGGACGGCCGGCGGCGTCGACGTGCGGGAGGTTGGCTCTGCGGATGCGTGTCCCTCGTGCGCCGTCCCACCGCTCGACCTGCCGGTCGATCAGGCCGGCGAGCAAGGTGTCCTGCGGGACGTCGAATTGTATCCAGCGGCGGTCGGGAAGGCCGGGCGACAGCCGGACCGGGTTCGGCCGATCCTCCGCCGAGGGCAGAGGGCTCCACCCGAGGGGACCGGGGATCTTCCCGTCGTGCTCCTCGATCGTCACCTCGACCCGGTTGGGGATGGGCCCCGAGGGAGCCGGCCCGAAGAGGGTCGCGTCGACGGAGTCGTCGTCGCGGAGGGTGACGGTCAGCGTGCGATCGGGGACGAGCTGGATGAAGTCGGTCTGGACCACCCTCGAGAGCTTCGTCGACGCGTTCATCGAGTCGGGCTGGTACCGGGCCAGGGCGAGTCGCACAAACGGGTAGTACGAGGGGGCGGCCTTGCGGGCGAGGTCGACGTCGGCAAACCACAGCCTGCGTCCGTCGTGGAACTCCGGCTCGAACCCGGCGACCTCCACCGTCTGGGCGGCGGTCTCGGCAAGGGCGAGCCCACTCTCCCTCGGTGCGCCGGGCGGGAAGTCGGCGAGCGTGAGCGTCCCGGCGGGAACCGCGGTATCCCAGATGGGGTCCATGCCGAAGTGGCTCACCAGAGGACGCATCCCCTGAGGAAGGTCGGCGCCGGGGGTCGGCGACACCACGACGCCGAGCAGCTCGCCCTCGCCGGACGAATACCAGGGCCGCTCCATCCACACCCGGACCCCTCCCCCCCGGCGAACGCTGCGGAACCGGCTCCACGGCCCCTCCTCGGGCGTCCGCTCCCGCTCCCACGAGAAGGTCGGGAGCAGGTACAGGACCTGTGGAGCCTTGGGCCGCGCCGAGGACAGTACGTTCACCTCGACCTGGGGGCCTCGTCTGATGATCGCCTCGGCATCCGCGGTGACCGACGGGTGGAAGTACTCGCGAAAGCGCGTGGTGGCGGTCAAGCGATAGTGAACCCGGCGGTGCTTCGTGTCGCCGAACTCGTGCCGGATCTTGTCCACAGGCTGACCGGTCGCCGGATCGGGAAGCGGGAACGGAAGCCAGCCGGGCTCCGGGAGACCGGCATCGATACGAAGGTTGGCGACGTGGGCCCGGCCGTCCACCTCCTTGGGGCCTGGGTCGTCGAGATCGTCGACCGGCTCCCGCCACCGAGCCGACAGTTCGACCTGTCCGGTGCTCCGCACACTGAGCTCGGTGCGCCCGATGACAAGGGCGTAGGTGTCGCCCACCTTCTCCCGTGGGGAGACCAGCAAGGCGCGGGGTTCGCAGAGCGGCTGCTGGACCGCGTGGACCAGGACGAGCTCCCGGAACGGCGTGATCATCCAGTGCGTGCCCAGCAGTGCCCGGCGCGCGAGCTGCGATGCCTCCGGCGAGCGATCCAGCCACCGGAGGAGGCCGCTGCGCTTCAGGTCGTCGGCGCCCGGATAGCACGAGTAGCGCACCCGCGCCACCCCAGCCTTGCGAAGGAAGACCGTGAGCACTCGGGCATCCGCGTCCCACGCCGGGGGGTCGATCGGGTTGAGGAAGGACTCCTGACACGATGACGCCGTGATCGTCCCCGGCCGCTCGGCGACCCGGATGCGGAAGGGGAGCGCCTGCGGCCAGTCCCCTTCGAAGGGCTGGGTGTGGACGGGGTCAGCGCCGGGCAGGCCGCGCAGCGACGCCCCCCGTCCGTACGGGTCGGGGAGGTAGGCGAGGGGGAACTGCTCCTCGGTGTTGATCAGGTACGCGCCCGGGGCCTCCTCGCCCGGCGGGGGCCCGCCGGGGGGAGGCGTACCGGGGATCATGATCGAGCCCGCCACCGGCACCGGCTCTCCAGTCGCCGGGTCGATCTCGTGGGTATGGGCGAGCGTCGCCCCTTCTCGCACCGCGACCGAGTACCAGGTGTCGTAGTCCTTGCCGGCGCCGAAGGACTCGTCGAGCATCCCGAGCGTCTCGACCAGCAGCTCCGAGGCCTTCGGCGGAACGACGTGGCGCTCGTCGTCCTCCCGGTAGCCGAGGGCGGCATGGCCGGCGGCGTACTCGACCGAGGTCTGGTCGAAGTTGCTCCGGATCACCATCCGCTCGACCGACTCGCCCTCGCGCATGGCGGCGCGCGGGACGAGGGCCGGGGGCGGAACCGGCTCGGAGCGCACGTACCGCAGCGTCTCCGAGGCGTGGGCGTCCCCGGCCTCGTCGGCAGTGACGCTGTTGCCGGCGAGGTCGACCGATCGGGCCCGCAGCCGGTAGCCGTGGCCGAACCGCAGCCGGGGCAGCGATCCAGCTTCGGCGACGAAGGCCGCCTCGAGCTTGAAGCTCGTCGCCGGATCGGGGGGACGCCGATCGACGACCTCGTCCTGCTTCGGGATGCCATCCTCGACCGAGGGATCGGGGTAGATCGTCCGGCCGGGGCGCGGTGCGACCAGGCTCCACCCGTCCCAGCGGACGAAGGTCTCGTGGAGGTACAGGTCGCTCTGCTCCGTGTCGGCGGAGGTTGTCGACGCCGCCTTCACGTACCCCTCGTCCCGGATGGTGGGCCGGCCCTCTTCGTCCACGACCACGTGGACCTCGCCGCCGGGGTCGGTGATCCGGTAGGTACCTACCCGGCGGCACAGCGAGCGCCAGGCGCCGGCCGTCTCGTCGAGGACGTCGAGCCGGTAGCCCCGAACCAGGTGGTCGGCGTAGTTGTAGACCTTGGCGGGGTCGGGCTCGTCGTCGCGGTCGGCGGCGTCGAGCAGGCGCTGCCAGAGGTGCAGCGCGCGCCCGCGGCGGATAACGGCGATGCCGGCCGAGCGCAGCGAAGGAAGCCCAGCGTCGTCGGGCGTGTCGAAGGCGAGGCGCCGCCCGTCAAGGCCGACGAGCGTGTCCCCGAGCGTCGCCGCGGTTCCCACGAGCTTGATCGCGGCGCCGTCGGGGTCGACTTGGACGAGGTCGAACTCGGTCTTGCCCTCGCCGTAGCGGTCGGAGGCACCCTCGAGTGCGAGCATGCCGTCGTCGAGGTCGGACGCCGGCAGCGGCCGGGCGAGGAAGCCGGGCTTGGTGACCCGATAGCAGGTCCACGGCGGGAAGTCCTCGTTGAAGGGCTCCGGCCCCTTCTCCCACCTGGGGAGCACCCGCAGCGCACCGTCGCCGAGAGGGAGATCGGGCAGGAGGAGGTCGACCACCAGGCCCAGCCGCCGCAGCATCACCGGGTAGTCGCCGAGGTGGGTGAGCATCTGGTGGAAGTCGACGTCGGGCACCTCAGGCGGCGGGGGGACGAGGGCGGCGTCGGGGGTCTTCAGGTACTCGTCCTGCATCTCGGGGCGGTCGTAGAAGCGGACCGCCTGGTAGAAATCGACCGCGGCCTTCCCGGGGAGGCCGGGCAACGAGGTCAGTTCGGGGGGCAGGGCCCTGGTCTCCAGACCGGTGAAGTCGGGGTCGTACCACTCCCCCTTCCGGCGCTTCCACTGGAGCTTCGCCCGGGCGAGGCGATCGTGGACACCCCCCAGGTCGTCGATCAAGTCCGAGAGCGTGGCGGCGGGATCGTCATCCCGTCCGGGGACGAGCTTGGGGAGGTCCTCCGGCGAGCGCTCGGCGATCCGGGCGTAGAGGTCGTCGAGGTAGCCCATCACCCCCCGCACCGGCAGGCTCCGGATGATGCGGTCGGAGTGGTCGTGGAACTCGAAGGGGCGGACGTAGGTGCCGGGCGGGAACAGCGCCTTCCAAAGCTTCGGGTCGGCGGGGGCGCTTGCGCGCTCCGTCTCGATCGGGGTGCCCCCCTCGACCTCGACCACGAAGGCCATCGCGTTGACTCGCGACGGCCAGGCCTCGAAGTCGCCGAACATGGCGAGGTCCGGGCGCGGCGCCTCGTCGGTCTGGAGGCGGGGGGCGACGAAGACCGAGAGCCGGAGGCCCTTGGTGGCCCGGCCGTTGGGCAGCGCCGTCCAGGTGATCCGCTGGCGGATCACCGCGGTCTCCTCGCATGCGGGGCGCTCGGCTCACGCATCGGCGAACGCCTCGCAGTACTCGCGCCACGGGCGGAAGGTCGGGTCGGCGGGGTCGGGCCCCATCAGGTCGGCGAAGGTCGGGTCGCCGCTCGATCCCGCGAACTTGCGCTCGACCGAGATCTCCACCGACTTGGAGAAGAAAGCGATCTCGATCTCGATGGTGAGCGTCGCCTTGCCCACGCACTTGCCCGAGCTGAACTCGTATGACAGCGACATCCGCAGCTCGATCGAGACCGAGACGATCCCGAGGACCTCCACCTCGCCCCCGATCCGCAGGTAGCCGGTGAGGGCGGCGGCGTCGTTCTCGATCTTGAAGTAGATGCCGCCCATCACGTAGACGCCGCCGCTCGCGACGCCGAAGTTCAGCGAGACGCTGGCCCCGAACTCGAATGCCGCCTCGAGTATCTGCACCCCGCCCGGGTCGATCGTGATGCCGAAGAAGCCGCCTCCGCCGAAGCCCGAGACGGTGAGCAGGCACGGGCTCTGCCGCTCGCAGAATTGGAAGCGCGCCGAGAGCGGGTTCACGAGGAAGGGAACGGTGAAGCCCGCAGCGATGGACAGATTCTGGAGGCTGAACACCCCGAAGGCGATGTCGGGAAGGGCCAGCGAATAGCTGGCCTGGACCCCCTCCTCGGTGACCTGCAGGGCGGGAGGATCGCTGAACCCGTCCAATGGGATCAGGCTGCGCAGGGCCTCGACGAACGAGAGGACGCCGGCGAACTCGATGCCGGCGAACTGCACGTTGACGTCGGGCTTCTGCCCGCTCGTCATGGTGAACTCGACTGCGTCGAACTTGAGCCGGATGAATGTCACCGGCGCCACCAGGTCGAGCGTGAAGCTCTGCAGTCGGCAGGCGATGTCGATCTTCGGCTCGGGCTTGACCTTCGTCTTCGCCTGGATCTCGGCGGAGATGGTGAACGACGCCGCGGTCCCGTCCTTCGAGGCGATGAAGATCGGGTTCGACGACGGCCAGCTCTGCAGGTCCGGCTTCCAGTCGAAGCGCATGCGCAGCTCGTCGGGAAGCTGCAGTGCCGCCAGCAGGCCGGTCACGAAGGCGGCGAGGTCGGCGAGGTCGCCGAGGAACGAGCCGAGCGAAGCGTCGAGGGCCTGTCGTACGTCGGCGGGCACCTCAGGGGGCATCCCCTGGACCAGGGCTCGCGCCGACTGCAGGTCGGTACGGAAGGTGGTGAGGTCGGCGGTGAGCTGGGCCTGGGTCGTCGTGCCTGCGAGCAGCCCGGAGAGGTCGCCGGTCAGCGTCGTCACGTCCGTCTGCAGCGACGAGGCCGCCGAGGCCATCTGCGCCTTCAGCGTCGCGAAGCCGGCCCCGAGCGCGTCCACCTTGGCCTTGAGCGCTTGGACGCTGCCGACGAGCCGCTGCATCTCCTGGAGGAACGACTGGAGGGCGGTGAGCGTCTCGGTGAGGAAGCGAGGCACCTTGCTCAGGTCGCCCAGCCCCGCCTGTCGCACGACGTCGGCCAGGTCGATGACCCCGAAGAGCGTGGCTCCCATCGCGGCGAAGAAGTCGGCCGGGTTGAAGCTTCCGGAGGTGATCTGCGAGAGATCCGAGCCCCCCGAGACCGGCCCGAGCAGTCGGGACAGGCCCTTGACCGCGAGGTTGGGCTGGAGGAGCCCCCCCGAGCGGTCGCCCTTGCTGGAGAAGTCGAGGTTCAGCGAGCTGTTGGGGTCGACGTCGAGGAACACCTCGCCGGCGTTGGCCGCGCCGAAGCCGTCGCTGAGGTAGGTGTCCGCGTACTTGACGCGCACCGGCGTCTCGGTCCCGGTGAACTGCTTGACGACCGGCACGACAGTGTCGGCCCCGACCAGGCGCGGATAGAAGCGGGGCGAGTCGGGGCCGAGGGCAGGCAGCGTTGGGTCGTCGGGGATCTCGGCGCCCCAGGCGAGGCGGGCGACCTCGAAGGAGGTGTCGCCCGGCGTCGCGCTCGGCGCGAGGGCCACCCGCTGCCCGGCGATGTCGACCTCCGAGCGCGACGCGTTGGCCTCGTAGTCGTTCCGGACGGTGGTGAGCAGCCCCGCGCTCGTCGAGACCGGGACCTTGGCGGCGGGGTCCAGGTCGACCGAGGCAAACAAGAGCGGGGCGGTGAACTCGACGTCGTTGCCTTCCAGGTCCTCGGCGACAACCCGAAACCGGAAGTCCTGGCCTCCCACCCGTGGCCAGAAGCAGGCCTGGAGCAGCCCGTTGCCCGCCGGATAGTCGCTGCCTGCGGGGTCGTCCAGGTCCGGCGTGACCAGCGTGAGAATGCGGACGCCGACGAAGGGCATCTGGTTGTCGTAGCGAACCCCGGCCGGGGTGGTGAGTCCCGGGACTCCGAAGGTCTTCAGCGGCTGGCGGACGAGGATGAACATCCGCTGCCGAAGGAACGCCGGGTTGCCGGGTCGATCCGGGTGGAACTTGCGCTCGGTGATCTTGACGAGGGAGGCGCGGTGGCCGAACGGGAACAGGTATCCCTTATAGACCACCCGTACGTAGTGGTCGCGGGCCATCGTCCCCCGATGGCGCCACTCCTCGACCGAGAGCCCGGTGCCGGCCGGCGGGTCCCAGGCGCCGCGCACGTCGACCCACGCGCCGAGCGAGGTCAGCATCAGCCGCGCCACGTTCACCGGCTGCGGCCGGTACCGCCGCCTCTCCATCGGGATGCCGAAGTTCGAGGTGAGGTGCACCAGATCGAACCGGTCCGCCGGGTCGAGGGACATCCGAAACGGCGTGTTCGAATGCGGAGGCTTGTTGGTGAGGGTGGTGTCGAATCGCTCCCCCGGCGTCGGGCCGGAGCGGGCCCATACCGCCCGGATCGTACGCAGGCGATGGTCCCCTTCCTCCACTCGGTCGGAGAGGCGGGTCGCAAGGCGGGTGTGCCACAGCTCGATCCGTCCGGACTTCTTCGACGCCACCGGGTCCAGTGCGTGGGCCCACGCGGCGTGGCGATTCGGCGAGACGAGCAGCCGGAACGGGAGCTCGATCGCCGTCTCGGTTCCTGCCGGGACCCGCAGGCGCGGATAGAGGAGCTCCGGGGGAAACCGCACGCGCCCGGGCCTGCGGAGGATGCCCTCGACGAGCGATCCCCGAAGGCCGAGCCGTCTCGCAACATCCCCGAAGGCCTCAGCGACCTCATCGGCGGATGCCGAAGCTCCCCGGGCCAGGCCGGAGCTCGCCGCCCATCGGCGCAGCTTCGACTGTTCCATCAGGGCCCGGCCCGCGTTGACCCCGGACAACGCCGCGGCATCCGCCTGAGTCATGAGGACCTCGCGGACCCACGGGGGGACGACGAACACCCGACGCGGATTGTCGGGCGGGAGCGCCACCGGGGGGACCGACAGCTCCAGCCGCGAGCACGCCTCGAGGAGCCCTCCGACCGTGAACGGGATCGGCCCGGCGTCTGCCGGGACCCGGAACACGAGCCTGCTGGGCCCGCTGAGAAGGGCCCGGGCCGGGATCGAGAGCTGCTCGGTCGGGCGGGGGATCGGGATCTTGAGGCCGAAGACCTCGATGAAATCGAAGGCGTCCGGGTCGGTCTGGGCGCCCGCCGGCCGAGCGACGGGGTAGCTGGGGACCTGCTCGAAGAAGGCCTGCTCGGCGACGTTCTGGGGCGGGAAGCGCAGGACGAGGAAGGCGTCGCCGTCCCGAGGCCGGAGGACCGCCCTCGCCTCGGCCTCCTCGCCCTCCACCACCACGGACAGGTTGACCAGCTCGAACTCGAGTGCGAGCAGGTCGTCGGGGCGGAGGACCGATACCGTCGGGGCCGGCCGGGTGGGCCGGACCGCGGCGCCCTCGGCCCTCTCGGCCGGCGGGACCGACCCGGTCTCCCCGCTCACCGCCCTCCCGATCCCGGCCCCAAGCGGCCGATCGTGATGCAGCGCCCGTTCAGCCCACAGAGAAGCAACGGCCTGCTGCCGACAATGCAGTCACTGGGAATATGCACGATGCCGTCCGGCGAAGTAAAGGCGAGGGCGGCGCCTCCGCCGTTCTTTCCGCCGTGGGTTGTGGAATCCGCTACGCGAGCGACAACGAACGAGGGCGGCTGCCTGCGGGAGGGGCGGGCTTAGAACTGCACCCGGACGGGCCCCCTCGACCCTTCCTCGATCTCGAAGTACTCCCGGGGCTTGAACCCAAGCGGCCCGGCGATGAGCACGCTCGGGAAGACCTGGATGCCGTTGTTGTAGCGCAGAACCGAGTCGTTGTGGAACTGCCGGGCGAAGGCGATGCGGCCCTCGGTGGCGGTCAGCTCCTCCTGCAGGGCGAGGAAGTTCTCGCTCGCCTTCAGCTGCGGGTAGTTCTCCGCCACCGCGAACAGCTGGCGAAGCGCCTGGGTGATCATGCTCTCCGCCTGTGCCTGCTCGGGCACGCTCTTCGCCTCGATGCCGAGCGATCGGGCGCGCGTGACGCTCTCGAAGACCTCCCGCTCGTGGGCGGCGTACCCCTTGACGGTCTCGACCAGGTTGGGGATCAGGTCGTACCGCCGTCGCAGCTGCACGTCGATCTGGCTCCAGGCGTTGTCGACGCGGTTTCTCGTCGGAGCAGGCGGTTGTAGGTGAGGATCGCCCACAGGACGATCACCCCGCCCACGATCGCCAGCACGAGCCCCGTGCTCACGAGTCGATGATAGCCGCCGCCGTCAGGGCCGGCCCGGCGGTCGCGCCACGGCCTGCGTGTAGGTCTCGAGCACGCGGAGGGCCAGACGCTCCCAGTCGAACTCGGCGGCACGCTGCTGTCCGCGAAGCGACATGCGGCGACGGGCGGGCTCGTCGGTCAAGGCGTCGGCAAGACGATCGGCGAACTCGCCGGGGCGATTGGGCGCCGCGTACCAGGCGACATCCCCCGCCGCCTCCCGGAATCCGGGGAGGTCGGAGCAGACCACCGGCGCGCCGGCGGCCATGGCCTCGAGCAGCACGATGCCGAACGACTCCCTTCCCAGGTTCGGCGCGCAGAAGACGTCGGCCGCGGCGTAGATGCCGGGAAGGCGCTCGTGCGACACCGCCCCGAGGCGCACCTCCCACGGTCGCTGCGGCTCGCCGTCGATCCCGGCCGCCACGAGCCGGACGTCGAGGCGGCGCCGGAGCTGGCGGACCGCGGCCCGCGCCACCTCGAACCCCTTGCGGCGCTCGTTGCGCCCCACGAAGAGCACGAAGGGCTTGAGCGAGGCGAGCTCGGGATCGGGGGCGGCGCCGCGGAAGCGCGAAGAGTCCACGCCGTTGGGGATCAGGCGGTACCGCCCGGGAAAGTGGGCCGCGACGAGCGCCCGCGCCGCGGTCGAGACGGCGATGCGCTCGTCGATGCGCCGGAAGAGCGGCCGAAGCGCGGGACGCGCCAGCAGGTAGGCGAGGCTGCGGTCGCGGGCGGCGTGAAAGGTCGCGACCACGGCCGGTGGGCGCAGGGTGAGAGCGAGGAGCGAGGTGCTGGGAGCGGCAGGCTCGTGCAGGTGCAGCAGGTCGAGGTCCCCCCGAGCGATCCGCGCCTGCAGCCGCCGCCGGGCCGAGGGCGAGAAGCACAGGCGAGCGATCGACCCGTTGGCCGGGATCCCCACCGTCCGTCCCAGCCAGAAGATCTGGGGTTCCGGGCGCGAGGAAGGGGCGAGGATCTCCACCTCGACACCGGCACGCTCCAGCGCCGCCGACAGCCCCTCGATGTGGGTCCGAACCCCTCCCGGATGCGACCAGTCGTAGGGGCAGACGAGCCCGACCCTCATCGGCGCCCCGCCCGCCGGCCGCGCGGCGGCAGGTGCGGCTCGTCCGACGGCCAGTTGGTCGAGAAGAGATGCCACTGCTCCGGGGCGCGGCGCACGAGCTGCTCCACCGCGTCGGCGATGCGTTGCGCGATGACGGGGATGTCGACGGTCTCGTCGCCCGTCCGTTCGTACGGAAGCTCGTTGAACTCCAGCCGGTACCGGCGTGGACCGGTCTGGTGGATCCCCGCGAGGAGAAGCGGCGCCCCCGTCTGCGCAACCATCATCGACGGCCCGGCGGGCATCGTCGTGTCCTCGCCGAACAGCCGCACCCAGACCCCGCGCCGGCTCAGGTCGCGGTCTCCCACCAGGCAGATGATCTCGCCGCGCCGCAGCGTCCCGAGAAGCCGGCGGAGCGCCGCCGACCCCGGCGATGCCGGGATCACGTACCACCCGCGACCCTCCCGCTCGCCGGCGAACCACTCGAAGAGGGCCCGCGGCTTCAGGACCTCGGCGACCGTGCTGACGCGGTGGCCGTGCGCTCCGACCCAGGCGAGCCCGAGATCGTAGAAGCCGAAGTGGCCGGTGACGGCGACGAGGCCACGGCCCTGCTCCAGCGCAGAGGCGATCAGGTCGAAGCCCACCGCCTCGACCATCGTCTCGAGATCCTCCTCGCCGTAGCGGGCCAGGCGGAAGGTCTCGAGCCAGTACCGGGTATAGGAGTGGAACGCCTTGCGGACCAGGCCGTCGAGGGACGGCCCGTCGCCCACCACCCGAGCCATGTTCCGGCGGACGTTCTCACGCCGTCTGCGGTCGGCGCGGAACCAGAGGGCGCCGGCGAGCCGCGCCAGCAGGTCCCCGACGGCGATGGGCAGCCTGCGGACCACCGCCGCGCCGGCCCGGTACCCCAGATAGGCCAGCCCGGGCACGAATCCTTCGGCAAAGGGTCGGGAACGGGCCGCGTCTGCCGGTGGCGGCCCCGCCTCGGCCTTCTCGCTCACCCGGCGCTCCGCCCCTGGCGCCAGACATGGACGAAGCGCTGGACGACCGTGATCGCCGAGAGCACCACCAACAGCCCGAGCGCCGGCACCAGCAGGCCGAAGACGAGGCCCACCGCGACGATCACCACCCGCTCGGCCCGCTCGGCGATGCCCACCTTGCAGTCGTAGCCCGACGCCTCGGCCCTGGCCCGGATGTAGGGGGTGAGGAACGAGAGCACCAGGCACGACAGCGCCAGGGCAAGCCCGATGCCGGCGCCGTCGTCGGACGCGAGGTGCCAGGCAACCGCCGAGAACACCAGCCCGTCGGTGACCCGGTCGGTGGTCGAGTCGAGGAACCCGCCGAACCGGGTCGGCCCCGAGGTGGTCTTGGCGATCGACCCGTCGAGCAGGTCGGTGACGCTTCCGGCGACGAGCACGAGCCCCCCCGCCCGCAGCTTGCCGGCGGCGACCAGGGCCGCCCCAGCGGCGACGATCGGCACGCCGGCCAGGGTGAGCGCGTTGGCGGTGATTCCCGTCTTTGCGAGCGTGCGCCCCAGCGGGAGGACGACCCGATCGACCTGGCCTCGCAGCAGATTCCCGAACATGGCCCCCTCTCGAGCGGAATATAGAATCGAGCCCGGATGAAAACCTACTCGCCCGACAGGATCCGCAACGTCGGGCTGTTCGGGCACCAGGGGGCGGGCAAGACCTCCCTGGGTGAGGCGTTCCTCTTCATCTCGGGCGCCACCACCCGGCTTGGCCACGTGGGCGAGGGCAGCAGCATCTTCGACTTCGAGCCGGAAGAGCACAAGCGCACCATCTCCGTCTCCCTGTCCTTGGCTCCGGTCGAGTGGCGGGATCACAAGATCAACGTGCTCGATGCCCCCGGCTACGCCGACTTCATCGGCGAGGCGCAGGCGGCGCTGCGCGTGGTGGACCTCGGCATCTTCGTGGTCTCGGCCGTCGAGGGGGTCGAGGTGCAGCATCAGATCCTCTGGGAGATTGCCGGGAAGCTCGGCCTCCCCCGGCTCGTGTTCATCAACAAGCTGGAGCGGGAGCGGGCTTCGTTCCAGCGGACCCTCGAGGACCTGTCCGACAAGCTCGGGGGGTCCTTCGCTCCGCTCCACCTGCCGGTCGGCCAGGAGCACGAGTTTCATGGCCTGGTAGATGTGCTCTCGGAGAAGGCCTACCGCTACGACGCCGACGGCAAGGCAGCCGACGAGGTGATCGCGGGCGAACTCGCCGAGCGCGCCGGGCGGCTGCACACCCAGATCGTCGAGTCGGTGGCCGAGTCGGACGACGCCCTGCTGGAGCGCTACCTGGAGGGCGAGGAGCTTCAAGGCAAGGAGATCGTGAGCGGCCTGGCGCAGGGGCTGGCGGCGGCGTCGGTCTTCCCCGTGCTCGCCGGGTCGGCGACGAAGCTCGCCGGCATCGACCGGCTGCTCGACTTCATCGTCGAGGCCGGGCCCTCGCCGAAGCGGGGACCGGTGGTGGGCACGAGGCCGGGATCGGAGGAGCAGATCGCCCGCGAGCCGAATCCCGACGACCCGATGTCGGCGCTGCTCTTCAAGACGATCTCCGACCCGTACGTCGGGCGCATCTCGATGTTCCGGGTCTTCTCGGGACGCGTCCGCCCGGACTCGACGCTGCACAACGCCACCAGCGGGGCCGACGAGCGCATCGGGCAGATCTTCACGCTCCGCGGGAAGACGCAGGTCCAGCTCTCCGAGGTCGTCGCCGGCGACATCGCCGCGGTCGCCAAGCTTGCCCACACCCACAGCGGCGACACCCTTGCCGACAAGCACGACCCGATCGTGTTCCCGCCCGTCGAGCCCCCCGACCGGACGCTCGCGAAGGCCATCGCCCCGAAGACCAAGGGCGACGAGGACAAGCTGATGACCGGCCTGGCCCGCCTGCAGGAGGAGGACCCCGCGCTCTCGGTGGAGCGCAACGCCGAGACCCACCAGACCCTCCTGTGGGGTACCGGCGAGGCGCATCTCGACGTGACCCTCGACCGGCTGGCGAGAAAGTTCGGCGTCGAGGTTGCCGAGATTCCCCTGCGAATCGCCTATCGCGAGACGATGGCGAAGAAGGCCCAGGGGATGGGCCGGCACGTCAAGCAGACCGGCGGCCACGGGCAGTACGGGATCGCCTACGTCGAGGTCGAACCGCTCGAGCGGGGGGCCGGCTTCGAGTTCGTCGACAAGATCGTCGGCGGCGTGATCCCCCACCAGTTCATCCCCTCGGTGCACAAGGGCATCGAGCGAGCCCTCCAGGAGGGGGCGCTGGCGGGCTATCCGGTGGTCGACGTGCGGGTCACGCTCTACGACGGCAAGTACCACCCGGTCGACTCCTCCGACATCGCGTTCCAGCTGGCCGGGGCGCTCGCGTTCCGCGAGGCTGCCGAGAAGGCGGGCATCGAGCTGCTGGAGCCGATCATGGACCTCGAGGTCATCGTGCCCGACTCTCACCTCGGGGAGGTCATGGGCGACCTGAACTCGAAGCGGGGCCGGATCCAGGGCACCGAGTCGCTGGGAGGCAGCCGCCAGATCGTGCGGGCGAGGGTTCCCATGGGCGAGGTGGCCCGCTACGCCATCGACCTGCGCTCGATGACTGGGGGCCAGGGCACGTTCCGCATGACCTTCTCGCACTACGAGGAGGTCCCGTCGCACCTGGCGTCGAAGATCATCGAGGACCCTCGCCAGGCAAAGGACGCGACCCGGTAGCATCCCAGGTCCTTGCTGTAACAGTTGCTACTTGCTGCAACAACTGTTACGTTGATCGCATGGAATGGATCCTGCTCGTCTACCGGGTGCCCGTAGAGCCCAGCCGTCATCGGGTGGCCGTGTGGCGCCACCTGCGGCGCATCGGGGCCGTCTCCCTCCAGGGCGCGATCGCCGGCCTGCCGGCCGGCGAGGACAACCTTGCCGCCCTGCGCCAGACCGCCGCGATCGTGGAGGGCGCGGGCGGTGAGTTCTTCCTTCTCGCCGCCCGAGGACTCGACGAGGTCACGCGGCAACGCCTCGAGGGTCTGTACGGCGATTCGGTCGAGGCCGAGTACCGCGAGTTCCTCGCCGAATGCGCCAAGTTCGGGGCGGAGCTACGAAAGGAGATCCGGATCAGGAAGTTCACCCAGACAGAGCTCGCCGAGGAGGAGGAGAGCTTCGAGCGTCTGGAACGGTGGGCCACCGCCCTCGCAGGCAAGGATGCCTTCGGCGCTCCGTCGCGGCCCGAGGCCGAGCGGGCCCTCAAGGAGTGCGCCGCCGAGCTCGACGGCTACGCCGCCAGGGTGTACGAGGCAAACGCGGAGTAGCCCATGGACCTTTTGGTCGCGGTCGTCTGGGGCGCCCTCGGCGTCGGACTGCTCGTGTGGGGGGCCGAACGGCTGGTCACGGGGGTCCGCGCTCGGGCGACGCTGATCGGCGCATCGGCCCTCGTCATCGGGCTGCTCGCGACCAGCGCCGACGTCGAGAGCACCGCGGCAGGACTGGCTGCGGCCCACAAGGGGCTCGAGAGCGTGGCGGTGGGAATCAGTCTCGGCTCCGTGGTCTTCCTGGTGACGGTCGCGCTCGGCGTGGCGGCACTCCTCTTTCCCTTCTCCGTCCGGACGCCGAGCTACTTCCTTCTGGCGATGGCCGGCTCCGCCGGCGCGGCCGGCCTGGTGTTGCTCGATGGGCGTCTGGGGCGCGTCGAAGCCGCCTTCCTCGTGGCGCTGTTCGCCGGACTGCTCGTCGGCACCCGCCGCCATCTGCCGGGGATGGGAGAACCCGTCGAGGGCACCAACGCGGAGCCGGCGGGCTCGACGCTCGTCAGGACGAGGACCCGATTCGTCCTGACCGTCGGCACCTCGCTGCTCATGATGGCCATCGGAGCGGAGCTGCTCGCGGAGGGCGCCCACCGGGCCGTGGCGGCCTCGCACCAGTCCGAGACGTTCATCGGCATGGTCGTGGTCGCGGTCGCGTTGTCGCTCGAGGAGGGGCTCCTGGAGGTTCTTCCGACCTACCGGGGCGTCCCGGAGATCGCGGTGGGCAACGTCATCGGCACGACGGTCTTTCTGCTCACCGCGTCGCTGGGCGTCGTCGGGGTGGTCCATCCCCTGCGCGTGCGTCCCGAGGTCGTCACGTTCCACGTCCCGGCGATGCTCGGCGCGGTTGCGCTGTGCACCTGGGCCCTCACCCGCAACCGCACGGGGCGGCGGGAGGGCGCCGTGCTCGTCGCTTACTACGTTGCCTACCTCATTGCGTCGGCGGTGCTCGCCTGAGGGGCGCCGGCGCCTGACGAAAGACCTGCGGTGAAAAGTCAAGTCCAGCTTTCGAGGAAAGGGGCTATCCACTTTGATGGACCTGCCCCTAGATGTTGTGGTCATGCTCCAGCCGAGCGATCTTTGGATCCAGAGCGCCGCCCACAATCCTCTTGTAGGGGGTGGGGGCCGTCTCGACGGCCTGC
>JBOGWP010000083.1:0-8002 GCA_050693875.1 Actinomycetota bacterium
TCGAACGGCTACCGATCGCGGCTGTGGAAGCGGGAGCTCGGAAGGCTTGCCGAGGAGAAGGGACTCCAGATCAGCGTCTGCCATCTCCCGCCGGGCACCTCCAAGTGGAACAGGATCGAGCACCGGCTCTTCTCCCACATCTCGATGAACTGGCGCGGTCGGCCTCTCACCACCCATCAGGTGATCGTGGATCTCATCGGCTCGACCACGACGCGAAGAGGTCTCAAGGTCCGAGCGGAGCTCGACACTGCTACCTACGAGACGGGGACCAAGGTGAGCGAGCGGGAGCTCGCCGCGATCCGCATCGAGGCGCACGCCTTCCACGGTGAGTGGAACTACACGATCAGCCCGAGGAAACAGGAGAGCCTCTAATGCTCATCTTGTTTCCTTCCGAGTCCTAAGCCCGCGCGTCCCGGGGGTGAGGTGGGCCATCGCGAAGAACTCCCGCGGTATGCATCGCCTAGGAGTAAATCACGCCGATGTAATCCGCTACCGCGGCTCGTTTGCCAGCCGACTTCAGCCGACTGCCGCCGCAGTCGCGGCGTCGAGCAGGGCGGTGTCCCCGGTGACCATGACGAGATTCGGATCTTGAACTCGCTCTGCAGCGGCGAGGTGGACGGCGTCATGACCGTTGCGGACCTGCCGAGCGTGAGTCGCCCAAGTCGCTGGGCATGGGCACGAGCCGCCCGCGCCTCGGGGTACACGAGGCGGATGCTCACAACCCGGTCAGCGCCGTTCCACAACGACGCCGCACGCGCCGACCCTGGCTCGGCTACGAGCAGCGGCAGGACGGCGGAGGTGTCGAAGTAGGCGATCACCTGCGCTGTTCGGCGACGAGGTCTGACACGGTCCCCTTCGCCTTGATCGGCTTTCCCGCCGGGCGCTTCGGCTGCCTCGCCGGCTTCACGATGCCCTCGGCGATGAGCCGGTCGAGAACTCGCCCCGTTGCCACCGGCAACACGCGCGCGACGGCACGCCCTCTGTCCGTGACGACGATCTCCTCACCGTCACGCACCCGGTCGAGGTACCGGCTTCGGTTGTTGCGCAGCTCTCGAATGCTCACTTCCATCTCGGCCTTGCCAAGGTTGGGGGCCTCGGGTTCGAATTCCGTCGTCCGCCCCAAGTCGAGACCGCGACAGCGAGTTCAGGCCCGCTCCGTCACCTTGCCGCCGCGGTGCTGATCGCGACGATCGGCCGGGCAAGCGGGGTGCCACCCGTGGACCCGGCGTTCCCCGCACCAAACCCGAACACGGCCCCGTCGGCGCCGGCCAGCCAGTAGCCGCCTCCGTCTCGGGTGGCGGCCATGCCCACGATCGGCCCGCCGAGACTGGTGCCGCTCGCCGATCCCAGGAAGAGCGCGTCGCCAAACGAGAACACTCCACCATCGGCGGCGGTGAACCAGTATCCGTTCCCGCTCGCGGTCCGAGCCATCCCGGTGACCGGCTGGATAAGCCGGATCCCGCCCGTCGATCCGAAGAATCCGGCATCGCCGAACGCAAACACCCCGCCGTCTGAGGCGACCATCCAGTAGCCCTTCCCAGTGGGGGTCGAGGCAGCGGCGACGACGGGCCGGTTCAGTCGCAGGCCGCCTGTCGAACCGAAGAATCGGGCATCACCGAACGCAAACACCCCGCCGTCGGACGCGAACATCCAGTAGCCATTTCCCGAGGGCGTGGCTGCGGTCGCAACGATCGGTTGGTTCAGGCGGATACCGCCGGTCGATCCGAGAAAGCCGGCGTCCCCAAAGGAGAAGACGCCGCCGTCTGAGGCGACGAGCCAGTACCCTTGCCCGCTCGGCGTGCCCGCCATCGCAACCACCGGCCGGTTGAGACGAATGCCTCCTGTCGATCCGAAGAAACCGGCGCCGAATGCGAACACCCCGCCGTCCGACGCGGCCAGCCAGTAGCTCCCCAGGGGGTTGTGGCCGTCGACCCCTCCGCACTCGCGCGGGAACGTGTTGAGGCAGGAGTCCACCAGGAACTGCAGGCGCTCGGGGGTCCAGGCGTTCCAGAAGTCGGCGTGGAGGCAGTACACGCTGCCGCACGAAAGCGAGATCAAGCCTCCGCCCCCGAAGCCGACTGTCTCTCCGTGGCCGAATCGGATCGTCATCCGCAGCTCGGGGACTGGCACCGGATGGCTGCCGGGGCAGGCCCAACCGTCCGTGAAGCGTTGCGAGTACGCCATGTGGCTGCGGTGGTCGGAGGCGTCGAGGTTGATGCCGTCCCAGCAATCCGGGAACGTCACGGCCATCACCAGACTCCATCCCACGGGGCAGAAGGGCGGCGTCGACTGACGTTCGGTCTGGCCCCCGTGGTTGTCGGCACACCGGTACAGCGCCACATCGAGGGACTGCGGCGAGGTCGCGTGCGGGTCGCCCGCCACCATCCGCAGCCCGAGCGGGAACGGCCGGACCGAGCCCGGCTCGTGGGTGCCGATTCGGAAGTAGGCATTGATCACCGAAGGACGGATCTGCGCCCCGTTGCTGTAAAGGCTGGGCGACCAGTACGCCGCCCGGTCGTCCGGCTCGGAGCATGTGGTCCCACCTCCGCGGAGGCTCTGCGTCGTCGATGCGGCGCTGGTGCTGGTGGCGCCGAAGAAGTCGTGCAGATGGCTGGCGCCGGGCTGGCCGGGGAACACGATCGGGTCGTCGGGGAGTGAGTGCGAGTAATCGCAGTTGACCTGGAAGTTCGCGTCGACGGGGGCCGGTTCTGCACGAGCGGGCCAGGCGACCGGCATCAGCACGAGCAAGACTCCCAGCGTGATCGAGGGAGCGGCCCGCGAGAGGGAACTGCCACGGCTTGTTGCTGCCACCACGGTGCTCCGATCTGACGGAAGGGGAGCAACCTGGGTCGACGCTCCCGGCGCGGCCCCCCGAAGCCTTGCGGCCGTCGATGATACGCCGGGCGGGGACGGGCCCGGCTGGCGTCTGCCCGTCTCGGCCATAATGGGTAGCGAGGGCGGCGTGGCCGAGTGGTTAGGCAGGGGTCTGCAAAACCCCGCACCGCGGTTCAATTCCGCGCGCCGCCTCGAGCGAACCCGCGTATACTGCGGTTCGACGGGCGCATAGCTCAGGGGGAGAGCGCTTCCCTGACACGGAAGAGGTCCGTGGTTCAAATCCACGTGCGCCCACGGGTAAACCCGCAGGTCAGAAAGCGTTCTCTCCCGCCTCACTCAAGGGCACTCTCTCCAGGCCGATCGAGCGCCTGAGGCCGGGCTTCTCTGTCAGGATCCCGGCCCGAGAGGCCTACCACTCGACTGAGCAATGGTGAAACGGGTCCACGTAGACTTTCGATGTCGCCAGAACCGTTACCGGTCGGTGCCCACCTCGAACTGCCCGTCGAGGCTCGTGCCAAGCCGTGGGACCCAGCCGACATTCCCGTATTCGATGACCTGACCGACGAGGAACAAGCGGAGTTCCTCGCCGCCATCTCCGACGGGTAGGTGACCGCTCGGGCTAACGAGGTTGTCCTCGACACCAAACGTCTTCAGCGCCGACCTGCTCCGGCGCACACGATCCCTCGTCGAGCTCTACCGTCCACTGCTTGCCGGCCGTGCGTACCTGATCTCGTTCCAGACCGTCGCCGAGATGCGTTTCGGCGCTCGACGCAGTGGCTGGGGTCCCGAACGTCTCGACCGTCGGGAGCGCCGGCCAGCTCGGACCGAAGTGGTCTGGCCCGGTCCGGCCGTGTTGGGCACCTACGTCGTTCTCAGAGTGGCCTGCTGGAGAGCCGGGCACGCACTCGCGCAGCCCGAACAAGATGCCGACCGTTGGAATGCCGCAACGGCCGTCCACCTCGGCATTCCGCTCGTTTCGCACGACCGTATCTTCTCGGCTGCGCCCGGTCTGCTCTTTGAGACTGCCGTCCCGCAATCGCAGGGTGACACGCCAGCCGGATCCCGGCGTGTGCGCCAATTGTCTTTACTCCCTCAAGGGCCGCTTCCCCGCCGGCCTCCCGCGGGCGGGCCCTCCGGGCCCTCGGAGCCGCGGGCCACCCGATCAGAAGAAGTCGCGAACAGCTTGCCGGCTCCGTCCGGTCGCCCCTCGCGTGCCGGTTCCACGTTTCGACCGCATAGGTGCGGGCGTTCTCGCCCGCCTCGCGCGCGGCGAGAAACCCGTGTGATTCTCCGGCAGTGGCGGAGAGCCGCCGTTAGGCTTCAAGCAGCGAAGCAGCAGCAGTTCACGCGCTGGGCGGCACGTTGGCGTTTAGTCGGAAGAAGTTGGTCGGATCGACTCTGTTCTTTAGGGCCGTCAGGCGTTCGAAGTTTAACCCGTAGGCTTCTCGCACGCGCTGTTCGCCCTCCTCGCCAAGGTCGTTGACATAATTGCTGGGCTCTACGAAAGGTTGTATGGCCTGCCAACAATCCCGACTCCACTGAATGCCTTCCTCGGTATCGGAGGGATCGACCGCCTCTAGCATCGCTCCGCAGTCGAAATGATCGAAGCGATGGGGGAAGGCGGTTTCGTCGGCATTCACCCGGCCCGCCGCCCCATGTAGCTGCTGCAGGTAGATCAAGGAGAGTGGGGTGCGCTTTCTTCGAGCATATTCCAGAAGTGCCTCGATCAGCTCGTCGCTGAGCGTACGCACCAGGCTCGACTTCCAATAATATTGGCGACCTCGGGGCCAGCCCTCATCCGTGATGCTTTGCATCTCCACGTATTTCCGAGGCTGAATCACGTCGGCGAGAGGGGGGCCGAAGGTTCGGAGAGGCTTCAAGGCTCGTTCGCCCTCGTCCAGCGAGCCGCAGTGGCAAGCGAGGATGGCGAGCGCCGGAGTCCCGTCGGGTGCAGTCAAGAGCAGCCCCACGGTGCTGATCTCATCCGGGCACGTGCTGGAGAATTCCTCGAAGAAGCGCACAGCCTCCTTGCTCGGTGGGTACAGCACCACTCCGCCAAGGACCGGCCCAACGGGATGCAGTTGGTACTCGAACGAGGTAACAACGCCGAAGTTGCCGCCCCCGCCCCGCACTCCCCAGAAAAGGTCGGCATTCTCCCTTTCGCTCGCCGTAATCAGCTTGCCCTCGGCAGTGACAACGTCCACCGAGAGCAAGTTGTCGCACGCGAGGCCGTACTTGCCCGCGAGCCACCCGTAGCCGCCCCCCAAGGTGAGCCCTGCGATGCCGGTGTCGGTGGCGATGCCCATCGTGGTCCCCAAGCCGAAAACCTGCGTTTCGTGATCGAATTCGCCCAACTTCAGTCCCGGTTGAGCGACCACCGTGCCGAGCACCGGATCCACCCGTATCCCTTTCATCGGCGAGAGGTCAATCATCAGCCCACCGTCACACACACAGATGCCTGCAATACTGTGGCCCCCACCACGGACCGCCACGAGAACGTCATGCTCACGGGCGAACTGGACGCTGAGGACCACATCCCCCGGACCGGCGCAGCGGGCAATCAGCGTAGGTCGATGGTCGATCATGCCGTTCCAGAGCTTGCGGGTCTCGTCGTACGTTTCATCGCCAGGACGGAGCAGCTCTCCACGCAGGCTGGCCTTCAAGTTGCCAACAGCGGAGTCGTCGAGGACCATGCGCCCGCCCGTTGTCGTTGTTATTTCCAACCTTGACATGAGGCCCTCCTCACTTGAAGCCCCTTCACCCTCCTCCTGGACGATCGTACGCCTCCGGCACCTCCGTCAAGGCTGCTACCCTGCGGTCCTCATCCCTCCGGGGCGGCTTCGCCGGCCTTGACCTGGGCCCCGCCTTGGGCTGGGCTTGAGAAGCGAAGGAGGGCGGAAAGGGAAAAGGGTGGGCACAACAGCAAGGCCAACGCGGCTCAGGCCGGATCCAGGCCGTGGGACGCGGAGCATCAGGGCGAAGTAGCGAGAAGCAGCGAGGAGCTCGCCGCCGCCGATCGAGCTGCGGAGTCCCATTTCGTGCTGGTCCGTACCGCCCCGTCCGGCCGGGTACCGGGCTTTGCAAGCAGGATGTCGTTGGCTGCTGGCGATCGGTAGAGTGACCGCGTGTTCCGGACCCGCCCAGTGGACCTGCTTCCAGCACGGCTCTGGAAGCCGGCCGATCCCAGCGCGGGCGGCCGGCCCACTTCTGCGTTGGGTGGGACCCAGTCGCCCAGCTCCAATCCGAACGATCGAGTGGAACGGCGAATAGCTGTTCCCGATGGTCCGTGACGCGCACGCCGTCATGGCGGTACACGAAGACTACCTAGAATGCAGGCCAGCGCTCGGCATCCGGGGCTGCGTTGCAGGCCGTCTACAGGCCGTCCGACGTTGAGAAACGGCCGGTTGTGACCGGCGGCGTCCGGTAAGTCGCAACGCGAAGCCGCAGGTCCGAGGAGGTTTCTCCCTCTACTTATGCCGAGAAGCCCCCTTCTTGGTTGACGGTAGAGGTCGGTGCTTCAAATTCTGCGCCCACCAGCTGGGCAATGCGGACGCCCTTCCGCGGGATTGGCTCGCCGACTCGGAGCTACCGGTGCCGCCCCGAGCTACCGGGGGCGTGACGGAGCGATGTTCTGGTTGAGCCGGAACACGTTGTCGGGGTCGAAGCGGTTCTTGAGGCTGACCAGGCGCTCCAGCTTCTCTTCACCGTATGCGTCGGCGACGCGGCCCTGCTCGTCGTGGCTCATGAAGTTCACGTACGCCTTGCCCGTCGATGCTGGCGCCAGCGCGTTGAAGAGGCCTCGGGTCCAGTCGATGTCGAGGGGAGCGGAAAGGTCCTCCCAGACCGCGTTGATGTTGGGCGAGAACTCGGCCCTCCGGTCCTCGAAGGCGGAGTGCTCCGCCGGTATGCTCCGGACCGCCCCACCCATGTGAAACATGATCGTGTAGGACTTCTTCGACTGCATCGCCCAGGCGCGGTCCACGAACGCACCGATCGCCTGACCGGTCAGGTCGTGCAGGTAGTGCGATTTCCAGTAGTAGCCCAGCCCGTGCGGCACCGACCCGTCGAACATGTGGTGGTACTCGGTGAGATCTCGTGGTGCGACCGCGTCCAACAGCGGCCGCCCCCAGCGCCGGAGCGGTTCGATCGCACCGGCTCCGGCCTCCACCGCGCCGGCGTAGCAGAACCCGACCATCACGACGGGGCGGCCGCGCAGCTCCTCCGGGACCCAGGGGGCCGGAGGAGCGTTGCGAAGCATCGAGATCGTGGTCAGCTCGTCGGGTTCGTCGTGTGCGAACTCGCGGTAGACCGGGAGCAGGTCGGCGGAGTCTTCCGCCGCCCAGAGCACGGGCCCGGCGAGCACCGTGGGGCCGACCGGATGACAGGCGAACTCGAAGCTCGTGACGATGCCGAAGTTGCCGCCGCCGCCCCGCAGGCCCCACAGCAGCTCCGGGTGCTCGTCGGCGCTTACCCGCAAGGTCTCTCCCTCCGCCGTGACGAGATCGGCGGCGAGCAGGTTGTCGCAGGACAGGCCGTGCTTGCGCATGAGCCAGCCGATACCGCCACCAAGCGTGAGGCCGGCGACGCCGGTGCGGCTGATGATGCCGGAGGGGACGGCCAACCCGTAGCGCTGCGTCGCCCGGCACAGGTCCCCCAGGAGCACGCCGGGGTCGACACGAGCGCCGCGCCGGTGTGGATCGACGTCGATCGCAGTCATCTGCGAGCAGTCGATCACCACGCCGCCGTCGGTGAGGGCGTTGCCGGAGACTCCGTGGCCCCCGCCACGAACGGCGATCTCCAGCTCGCCCTCGCGCGCCCAGCGGACGGCCTCCACCACGTCGGCTGCGCCGGCACAGCGGGCGATCAAGGAGGGCCGCTTGTCGATGGCGCCGTTCCAGATCTTGCGGACCTCGTTGTAGGAGCCGTCGCCGGGCGAGACGAGCTCTCCTCGGAAGCGGGCGCGGAGCGCCTCGATTCGCCCTGTCCCAGCCGTGATCCTCGCCATCACACCCCCTTCCCTTCTATGACCCTTTGCCAAGGAGGGGCTATCCCCTTAGGTACAGTAGACTCAAGATCTTGTGGTTGCTCCCCTCGGTCCGCACCCTCGCCCAAGCATTGACTACCCGGGGACCTGGCACGAGTTCCTTGCCTGGTTCCCCGACGACGC
>JBOGWP010000084.1:0-32096 GCA_050693875.1 Actinomycetota bacterium
TTCAGGAAGGCCCCCGCGATGAAGATCGCCCCGATCGCGGCCTCGATCGCGGCGAGGACAGGGGGGACGCGCCGTCGCCAGGTCTCCGGAAGGCGCTGCCCAGCGGAACCCACCACGACCGCGCCCATGTCGGTGAGGACGACCCGGCGACGGTCACGAGGGCTGTCGCCAGGGCCAGGCCCGCCCCCGTCAGCGCTGGCCGCGGCCGTCAGGCCCGAGCCCGCAGTCGCGAGGAACAGCCACACACCCGGGTTCAGCGTGACTGCGAGGACCCCCCGGACGAACGGATGGGGACCTCCCATCAAGGGCCTGGGATCGCCGCGGCGGCTCGCGCGGGCGGTGAAGATCGCAAGGAGGACGAGGAAGATCCCGGCGGCGAGCTTCAGCACACGCAGGACCGCGCCGCGGGGAGCACCAAGCGAGACGCCCGACGCGACCCCCAGCAGGAGGACCGTGAGCGCGCCTGAGACCCGGCCATCGCCGCAAGCCCGCGTCGGACGCCCCCGCAGGCGGACTCGGTGAGCAGGAGCAGCTGGACGGGCCCGGGGCCGGCGGCGAGGACCACGCCGAGTCCGAACGCGAGCACGAGATCGTGCATACCGCAATTGTGGCGGCGTCGCCGAGCGCTACGTCGCGACGGCGTCCCGCAGGAAGTCGAGAAGGTCGACGCTGCTCGGGGCGGCGCCCAGCGCGGTGAGGGCGGTGCAGGCCTCCGACCGGTGATGAGTGATGTGGTTCGACACATGGAGCAATGTCTGCCACAGCGGGAACTGCTCCCGGACGGCGCGCGTCACGCTCACGTACCAGACGATCCGTTCGAGATCGGCCGGCTGCAGGTCGCCCAGCCAGGCGGCCCGCCGCTGCTCGATGCCCGCCCAGGCTCCCGCCAGCGATTCCAGGTCGCCGTAGTCGTGCACCCCCGGCATCCGAGCCCGCTCCTCCCCGAGCCAGCGCTGCAGCCACCTCGTCTCAGACCCCGCCAGATGGGCGAGGATGGCGAAGAGGGACCCGTCGTCGTTGCCGCCCGGCCACGACGCCCGGCTTGTGGAGGAGGTCCGGGTCGAGGGAGCGGGCCGCGGCGCGCACCCGCGGGCGCGACGAGCCATGATGACCGTAGAGCCACCGGATGACGCCGAGCCGCGTGTGGGTCTCCGTGTGGGGAGGGTACCAAGCCCACACGGCCACCGGCCCCGAAAGGCTTCCGGGTACCCTTCCGGGATGAGCGACTATGGGGTGGCCTCGTCGGAGCTCGACGACCTGGTCGAGGCGGCCGAGCCCAACCCGCTGCTGCGCCGGGTCGACGCCATGTGCGAGCGTCGAGCCTGGGACCAGCTGGTCGAGCTCGCCCGACGCTGCCGCGAGGCGGTGGATCGCGGCAAGCAGCTCTGGCCGATTGCCGAGCACATCGACTACCGCCTTGCCCTCGAAGCTCCGGGTCCGTACGCCGCGGGCGTGCTCCGCCCGGACGCCGGCCGGTTCGCGCTCGGGCCCCTCACCGAGGTCGCCGCGTCGACGCACTCGTTCGAAGAGCTCGCCGCCCATCTGCCCCTGGCCCAGACGATCGGCGTCGTGGCCGCAGAGCGGGTGGTGCGTGGGGAGGACCTGCGGGACCGGCCCGAGGCGCATCCGGAGGTCCTGGAGCTTCCGATGGTCCTGGAGCCATGGGAGCCGGAGTACGTCGTGGCAACCTACCAGGCCCGAGGTCTCGAGGTCCCCTCACCCAACCTTCCGCCGGCGGCCGGCCTCGTCACCACGAGCCGGGCTGACGAGGCCGAGGATCCTGAGGTGACCCGGGCGCTGCTCGACCTCGTGGCGGGATGGGTGGCCGGCTCGAACGCGCATGCCGAGGCGGTCGTCGTCTCGGGATCGGTCGCCGGCGCGATCGGTGCGCTGGGGTTCGATGCAGCTCGCATCGCCGGGCTCACCCCGGCCGAGGCGGTGGGCTGGATGGGCTGGGCGGCCGCATCGGGCGGGGCGCACGGCCGGTGGCGGGGCGCCGCGGCCGGCCGGTCGTCGGCGTGGTGGGCCGCGGCGATCGTTTGCGATCTGAACTGGCCCCCGGAGCCGGACGCCCTGGGCGAGGAGATCGGGCGGCTGCGCTGGCATCGTTGGCAGCGCGAGGGCGGCGAGGGGGGATGGGAGCTGCATCTTGCGGTGGAGGACCCGTCGTCGGGGTGGTCCGCGGCCATCGCCGCCGAGGACCGCGCCGCGCCCGACTGACCGGCTCCGCCCGGAGCGTCTACCAGCGCGTCCCCAGCGGCACGTTCACCAGCGGCCGGCGGGGAAGCACGAGCTTGCCTGCCTGCCTTCCGCGAGCCGGGCGAAGCGACTCGAACAGCCGCTTGACCAGCGGGGGGGTGAGGAACGTCGTCAGCGCGACGACGAGGAGCATCGCCGAGTACAGGTCGGGCCGGAGCAGCCCGCGGGCGAGGCCGAAGGAGGCGAAGATGAGCCCCACCTCGCCCCGGGGCACCATCGCGAAGCCGATCGCGGCCCGGCTCATCGAGCTCGGCGCGGCCCACCCCGCCACGACCTTCCCGGCCACGGCGACGAGGGTGAGGCTTCCGGCGAGGGTCAGAAGGGCCGGGCTGGAAAACGCCCCGATCTGGACCTGAATCCCCATCGACAGGAAGAAGATCGGGATGAAGACGTCGGCGAGCGGGGTGAGCCGCTCTCGTATCTGTTGATGCTGCTCGGTGGTCGCGAGCAGCACGCCGGCCACGAACGCGCCGACGATCGGTGCAAGGCCGAACAGCTCGGCGGAGACGGCCAGGAGCAGGCAGAACGAGAACGCTGCGGTGATGAGGATCCCGCGCACCCGGACTCGCTTCGAGATCCACCGAAACATCGGCGGCGAGACGCGTAGGCCGACCAGCAATGCCAGGAGGAGGAACCCCCCGGCCGCCGCGATGATGCGGCCAACCGAGAGTGCGGAGAGGGCCTGGCCGGCTGCAAGGCCCGACACGACCGTGAGGATGACCAGGCCCATGACGTCGTCGAGCACCGCCGCGGCGAGGACGGTCCGCCCCTCGTCGGTGTCGAGCTTGTGCAGGTCCGAGAGCACGCGTGCCGTGATCCCCACGCTCGTGGCGGTCAGCGTCGCGCCGATGAGGACGGCAACGATCCCGTGATGGCCCAGTGCAAGCGCCAGTACCGCGCCAAGGGCGAAGGGAAGCACGACGCCGACGGTGGCCACCCGGAGGGCCGCCGGACCCACTTGAAGGATCCGGGTGAGGTCGGTCTCGAGACCGACCTCGAAGAGGAGCAGGATGGCGCCGAGCTGCGCCATGGCCTCGATCACCGGCGTGCCGTCGATGAATCCCAGGACGCTCGGGCCGACGACCACGCCCACGGCGAGCTCGCCCAGAACGGCCGGCTGGCCGAGGCGCTCGGCAATCTCACCGCCGAGCTTGGCGGCGACGAGGATGACCAGGATGTCGAGGATGATGCGGCCGGCTTCGGGCACGGCGGAGATGGTACGGGGAGGAGCCCTCACAGGGATCAAGCCCGATCGAGATTTCATCTGTCGTTAACACGAGGGGTCGGCCGGCCCGGCTCGCTATGGCCAAACGACCGGATTGGCGGATTCCGTCCGCCTCAGCCTCGCGGAGACGACCCGTTCCCACGGATCCCGAGCAGGATCACCGTCCCGAGCACCGAGGAGATCAGGGATGCGACGAGGACCGCGAGCTTGGCGTTCGCCGTCAGGCCGGCGCCGCCGAATGCAATATCTGCGATGAAGAGGGAGACGGTGAAGCCGATGCCGGCGAGCGAGGCAGCGCCGGCCATATGCGGCCAGCGCACGTCGGTCGGCAGCGACGCCAGACGAAGCCAGGTTGCGAGGCGGCCCAGCGCGAGCACCCCGAGGGGCTTCCCCACCACGAGCCCCGCGAAGACTCCGATGCCGACGCGCGACGACACCGACTCCGCGATCGTGGCGGATCCCAGGAGGAGCCCGGCGTTGGCCAGGCCGAACAGTGGCACGATCACGAAGCCGGTCCACGGGTGGAGGAGGTGCTCGAGCCGCTCCGTGAACGGAACCAGCTCCCGGGCGACGAAGCCTGCCGCCTCGGCTTCCTCCGCCGCCGGGGAGTCGGAGAGCTCTGCGCCGGGCTCCGCCGGCTGGTCGGCGTCGCGGGCGAGCGCGCGGGCCGGGGTGAGAAGGGCGAGCGCCACGCCGGCAAGGGTGGCGTGGAGTCCGGATTGCAGCATCGCCACCCACAGAGCTGCGCCGGCGAGGCCGTAGACCAGCACCGAGCGGACGCCGAGCCCACGAAGGACGACGACGAGGCCGACCAGCGCAGCGGCGACCGCGAGCGCGGTCCACGAGAGGTGGGTCGAGTAGAAGACGGCGATCACCGCGATCGCGCCGACGTCGTCGATGATCGCCAGCGCGACGAGGAAGACCTTGAGCGTGGCCGGGACCCGCGGGCCCAGCGCGTTGAGCACCCCCAGCGCGAACGCGATGTCGGTCGCCATCGGGATCCCCCATCCCCGTGCCCCGGCTGTCCCGGCGTTGAGGGCGAGGTAGATCATCGCCGGGACGACCATGCCCCCGAGGGCACCGAGAAGGGGGAGCGCGGCGCGGCGTGGATCCCGCAGCTCGCCGACCACGAGCTCGCGCTTGATCTCGAGGCCGACGACGAAGAAGAAGATCGTCATCAGGCCCTCGTTGACCCAGTGCCGCAGGTCGTGTGCGAGGTGATAGGGGCCGAGCGAAAGGGCCAGCTCGGTCTTCCAGAGCGAGTCGTAGGAACTGCGCCAGGGGGAGTTGGCCCACGCCAGCGCAACGAGAGTCGCCAGCAGGAGGACGATGCCGCCAGCCGCCTCGGTGCGGATGAACTCGCGCAGCGGCCGGGTCAGGCGGAGGATCGGGCGCTGCTCCAGACGTCGGTTGGCCGGCATCGCGGTCCTCCTTCGAGGCCATCACGTTGCCGACCAGACTTCCCGGCGCGCCACGAACATCGTAGCGGGCCGCGGGCACCTGCGCCGCCGCACCTACGCCACAGACCGAGCCCGGGCGAGCGAAGCGGCGCGCCGAACCGCTCACGGGTTGGGCTGCTGGATCTCCGGCAGGAGCTCGAGGGCGTTTCGCAGGGCGGTGTGCTGCAGGGTCGGGGACGGTGAAGGATCCGCACCCGTATCCTCGAGGGCGTCCTCGCCCGAGCCCGGTTCGATGCGGAGGGCTTCGCGAAGCGAGGCCAGGTCCTCGGGTGCGAGGCGGGCCGGATGCAATCTCTTCGACCCTTCTGGGGCCGCTCGATCCGTGCCACCGCACCCACCTCGACTGCTCGGGCCCGGTCGACGGCCTCTTCTCCCACCAGCACCGCGGCAGAGGTGGGAACGCTGCCCGGGGTCCAGGTCAGCTCCGCCAACCCGGGCGTGACGCAGCCCGCCATCACGTGCTGTTCGAAGTCCGTCTTCAGCCCTTCGACCTCGTCCAGGAAGGCAAGGCCCCCCGGGCTGGTGGCGATGACCTTGAGTCGGCCCGGGCCGGCGAGGAAGGCAACCGCGTCGACGTCGTCTCGGACGCCGGCAAGCCCCTCGACGCAGACCGGTGCGGCGGAGCGCCGGATCGTGACGGTCGCCACCCGTGCCGCCCCGACGGTCCGGACGGGAGCGTCGGCGATCGTCTTCGCCGTCCGGTCGACGAGCCCGAGCTGTTCCTGCGCCCACCGGGCTTCGTCGTCCCTCGGCATTTCGAGCCCGGCCAGAGCATCGACGCCACGGTAGATCCGGGCCCAGTCCCAGGAGGTCGAGAGGGCCCGAAGCACCGGCGTCTAGGCGTGCTGGGCCGGACCGCTGTCGTCGATCGCCGCCCCTCGTTCCGCGAAGGCGGGGGCGTCCTTCGACGCGAGGCGCCACCCTCGAGCCCCGAGTGCGTAGACGAGTCGACCACCTCGGCGAGATCCTCGAGATCGGAGGCAGCGTCGTCCCGGCCGTAGTACCAGTGAACCCGAACCTGCGCCTCGTCGAGTTGCCGCAGCGCAGGAAGCAGCAAGCTCTCAACCGAGTCGGTGGGGGCGACGTCGATCACAAACAGACGCCGCGGCTGCGACTCGGTGGCGAGGCCGTACACGCGGCGGGCGAGCTCGTTCGGCGCCACGATCTGAAGGTCGGCTTCGGTGCCGAGGGATGGAGCGCAGCACCTCCGAGGATCCCCTCGAAGTCGGGTGGGAAGAACACAACCTGCCGGCCTTGTCGACGCACCCCCGTTCGTTACCCTGCGACCTCCGGCGCCAATCATCCCGGGACACCCCTGCGGGGACCTCGATGCGTTGCCCCCCTCTTCCGCTGCGGCCCGCTACGCTGCCGTGATGGCCCCACCGCGCCGGCCATCGTCCTCCTCTCGACGAGACGGGGGCCGCGCCATCACGGTCCCTTCCCTCGAGCCGTTCCCGGCCGAGCGGGAGGGGGACCACTGGTGGCTGGAGACCGACGGCCGGCGTCTCCGGCTCTCCAACCTCGACAAGGTGTTCTGGCCCGACGAGGGCTACACGAAGGGTGATCTGCTTGCCTACTACCACCGGATGTCCCAGGCGATCCTTCCCTACGTCGCCGGGCGCCCCCTGACGTTGAAGCGAATGCCGGACGGGGTGCAGGGGTCGTTCTTCTACGAGAAGAACCCGCCCCAGGGCACACCCGACTGGGTCCCTCGCTGCGAGATCGAATCGGAAGACGGCGATGTGGACCGCTATCTGTTGGCAGAGGACCGCGCAGGGCTGCTCTTCGTCGCCAATCTCGGATGCATCGAGCTCCACCCGCTCCACTCGGGATGCGAAACCTACGACGAGCCGGACTGGCTCGTTTTTGACCTCGACCCGTTTCCCCCCGCGGGCTTCGCCGAAATGCTCGCCGTGGCGCGCCACGTGCACGCCGCGCTCGAGGCGCTCGGGCTGCCCGGGCACCCGAAGACGTCGGGGGCCACGGGGCTGCACATCTACCTCGGGCTGGAAGCGGGGCAGCGCTACGAGCACAGCCGCGAGGTATCGCGCCGGATCGGCGAGGCCGTGCGGCAAGCCGATCCCGCCCTGGTCACGACCGAATGGGAGGTCAAGCGGCGGGAGGGACGCGTCTTCGTCGACTACAACATGAACCGCCGCGCGGCGAGCCTCGCGGCTCCCTACTCGCTGCGCCCCGAAGCCGGGGCGACGGTCTCCACCCCACTCACGTGGGAGGAGGTCGAGCGCGGGGTCGACCCGCGTACATTCACCATCGCCACCATCGGCGAGCGGCTGGCCGAGGTGGGAGACCTGTTCGCACCGGTTCTTCGCGACCGGCTGTCGCTCGGGCGGGCCATGAAGGCCCTCGGCATCTCGGTGCCGCCCGAGGAGGAGCCGCCCCGGGTCCGGCGCCGCCTGCCGGCGGCCGCCCTGCGCGAGTACCAGCGCAAGCGGCGCTTCGAGGAGACCCCGGAGCCTAGCCCCGAGGACGAGCCGGGGACCGGCGAACTGTTCGTGATCCAGAAGCACCACGCCACGCGTCTGCACTACGACCTGCGGCTGGAGCACGAGGGCGTGCTGGCCTCCTGGGCCGTTCCGCGGGGTCTTCCCACCGTCCCCGGTGTGAAGCGGCGCGCGGTGCAGACCGAGGACCATCCCCTCGCCTACGGGGGCTTCGAGGGGTGGATTCCGAAAGGAAGCTACGGAGCCGGCGAGGTGCGTATCTTCGACCGGGGGCGCTACGAGCTGAACGAATGGGCCGACGGCAAGGTGATGTTCCGCCTTCACGGGCGCCGCCACCGCGGTCTGTTCCACTTGGTCCGGACGAAGGACGACTGGTTGGTCTTCCTGTCGAAGGAGTCGGCCAACGAGCAGCCGGCGGCGGCGCCGGTGGCGCTTGCTCCGATGCTCGCCGAGGGCGGCTTCGAGGCGTTCGACGACCCCGGCTGGCGCTTCGAGCCCAAGCTCGACGGGGTGCGGACGCTCGCCTACGTCTCGCCCGACGGAACCCGCCTCGTCTCCCGGCGGAAGATAGACCAGACCCGGCAGTACCCGGAGCTGGGGGAGCTTGCCGCCTACCTGAACGTGCTGAACGCCGTCGCCGACGGCGAGATCGTTGCGCTCGACGATGCCGGCCGCCCGTCGTTCGAGCGCCTCCAGCAACGCATGAACCTCTCGAATCCGCGGGACGTCGACCGTGCCCGGACGCGGATCCCGGTTCGGCTGTTTCTATTCGACCTCCTCTGGCTCGACGGCGAGGACCTGACCGGGCGGCCCCTGGAGGAGCGCCGTGGCGCGCTCCAGGACGTGACCACCGAGGACGGGCCGGTTTCGATGACCTACTACGTCGACGGCGGCGGGACGGGCTTCTTCGAGGCGGCCAAGGGCCTGGGCTTCGAAGGCGTGGTCGCTAAGCGGCTCGGCAGCCGATACCAGCCCGGCCGCCGGAGCCGGGACTGGCGGAAGATCAAGTCGTTCCAGGAGATGGACTGCGTCATCCTCGGCTGGACCGAGGGCAGCGGGCGCCGTTCCGGAGGGATTGGTGCGCTGGTGCTCGGTGCCTACCGGGGAGAGGAGCTCGTCGACGTCGGCGAGGTGGGGACCGGATTCACCGATCGGCTCCTGGCCCAGGTCAAGGCGGAGCTCGAGGCCTTGGAGACCGAGCGTCCTCCGGTCCTAGCGATAGGCCCGCCAGGCGCCCACTGGGTCCGGCCCGAGCTGGTGTGCCGGGTCGCCTACGTCGAGCTGACCTCGGCGGGCAAGCTCCGAGCCCCCTCCTTCAAAGGTCTCCGCCGGGACAAGGCCCCGAAGGAGTGCGTGCTGCCGCCGCAATCGTGAAGGGCCGACCTTCCCGCGGAATAACACGCATGGCAGCTTGGTTATGCTTACGCCGTCAGGGAACCTTTCGCTGGTCAGGCCGATTCGGACGCGTCTGAGGGCGCGGGCTCAAGGGCGAGCCCGAGTGTCGGAAGCTGACCGAGAGCGCACCGCCGGGCGAACAAGGGGGAGAACCGTGGGAGCGAGGCACGGCGACCGGGGCAAAGGCTTTGACGCCGCCCTGGACCTGCTGGTCCGGATGGGGGCAGCCAAGGGGTGCGTCGAGCTCTCAGAGGTGCAGCGGGCGAGCGAAGCACACGACTTGGAAGACGAGGAAGCCGAGACGCTCATGGAGCAGCTCGAGGAGAAGGGATACAGCGTGGACGACGATTGCGGGCGTGAGCGCCAGCGGGCGGGGTTCTCGAACGGAGAGCTGGCCGCCGCGACCGCGGACACGCTCGGCATGTTCCTGCGGGAGATCGGCCAGTACCCGCTCCTGACGAAGGAGGAGGAGGTCGACCTCGCGAAGCGCATTGAAGACGGAGACCGGGAGGCCAAGGACAAGATGGTCACCTCCAACCTCCGTCTGGTCGTCTCGATCGCCAAGCGCTACCAGGGACAGCTGCCGCTCGTCGACCTGATCCAGGAGGGGATCCTGGGACTCATCCGTGCGGTCGAGAAGTTCGACTGGAGGCGCGGGTTCAAGTTCTCGACCTACGCCACCTGGTGGATCCGGCAGGCGGTCGGCCGGGCGATCCAGACGCAGGCGCGCATCATCCGCATCCCGGTCCACCAGGCGGAGCGCGAGTGGAAGGTGTGGAGGACGGAGCGCGATCTGGCGAGCAAGCTCGGACGCCCACCCACCGACGAGGAGATCGCCCGCGGCGCGGGGATCTCGCTCCGCCAGCTGGAGGAGCTGCGAAGCTCGGCGCGGGTGGTGGCGAGCCTCGACGAGCCGGTGACCAGCGAGAGCGACACCGCGCTCGGGGAGCTGCGTGCTCGCGAGGCCCCCGAGTTCGAGGAGCAGATCCACCTCAGCCTCCGCGAGGAGGGGGTACGCAAGGCGCTCACCAGCCTGCCCGAGAAGGAACGCGAGGTGATCACCCTCAGGTTCGGGATCGACAGCGGGGACCCGATGACGCTGCAGGAGGTCGGTCAGCGCCTGGGGCTGTCGCGGGAACGCGTTCGGCAGATCGAGGCCGAGGCGCTCGCTCGGCTGGCGGTTGCCCGGGAGGTGCAGTCGCTCCAGGACGTCGCGTGAGCGGGCCCACGACGGCAGGCCGGTGAGGGGAGCGGGAGGAACGGGCAACTACCCCCGCTCTATGCGTCCGGCATATAGTTTTGTCCGGCCGGGCAAGCGATCGGATTGACGCGTGAGCTTCTGGAAGACCGCCAAGGCCTATCTTGGGCTCGAGGAAGACGGGCTGACGGGTGAGATCCGGACGTTCTCCGAATCCACCGGCCCGTCGATCGAGCCGCCTCAGGTAACGCCGCCTCCAAGCGTCGAGCGGTCCGCCCCCGCGGAGGTGCACGCGCTCGAGCCCACCGCATACGTGGATGCGCAGGAGATCGGTGACAAGGTCCGGGCGGGACTGCCCGTGGTCCTCGACCTCCGCACCGCCGGCCACGATGTCTCCACCCGCATCGTTGCCTTCGCCTGCGGGCTTGCCTATGCGGTGGATGGGGGCGTGCAGCGGCTTGCCTCGTCGCTCTACCTGCTGACTCCCGCCGGGGTGAGGCTCGACGACGAGGACCGCGCCCGCGTGATCGCCGGCGTCCTCGAGGGGCCTGCCGAGGCCGTTGGAGGCATCGCCCAACATGCACGCGTAACCTGACACCACCCCGGGGACAGGGGGCGGCAGCCAAGCCGCGTCAGACGGGCGGGAGCGGCTCGTACTCGATTGCTCGCTTCACGGCCCGGGCGCGCTCGACGGAGTGCAGCCTCGCGATGAGGTGGAGCGCCATGTCGATGCCGGCAGAGACCCCGGCCGCGGTCACCACTGGACCCGTGTCGACGAACCGTTGCCCGGCGCGGACCTCGATTCCGGAGCCGAGCGAGGCGAGATGGCCGAGGGATGCCCAATGGCACGTCGCCGCCCGCCCGTCGAGGAGGCCCGCGTCGGCATAGGCCAGCGAGCCGGTGCAGACGCTGGTGAGGAGCACGCCGGAATCGGCAAGCCGTCGCAGCCAGGACCGGATCTCGTCGTTCCCGAGGTGCTTGCCGACCCCGCTTCCACCCGGATAGACGAGCACGTCGAACGGCGGGGCGGATTCCAGCGTGTGGTCCGGGAGGAGGGTCAGTCCTTCGGCGCATCGGACCGCCCCCGCCTCCGGGGCGAAGGTGAACACTTCGACCCCGTCGTCCGGCCAGTGCCGAGCCCAGAACGAAAGGACCTGCCACGGTCCGGCCCAGTCGAGCTCCTCCGCACCCTCGAAGACGAAGACGCCGATTCGCAGCGCCATCGGGAGCCGGCTTCCTATGCGGGCACGACCCGCCCGGCAAGCTCCCCGATGGCGACCATGGCAGGGGAGGCCGGGTCGGCGTCGAGCGGAGCGACGCCCACGTGATCGGCGTCCTCGACCTTGCGGTCCTCGGGCACGGCGACGACGTCGACCGGCAGCAACGCCCGCACATGCTCGAGGTCCTCCGGGCCCGCCGCACGGTTGGCCACGGCGAGAATCCGTCTCACGCCCATGGTCTCCGCGAGGAGGCAGGCGCGGCGGGCGATCTCGATAGCCTTGCGGCTCGGCTCGGCGACGACCAGAACCATGTCGTCGGCGCCGGGCCGTGCCCAGATCAGGTCGTTCAGTCCGGCCTCGAGGTCGGCAACGACCATCCGCTCGGCGGCGGGGAGCTCGCCGAAGAACTCGCGGGTGGTCATGTGGGAGCCGCAGCACAAGCATGAGTCCGAGGGCCGTTCGATCTTTCCGGTTGCCACGAGCGTCACCCCGTCGGGCGCCGCAACCCCGTATCGCATCAGCAGCTCGTCCGGGTCGGGCCTCGGGTCGTTGTGGGTGTGACCCGCGGCGAGCAGGGCGTTGAGGATGGGCTGCATCCCCTCGACCCGCTCCGCCGGCACGCCGAGTGAGATCCCGAGATTCGGGTTGGGATCCCCGTCGACGGCAACGACCGCATGGCCCCGGCGGGCGAGGTGGCGCGCCAGCGCTGCGGCGATGGTGGTCTTGCCCGCCCCACCCTTTCCCGTGACGGCGATCTTCATGACCTGACCTCCTCTCGTTCCAGCTGTTCCAACAGGGAGACAAGCGAGCCGATCGCCCGGACGCCGGGAGAGTCGGGAGCATGATCGATTGGCGCCTTCCCCCGGCGCTCGGCTTCGGCCAACGCGGGATCGAAGGGAATCCGAACCGACGGCTCGAGGCCGGGATGGTCCGGCTCGTCGCGGAAGCGGTTGGCCACGATCGTCACCGGGAGGTCCCCGATGATGGGCAGCAGCCGACGGGCGGTGAGGGCCGAGCGCCAGGACGGGCCGACGACGAGAACGATCCGGTCGGCGAACGCGTGGTACCGCTCGAACGGGGTGGTGGTGCCGGCCTCGAGATCGGCGATCACGTCCCACCCCGGCTCCCCGAAGCCCGCCAGGACCTGCAGCACCGGCGCAACCGACCGCCGGGCAGCCTGCTTCTCGGGTTCGCCGATCTTGCCGATCGACAGCATGTGAACGCCGTCGGGGGCCGGAGTCGTGTAGCGCTCGACCACGTCTCGCGGGGTCAGTCTGGGCGCCAGGGCCCAGCCGTAGGCAGGGCCCTCCCGTTGTTCCACCGCGTCGAGCGGCAGCCCGTCGTCGACCTGCGGCGCCCCGAGGCTGAAGGCGAGACCGGGGTTCGTGTCCAGGTCGGCCGCCAGCACCCGGCGGCCGCTGCGGGCGAGCAGCCGCGCCAGGGTGCCGCTGATCACCGACTTGCCGGCCCCGCCCTTCCCAAGGACCGCGATCCGCAGCCCGACGCTGGGAGCATCCCCGGGATTCCCGTCGAGCGACGCGGCCACCGACCTCGCTTCGTCCGCAGCCCGGGACAGGCCGGCGCGATGGTCGTCGATGTCCCTCCGGACGTCCTCGAGCCGCCGGGACCCAACCCAGTTCTCGGTCGTTCGCAGGAACCGCCGGGCCTGCCGCTCGAGCGCGACCCACCACACGAGACCGCCCCGGTCGCCTTCGCCGTTCGAGGCACGGGCGCGCAGGTCGTCGAGGAGCACGCGTTGGCGTTCGATGGAGGTCAGCACCCAGCGCTGCCCGGGGGACAGCGCCGGTGGCTCGGCGGTCATCCGCGCATTGAATGCGAGATCGCGCGCTTTGGCAAGGGCTACATGTAGCGCGTCGCATAGCCTCTCCGCCGGAGCTGGCCGAACATCGCACGGGCGAACATCATCGCCACGACCAGGTAGGCGGCGTCGAGGGCCAGGGCGATGCCGAGCCTGCCCCATCGTGGAGGCGAGCCGGCGAGCACGGATCGCATTGCCTCGAAGACGTGCGCCGGAGGCATGGCCAGGGCGGCAGCCCGCGCCGCCGGGGGCAGCACGGACACCGGGTAGAAGATCGCCGACCGGGGCATCATGACCACGGCCACGCCCCACGACAGGATCTCGGCACCGCTCCCGAACCGGAATACGCCCGAGGACGACCATCGAGAGCGCCAGCCCGAACAGCATCAGGGCCGCGGCGAACGCCGCAAGGGGCAGGCCCACCTCGAGGACGCCGAACGAGAACGGTCCCCAGGCCGCCAGCCCGGTGGCCGACCATCCGGCGGCGAGCTTGACCGCCCCCCACATGCCCGCCCCGGCAACGTACTCGAGGGGAGGCAGCGGCGAGGCCAGCAACGGCACGACGTTGCGGCTCCAGCCCAGCTTGAGGGCCGAAGTTCGTGCGAATGAGTCAAGTTTGGGGACGAGAGCCCACCAGGGGCGCGCCTCAAGCGGGCCGGGCAGGCACCGAGCAAAGCGAGGCCCTGCCGGCATTGAACGACGCCGCCGGAGGCACGGCTCGCCGAGCGGGGGCGAGGCGGGCCGACATTGAGGACCGCGGCCCGAGGGCGAGGCGGGCCGACATTGAGGACCGCGGCCGGAGGCACGGCTCGCCGAGCGGGGGCGAGGCGGGGGGCCGACATTGAGGACCGCGGCCGGAGGCCGCCCCTCGCCTTTCCAGCCCGTAGCGGGGAGCAAAGCGACCCGCTGGTACTGCACCCGAGCGTCGCTGACCATCCGGGTGCTTACGCAGGATTGTCCGACCTGCCGCTCTGGCAACTCCCCAGCCGTCGACGAACTCCTCCGCGGCCCATTTGCATCCGTGCCTTTTCGGTGTAACTTGTTCATTGCAAGTCACAAGACTGGGCCGGTTTGGAGAGGAGGACGCACGAGATGGAGATCCTGCAGCAGGTCAGCGCGGCAATCGGGGAGATCGCCGCCAAGGTGGGCCCCTCGGTGGTGGGGATCGGAAACCGCTGGGGGTTGGGGTCGGGCGTGGTCCTGGAGACCGGAAAGGTGCTGACGAACGCCCACAATCTGCGCAGCGACGAGGTCACGGTGACGTTCCACGACGGCCGGACGGCGAAGGCCAGGGCCATCGGCGTCGACGGCGACGGCGACCTGGCGGTCCTCGGGGTCGACACCGACGATGCGCCCGCGCTCGGATGGGCCGGTGAGAACGGATCGGTCGATCTGGGGGCGCCGGTCTTCGCGCTCTCGAATCCGGGCGGGCGCGGCCTGCGGGTAACCCTCGGCTTCGTGTCCGGTACCCAGCGGAGCTTCCGGGGCCCCCGTGGCCGCCGCATCACGGGGAGTCTCGAGCACACCGCTCCGCTGCTGCCCGGCTCCTCGGGCGGCCCCGTGGTCGACGCAGGGGGCCGGCTACTCGGCCTCAATACGAACCGCCTCGGCGAGGGCTTCTACCTCGCGATCCCGGCGAATGAGGACTTGCACCGGCAGGTGGAAGCCCTGAGCCGGGGAGAGTCGCCGTCACGCCCGATGCTCGGCGTGGCGATTGCTCCCCCCGAGGTTGCTCGGCGGCTCCGCCGAGCAGTTGGTCTTCCCGAAGCCCAGGGCGTGCTCGTCCGTCAGGTCGAGGAGGATTCTGCGGCCGCCGGGGCGGGTGTGAAGCAGGGAGATCTCCTCGTCGAAGTCGCGGGACGGCCGGTCGACTCCATCGACCGGCTCCACGAGGCGATCGCGAGCTGGGACGGCACGTCGTCGCTGGAGCTGAAGGTGCTCCGAGGGGCCGAGGAGCACACCCTCAGCACCGGCGCCGAGCAGTGAGAGGGGGCGGCCATGGCTCGCACCGGACTGCGCCGGGACGGCACCCCCGGCGAGCTGGTCCCGACCGAGGCTGAGGCGCTCGACGCGTACTCACGGGTGGTGACCTCGGTCGCCGAACGCCTCATCCCCTCGATCTCCAGCCTGAAGGTCATGCAGGCCGTTCCCGGAGGGCGGCGACCGAGGGGGGCGGGGTCGGCGGTGGTGCTCACTCCGGACGGCTTCCTGGTCACCTCCGCCCACGTCGTCGCCGGTGCCGCGGGGGGTTCGGCAACCTTCACCGACGGGCGGGAGCTGGAGTTCCAGGTCGTGGGCTCGGATCCTCTCTCGGACCTCGCGGTGATCGGCGTCCACGCCAACGACCTCCCAACCGCCGCCCTGGGCGATGCCGATGCCCTGCGCGTCGGCCAGCTCGTCGTCGCGATCGGCAACCCTCTCGGCTTCGCGGGATCGGTGACGGCAGGCGTGGTGAGCGCGGTCGGTCGTTCACTCCCCACCCAGTCGGGGCGCACGTTCCGGCTGGTCGAGAACGTCATCCAGACCGATGCCGCACTGCACCCAGGGAACTCCGGGGGCGGCCTCGCCGACAGCAGCGCCCGCATCGTTGGGATCAGCACCGCCGTCATCGGACCGGGCATCGGGCAGGGGCTCGGGATGGCAGTCCCCATCAACGTCACCACGCTTCGGATCATCTCGACCCTGATGCGCGAGGGCCGCGTTCGCCGGGCGTTCCTCGGCCTGGGCGGCGGCCCCCGCCCTCTGCCCCCTCGGGCTGCGTCCCGGGTCGGCCGGGAGCACGGCGTGGAGGTGGTCGAGGTGGTGCAGGGAAGCCCGGCCGACCGGGCGGGCATCCGCCGGGAGGACATCATCCTCGACATCGACGGTACGGCCGTGGGCGATAGCGGGGACCTTCAGAGGCTCATGACGGCCGAGGCCATCGGCAGGCCGCTGGAGATCACGCTGCTCCGAGGAGGCGAGGTGATGACGGCCCGGGCAACCCCCGTAGAGCTCCGGGGGTAGGCAGAGGCACTTCGGCCCCTTTGGACAGGAGGTACACGAGCAATCTATTGCCACGGGTCATGACAACGTCGTAGCCTCGACAAACCGCGCGGGGGGATGAGGCGCGGACGGGGGGAGGAACAGGCGACGGCTCGGGCGCTCCGACGGTCCAGACACGGGCTCGTCATCCTGCTGCTGCTCTCGACGTCGATTGCGGCCGGCTGCCGTGGCGAGCCTCGGGCCGCCTCGACGCGCCTGTCGGTGTTCATGGCGAACGACTGGGGCGGCGCTCCCGCGGTGCTCGACGCGGTTGCGGAGTTCGAGCGCCGTCACCGCGACGTCCGGGTCGAGATCAGGAAGGTCCAGTTCGAATTCATGGCCGATACGGTGCGGGCGGCCATCGACGCCGGCACCCCGCCGGATGTGGTGCAGTGGCATGCATTCGCGGGAGGCGCCCAGGGGCTCGCCGAACAACTCGACGGTGCCTGGAAGGGCATCGACGACGGCGAGTTCATCCCCGGGTCGGTCGAGGACGTCACCTGGGGTGCGCACCGGTACGGCATCCCGCTCGACACCAACGCGATGCTGCTCCTCTACGATCTCGACAGGTTCTCCTCCGTCGGCGCCTCGGCGCCGACAAATCTCTATACCTTTGGTCAGCTCGAAGCGCTCGCCCGGCGCCTCTCTCAAGCCGACCGGAAGGCCATCGCCATTCCCGAGAGCACCTGGCACACCTACGGGTGGATCAAGGCCAACGGCGGGGAGGTGGTCGAGGTCGGCGAGAACGGGCGCCCGGTCTTCACCTTTGGCCGGGCCGAGTCCGTCGAGGCGGTGGCGTTCCTCCGCAAGCTGATCGCCGACGGGGCTGCATTTCCGCCCGAGGGGGTCGCAGGGGATCGCGTGGACGCCTTCGCGCTCTTCAAGTCGGGGCTGGCAGGGCTCCACGCCACCGGCTCGTGGGACCTTCCGGCACTGAAGCAGGCAGGGCGCGGCGTCGGGATCATGCAGATGCCCGCCGGCATGAGGGGTACGAGCACGGGAACCTCGCTGGGCGGCAGCAGTCTCTTCGTGGGACGCGGCTCGCGGCAGCGCACCTTGGCGATCGAGTTCATGCATCTGCTGACGTCGGACCGTTACGCACTTCGCCTCGCCGCCGAGGAGGGGCGGCTTCCGGTGCGGCTTCGCCTCTACACCGATCCGCTGTTCGCGAGCGCCGAGATGCAGGCGTTCTCCACACAGCTGCGCAGTGCACACCCCTTCCGGCTCGAGGCGTTTCCGCCGGCCCATCAGGAATTCCAGCGAGCGCTCGAGAACATCCTCGTCCGCGGCGCCGATCCCGCGGGGACCCTGGGAGCGGCCGAGACGAAGGCCAATCGCTCGATCACGCAGTGAACGGACGCGTCGGGAGCGGCCGACCGTCCCCGCCGGAGGCTCGGCGGGCCGGCGGCGTGTGGCATGTGCGTACCTCGATCCTCCGTAAGGTGCTCGCCGCACAGCTGCTTGCCCTCCTCATCGCCACCCTCGTCGTCACCGCCCTGGAGGTCCGCCTGACGCGATCCGTCCTCGACGGCGAGGCTGCCCACCTGGCCAAGGGACGCGTCGATGTCCTCGAGCAGGCCTATGAGGACCGGCTGGACCGCATGATCGGGGCCCTCACCAACTTTGGTCAGCTTCTGTATGCGCAGGGCCTCACCGAGGCCGCCCGGATCGGCGACCTCACTCCCCGCCTGGCGCTTCTCATCCGCAACCTCGACCTGGACGTGCTCCAGCTGATCGACAACTCCGCAGCGTTTCCGACGCCCATCTACACCACCGCGGAGCGCCTCGCCGAGCCTCTCACGGTCACCGTGCGGAACGCCGGGATCCGGCCCCCGAGCCGGCTCGTCCGAACGACGGAGGATCGCTACGTACAGGAGGTAGCGATCCCGATCGACTCGACCGCCGGGGCGACGCGTATCTTCGTCGCGGGAGCGCGCTTCGACAGCAGGTACGCCTATCTTGACCTGCGGCCCAAGCTGGAAGACCAGGACGACGACGTCATCCTCGTAGCCGGTGGGAAGGTCGTGGGGGAGACAATTCCGGAGGAGGTAGCCGCCCCCCCTGGGGCAACGGCCGGACGGCTGCCCACGAAGCCCATGCCGATCAGCATTCGAGACACCGACGGTCTCGTTGTGTACGCCGGGCTCTCGGGTGGAGGGGAGTCGGAGCAGGGTGCGATCGGGGTCGTCGTGCCGCGCCCGGTCGAGGCTCTGGAGTGGTCCCTTGCCCGGCACCGTTGGCTCACGACCGTCCTGTTCTCAGTCCTCGCGGTCGGCTCCGGCTGGCTCCTCTTCCGGAAGCTCACCCGCCCGCTGGTCGACCTCGCTCACACGGCGGGACAGATCGCCGAGGGCGATCTGAAGGCCCAGTTCGACGCGGGGCGCGGCGACGAGACCGACGACGAGGTCGGCAAGCTCGCCTCGGCGCTCGAGCACATGCGGGTCGAGCTGCGTACGAAGCTCAAGCTGGTCGAGGACCAGGCAGCCGGCTTGAAGGAGTCCTCGAACCGGATCGTGGCCGCCCAGGACGAGGAGCGTCATCGCCTGGCCCGCGACCTGCACGACGGGCTCCAGCAGCAGCTCGTCGTGCTCCGGATGGGCCTGGGGATGGCCAAGGAGAGCGCCCAGCGCCTGCCCGAGCAGGCTGGGGATCTGTTCGACGACCTCGGGCACGAGCTCGACCAGATCATCCAGCGGCTGCGCGAGGTGACCCAAGATCTGTATCCGTCGATCCTGCTCGACCGTGGACTCACCTCGGCACTCCACAGCTACCTCGGCCGGCTGCCGATCTCGGCCAGGCTCACGTGCAATCCCAACCCCCTGCCTCGCCTTGCTCCGGAGATCGAGAGCGGTGCCTACTTCCTGCTGGCCGAGGCCCTCACCAACGCGCTGAAGCATTCCGGCGCGTCGAACATCGAGATCACCGTCGAGCTGCACGACGGTTCCTGGCTCCTCGTCACGGTCGCCGATGACGGGCGCGGATTCCCGGTCGGGGGCGAGGCGAGGCGCGGAGGCTTGCTGCACATGGAAGACCGGGCTCGGTCGCTCGGCGGAGAACTGATGATCAGCTCCGAGCCGGGGCAGGGAACGAGAGTGATGGCATCCTTCGTGATCTCGCCCCTGGGACGGGGCGTCCGGCCCCGGCTCAGGAGCCCGGCCGGAACCGACACGGTGTAGCGCCCCTTCGGGGCCTACTCGACGCTTCGCTGGAGGAAGAACAACACCGCTGCGACGCGATGGTTGATGTCCAGCTCTTCCGACAGGCCGAGCTTGCGGAAGATGGCGTTGATGTGCTTCTCCACGGCCCGCTCACTCAGACTGAGGCCCTGCGCGATTCCCGCATTGGTGCGGCCCGTCGCCATGAGCCCGAGCACCTGATGCTCACGCTCGGTGAGCCCGTGGAGCCGCGAGCGCGACCGGCGCTGCTGTGCCTGGAGCAGGCCGTCGACCACCTTGGGATCGAGAATCGATCCGCCCTGCGCCACCTCTCTGATCGCCTCCGCCAGCTGCACCGGGTCGCCGAGCCGCTCCTTGAGCAGGTAGGCGAGCCCTCTCGAGCCGTTCTTCAGCAACTCGAGGGCGTACTCGGGGTCGGCGTACTGCGACAGGATCACGACCCCGATCGACTCGTGGTGCTCCCGGATGTAGTGGGCGGCGTCGATGCCTTCCGTCCGGTAGGTCGGGGGCATGCGGATGTCGAGGACGACCGCATCCGGCTTGTCGCGTTCGATGTTCTCCATCAGCTCCGCAGGACTGCCGGCGAGGCCCACGACCTCGATGTCCCGCATCGTGGAGAGAACACTCTTCGCGCCCTCGCGCACGAGGTACTCGTCGTCGGCGATCATCACCCGGAGCACTTCAGAGTGCAGGGTCGGCATGGGTCCCTCTATTTCGCGACGGCCGCGTCCCGGCGTTCGCCGGGCACATCTCCGAGTATGAGCGCGGGGCCGCCTTCTGTCGGGAGGGTTAGCCACACCTTTGATGAGGGAGGAAAACCCCCCCTCCTCCGGGATCCCCGTCGGATTCCCCGGCGGCTCGCCATGCCTCGGAGGCCACCTGGCCTTCCGTACCTGCCCCATGGCGCCGAGACATCTGCGGGCTGCGGCCGCGTCGAGGTGCCGCGGTGACCCCGCCGGGCTCCCGACCGAGCTTCCCGCTCCGGGCTAGCGGCCCTTCTTCACGATCCGGGCGACCCGGGCCAGGTTGACCGCCCAGCCCACGCCAAACGCGGTCGGCAGGAAGAGGCGCTTCTCCTTCGGGTTCCACCACGCCTGACGGAACCGGGCGACGGTCGGGCGACGAAGGTCGTAGGGGACGAATCCGGCGACCCGCCCGTTCCAGGTCCGGTCCTTCGGCGCCTTCCTCAGCTCCGAGACGACCGCCGAGACGATCAGCCCGCCGGCGAGGAGGCCAAGCCTTGGCCGGCGCTTTCGCCTTGGAGGGGCGAGGGGACCTTCGCCGTCGTCCTCACCGTTCTCGTCGAGCCCGAGGTCGGGGACCATCCGGCGGCGCCCCCTGCGCAGGAGCGCGGTTCCAGACACCAGGAGGCTGGTTGCGAGTGCGAGGAGCCCGGGGACGCCCTCGGGACCCGTCACAGGCAGCGTCCTCGCCACGGTGCGGCCGAGCACCGAGCTCACCGTCTCGGCGTCGCGTGCGCTGACCTCCTTCCCGAGCTGGTCACGACCGACTGCCGTGCCGGTGTTCGTCAGCGAGCCGGCGGTGCCGGGGAGGGTCGAGGCCTTGGTCAGCGTCGCCGACTGCCCGGGATCGAGCGAGGCGATGTCGCCGATGTGTCCGAGGATGTCGTCGTCGACCTTGATCGCGGTGAGCCCGGTGTCTCCGGTGTTCAACACCACGTAGGTATAGGTCACCTGATCGCCGGGGCTTCCGGAGACGGGGTTGGCGGTCTTCACCAGGGAGATTGCCGGGTGGATGATGTCCACCGAGTGCGAGTCGCTGGCCGTGGCCACCCGGCCCGCGGCATCGGTGCCCCGCGCGGTCGCGGTGTTGGGGAGCGGGTCGGCATCGCTGCCGGTAATCGCGTGCGGGCAGGTGTAGGTCCAGACCTCGTTCGGCTCGAGCAGGTCGTCCTGGTCGCCCCCGGACTTGCCCACGAGCGAGGGGGCCGAGTTGCAGTTCGGGTCGGTGACGGTGACGTTGCCGAGCGGGGCCGCCTGGGTGAGCTGCACCTGCATGGTGTAGGTCACCGTGTCGTCGACGTGGGCCAGCGCGGGGCCGGTCTTGGTGATCGAGATGCCGAGGTCGCCGCCGACGAAGCAGGCCACCGCCTCGTAGTCGTTGCCGTTGTCGACCGGCCGGGGGTTCGATGCGGCGCCGGTCGTCTTGCTGATGTCGTAGAGGGCCTCCCGCTCGGGAGCCTGGTTTGCCTTGCCGGTGATGCCGAACAGGTCACCCTGCGGCGAGATGCTGAGCCCCTCCATGTCGTTGGCGTTCTGGAGCGGGCCGACGTCGGTCGTGGCGCCCGTGGTCTTGTCGATCCTGATCAGGCGGTCGTTGAACCCGGCCTGGTTGGCGACGGCGTACATCGGCCGGCCGGGGGCGTTGACGTCGATCGTGATGTCGTCCACGTCCTCCAGACCCATGATCGGAGCGATCTCGACGTAGTCGGCATCGGGGCCGAAGGCATTCTCGACATGGGCACCCGTGGCCGCATCGACCTGGAGGAGCAGGTCGGGAGCGTTCGGCAGGCGCTCGGTGGCGTACAGGATGCCCGAGGCCGAGTCGAAGCCCGGCCCGTCGAAGCCCAGCCCGTCGATGTCGTCGAAGGGCACCTCGGGGGCGCCGGGGCCGCTCGTCCCGCTCCCGAACTCGCCGATCATGCTGTAGTTGCCGGTGGTGAGATCGAGCTTCCCGAACTCCGGACCGTTGCCTGCATACAGTTCCTGGGTCCCCGGCTTGAAGGCCAGCGCCTCGATGTTGAAGCTGCCGGTCCCGTCGCCGACGTTCTCCTCGTTGGTGGCGGGATCGGTTGCCGTCGGTGACCGGTCGATGCGGGTGAGGAGATCCTCGGCGGTGGCGTCGTGGCCTCCCGGCGGCGTGAGAGCGCTTCCTGGGAAATCGTCGGCGGCGGCGTAGCAGACCTCCTGCGCAGGGGCGGGAGCCGCGACGACGATCCAGAGCACGGCCTGAAGTCCCAGGGCCGAGGCCAGAACCAGGGACCGACGGCGGCGGCGCGGCATCGAGTGCCGGCCGCTCCAGGTCTGTCCGACGCGGTGCGGGCTGTACGCGAATCGCCATTCGGTTCTCGTCATCCGACCTCCTCCCCCTCGCTGCGCGCACGCGGAACGACGAGGCCGCCCCCCAGACGACCTGCCATCGACCCTCCTGGGGTCCGGGTGACTGTTTCACAGCAGGTAGGGGGCTGTAAAGAGAAGTACGAACGTCTCGGGCGTCGGGCTTCGCCCGCCCCGGCGTCCGGTTCGGCCGGTGTGGGAAGCAACGGGGTTGCCGATGTGCATAAGCTGGACCGGAAGGTAAGCTTTGCGGCCGACCCGGTGGCCGTTGCCCGGGGGCCGGGCATGGCAAGGGGATGCAACACGATCGCCACCACGATCGAAGGAGGAGACGATGGCCGGTTGCGGATGCAGCATGCTCACCATTGGCGAGAGCACGGGCGAGGCCTGCGGCTGTGGCTGTGAGGCGCCCGAGCCGAAGACCCGTGACGAGGAGATCGCCGAGCTGTCCGCGCTGCGCGAGGCGGTTTTGCGCCGCCTGTCGGAGCTGACAGCCGTCGAGCACGCCGGGGCCTGATCCTCGAACGGCGCCCCTCCGTCCCAGCAAGGGAGGGTAGCCGCTCGCACTCCCCTCATGGGCCGGTTTCCTCTTCGCGCGCGGGCCTGAAACGCCCCCGGACGGCACGCGCTTCCCGCCCGTCCAGGGCTCCGGGGACCCGGTCCCGCCCCTCTGCCCCGAACGGGGGACCCGGAAATAGCCTCGCGAGGCCATATCCGCGCCGCAGGGCGTAGCCGAAAATCCAGGTGCCCACAGTCCACTCAGGCCAGATGGGCCAGGCCCGGGACCCCCAAGCGAAAGGAGCGCGTGTGCGCATCGTCCCTGCCGAACCGCGCCCTGCCCAAGCGCCGAGCGAGCTCGATCATGGCGCGTCGACATCCCCTCCGGCACTCGCCGAGCTCGCCCGGCTGATCGAGGTACGAGCCGCGACGGTGGCGGTGGTGGGACTCGGCTACGTGGGGCTCCCACTCCTCGTGGCCGCAGGTGAGGCGGGATTCGCGGTGGTGGGCATCGACAACGACGAGGCAAAGGTGTCCTCGCTTCGGGCCGGGCGCTCGTACGTGGAAGACGTCCGCGACGACCGGCTGGCGCATCTGGGCCGCCTCGAGGTGGCAAGCGACCACCAGCTGCTGCGGGCCGCAGATGTGGTCGTGATCGCCGTCCCCACGCCGCTGCGCGATGGGAGCCCGGACCTCTCGCTGGTTCGCCGGGCGGCATCCCAGGTGGTCCCGGTGCTCCGAAGGGGGCAGCTGGTCGTGCTGGAATCGACCACCTATCCGGGAACCACCGAAGAGGTGCTTCGACCGATCCTCGAGCAGAACGGACTCGTTGCCGGGCGGGATTTCGCCCTCGCGTACTCGCCGGAGCGGATCGATCCGGGATCCGGTAGGAGCTTTCGAAACACGCCGAAGATCGTCGCGGGGGTCACTCCGGCGGACTCGGCCATCGCATCGAGCTTCTACGCGGCGATGGTGGACCGCATCGTCGTGACGTCGACGCCGCGGGAGGCAGAGATGGCGAAGCTCATCGAGAACACGTTTCGCCAGGTCAACATCGCCCTGGTCAACGAGCTCGCCACGATTGCCCCCGCCCTCGGAGTGAACCTGTGGGAGGCGCTCGATGCCGCAGCGACGAAGCCCTTCGGCTATCTGCCCTTCTGGCCCGGCCCCGGCGTCGGAGGGCACTGCATCGCGATCGACCCCACCTATCTGTCGTGGCGCGTCGAGCAGCATCTCGGATTCGGCATCGGATTCATCGAGCACGCCCGAGCGGTGAACAACCGGATGCCGGCCTACGTCGCAGCGCGCGTCGGCGAGGCGCTGAACCGCATGGGACGTCCGCTGCAGGGCGCGCGCATCGTCCTCGTCGGCCTCGCCTACAAGCCGGGAGTCGACGACGTCCGGGAATCGCCCGCCCTCGTCGTGCTCGAGCGGCTGCTTGCCTCCGGAGCACGCATCGTCTACCACGACCCGCACGTCCCCTCGATTCGCCTCGACCGCAGGCGCAGCGGCGACGTGCTGCGGGCCGACCGCGAGGTGATCCTCTCCTCCCGCCCGCTCGACCCACGCCTGCTTGCCGCCTCCGACTGCGCCGTGATCCTGACGGCGCATCCCGACGTCGACTACGACGTCCTCGTTGCCTCATCCCCGATGGTCTTCGACGCCACCGGGATCACCCGGTCGCGGCGGGACCCGAAGGTGGTGCTGTTGTGAGGGGAGGACTGCGCCTCGCCGCCGAGGCCACCGGCGAGTGGAGCTGGTCCATCGACGGAGCACCGGCCCGGCGCCGCGCCCCGGCCCGTCCCCAGACGCTCGTGCTTCCCATCGACGGAGCACCGGCCCGGCGCCGCGCCCCGGCCCATCCCCAGACGCTCGTGCTTCCTATCGACGGAGCACCGGCCCGGCGCCGCGCCCCGGCCCATCCCCAGACGCTCGTGCTTCCGTTCGACCGAGCAAGGCCCCCGGACGCAGCCCCGCCGGCCCTCCCCAGCACGGTTGTGAACGAGTCCGGGGCCCGCGGCTCCGGCCTTCGTAACGGCCTCCGGCTCGTACTCCGGGCTGCGATTGCCGTCTATTCGGCGGGCATCCTGGGCTTCGTCTGGCTCACGCGTGACCTGACCTTCGCCACGCTTGCCCGCGACCCGCTCTTCGCCGGCTATTCCATCGCGGTCGTCTGCTACGTGCTCGGTCGCTTTGTCGGCGCCCTCTTCTACCGGCCGGTTCCCGACCGGGGTCACCGGCCCACGGTCTCGATCATCGTCCCCGCCTTCAACGAAGAGGACGGGATCATCGGCACGATCAGCTCGTGCTTCGAAGCCGACTACCCCACCCGGCTCGTCGAGGTGATCGCCGTCAACGACGGATCGACCGACCGCACCTGGCAGCGGATCCTCGAAGCCAAGCGGCGGTGGCCGCAGCTCTACGCGATCGACCTCGGTCGCAACTACGGAAAGCGCGGGGCGATGGCCGAGGGGATCCGACGGGCGCACGGGGAGATCCTCTGCTTCGTCGACTCCGACTCCTATCTGGCACGAGATGCCCTCGTCAACATGGTGCAGCCCTTCGCCGACGCGCGGATCGGTGCCGTCGTGGGGCATGCCGACGTTCGCAACCGGACGGCGAACTGGATCACGAAGATGCAGCAGGTCCGGTACTTCTCGGCGTTCCGGGTGATCAAGGGCACCGAGTCGGTCCTCTCTGGGACGGTGACCTGCGCGTCCGGATGCTGCGCAGCCTACCGCAAGTCGGTGATCGAGCCGCTGCTCCCGTCCTGGGAGTTCCAGACCTTCCTCGGGCTCCCCGCCACCTTTGGGGACGATCGTGCGCTCACGAACATGATCCTGCGCACGCACCGCGTGGTGTACCAGGCGACCGCCCGCGCCGAGACGGTCGCGCCGACGACCCTGCGGGTGTTCTTCCGCCAGCAGCTGCGCTGGAAGAAGTCGTGGCTGCGCGAGTCGCTGTACGTGGTGCGCGCCTTCTGGAGGAAGAATCCGCTCGCAGCACTCTTCACCTACGCCTCGATCGCATTCCCCTTCATGGCCCCCTGGGTCGTCGTCCACGCCGTGGCCGGCAGGTTTTTCGGAGGCAGCCTGGGACAGCTGTGGTTCTACCTGATCGGCACCTACGCCATGGCCGTGCTGTATTCGATGTACTACGCGTTCAAGCGCCACGACGGGCTCTGGCATCACGGCCTCACCTTCGTGGCCCTCTACATGGGCGTCCTCGTATTCCAGACCTACTGGGGAATCCTCACGATGCGCGACACGCGCTGGGGGACGCGGGCCTCGACCGTCGAGCACCGCGAGATCGACAAGGCCCTGATCACCGCGCTCGAGCCCGAAGCGGAGCGCCACGAGATCATCGAGCTGCCGGCTGCGGAGGTTCGCTCCCTGCGGGCGGCCGAACTGCTGCGCCTGCCGGCGTGACCGCAGGCCTCACGATCCTTCCCGGTGGACGCGCGGACGGCAATCGCCGCCCGGCTCGGCCCTCGCAGTCCGGCTCGTCCCGGAAGGGGCGGCGGCTTTCGGTGGAGCGGCGATTGCGGCGCAGAGGCCACCGGTTCCGCCTGTCGCAGACCGCGGCCGGGCTGCTTGCCATCCCGTTGTCGCTGGGTCCCTTCGCCGCCTACCTCGGGCTGACGCCGGAGGGGCGACTCGTCGCCGACCGGGCACAGATCCTCGTGGTTCCACCCCGGCTCCCGTCGATCACCGATTCGCAACGGGCTGCCGGCGCCGCGTTCCCGCCTTACCGAGACGGCGTCGCGGTGCTCGCCTACCACGGGATCGGATCGAAGCCCGACGGCGAAGGTGGCTATGTGGTCTCGCCGGCACGGTTCGGCGAGCACCTCGCCATGCTGCGCGCCGCCGGCTTGCACACCGTAACCGCATCGGAGGTCGCCGAGGCGTTTGCCGGCAAGCGGCCGCTCCCCTCGAAGGCGCTGCTCATCACGTTCGACGACGGCCGCGCCGACGCGATGCTCTTTGCCGACCCGCTGCTCCGGCGCGCCCGGATGCGGGCGACCATGTTCGTGATCACCCGAGCCGCCGGCAACCACGGGGTCTGGTACGCCTCGTGGGAGCGCCTGGAGGGGTACGCGGCCTCGGGCCGATGGGACCTGCAGTCGCACACCGCCTCCTCGCACCGGCTGCGGCCGACTCCCGATGGAACGCTGCCCGCCCTCACCAGCCTCGCGCCCGGTGAGTCGCTCGACGCTTACCGCGCCCGGGTCCGAGCCGACCTCGGCGAAGCGGCCGCCGATATCCGCCGCCACACCGGACGGACGCCGGTCGCGCTCGCGTATCCCTTCGGGGCGTACGGGGCCGATCGCACCAACGATCCACGCGTCCGCCGGGTCCTCCGCGAGGAGGTGGCCCGCCGCTACCGGCTGGCGTTTCACCAGGACGAGCAGGAGGGCGTGCCGCTGGCCGCGTGTCGCGGCGACCTCCTCGGGATGCGCCGGGTCGAGGTGGGCGACTGGACGGGAACGCAGCTGCTCTCCCGCATCGCCCGATCTGCGAAGAACTTCGATCCGCCGGCGTCGTGCCCGGAGGTTGCGTGATGTGCGGCATCGTGGGCGTCACCGGCGACGAGTCGGCGCTCGCGCTGCTGCTCGACGCGCTCGGCCGCCTCGAATACCGGGGGTATGACTCTGCGGGCGTCGTCCTCCATGACGGGAAGGGGCTGTGGCGGCGCCGCCGGAAGGGGAGGATCAGCACGCTGGCCTCCGAGCTCGGCGATCCTCCGGTCGCCTCGGCAGGCATCGGGCACACGAGGTGGGCCACGCACGGCGAACCGTCGGAGCGCAACGCCCACCCCCATCTCGACTGCGCCGGGCGCTTGGCGCTGGTGCACAACGGCATCGTGGAGAACCATCGGGAGCTGCGTGCCTCGCTCGAGCGGAGGGGGCATGCCTTCCACTCCGAGACCGACAGCGAAGTGCTCGTGCACGTCATCGAAGACCACCTCGCCGGGGGCACGTCGCTGCTGGACTCGGTGCGTGCCGCCCTGCGACGAGCCGAGGGCTCGCTGGCGATCGTGGTCGTGCACGCCGCGGATCCCGGCCTCATCGTGGCGGCGCGCCGGGGATCGCCGCTCGTGATCGGTCGCACCGCTTTCGCCGCACTGGTCGCGTCGGACCTGCCGGCCCTGCTTCCAACGACTCGCGAGCTGTACGCGCTTGGGGACGACCAGGTGGCGGAGCTGCGGCCGGGGCGGCTGCGCGTCACCACGCTCAGCGGCGAGGAGGTTGCGCCCGACCGGCGCGGCATCGGCTGGGACGTCGATGCCGTCGAGCTCGGGGCGTTCCCCGACTACATGCTCAAGGAGATCCACGAGCAGCCGAAGGCCGTCGCGGCGACGCTCGGCGGGCGCCGGCGGAGCGATGCGGGGCTGGTGCCCGGCATCCCTCACTCCCTGTCCCATCCGCGGACGCTGCGGCGCATCGTCCTCGTCGGGTGCGGGACCAGCCTGCACGCCGCCCTCGCGGCGCGGCCCGCCTTCGAGGAGTGGGCGGGGCTGTCGGTGGAGTGCGAGCTTGCCTCGGAGTTCCGGTACCGGCGAGTCCCGCCCCACAGAGCGACGCTGGTCGCCGGCATCAGCCAGTCGGGCGAGACCGTCGACACCATGTATGCACTGCGTGCGGCGAGGGAGCTCGGCCTCCCCACCCTCTCGCTCACCAACGTGCCGGGCTCGGCGCTCACCCGCGAGGCCGATGCGGTGCTGCTCACGAGGGCCGGCCCCGAGATGGGCGTTGCAGCCACCAAGACCCACGTGGCGCAGGTGGTGGCGCTCCAGAGCCTGGCGCTCAGCCTGGCCGCGGCGCGGGGCGCGCTGTCTTCCGGCCGGGTCGCCGAGCTGGCCTTGGCGCTCCGCGGCCTTCCGGTCGCCATCGAGCGAGCGCTCGACGCGGAGGACGCGATCGCGGCCCTCGCTCGCCGACTGGCTTCGGTGCGCGACGTGTTCTTCCTCGGACGCGGTCCCGGGCATGCAGTCGCCCTCGAGGGGGCGCTGAAGCTGAAGGAGATCGCCTACGTTCGTGCCGAGGCGTACGCCGCTGGGGAGATGAAGCACGGGCCGATCGCGCTGATCGAGCCCGGGGTCGTGGTGGTGGGCATCGGGGGGACCGGGGAGCTCCGGGCGAAGATGCTCTCCAACCTGGCGGAGATGAAGGCTCGAGGGGCGACCGTGATCCTCGTCACCGCCGACCACGACGGCGGAGGCGTCGCCGACGAGGTGCTCCGGGTGCCGGCGTTGCCCGAGGGAGCCGACCTTCTCCGTCCGGTGCTCGACGTCGTCCCGCTGCAGCTCCTCGCCTACTACATCGCCAAGGAGCTCGGGCGCGACGTCGACAAGCCCAGAAACCTCGCCAAGACGGTCACCGTCGAGTGATGTCCGAGGCGACTCAGCCGGACGCCTCGGAGGCGAGCCGGGACCACGGCGCGAGGAATCGGCGCAGGCCCATGATGGCGACATTGGTCATGGCCGCCAATGCGATCGATCCGGCGGCACCGACGAAGATGGCGGTCGGGAATGCCTGCTCGAGCCCGTCGAGGATGAATGCTCCGAGTCCGGCCCGGTCGATGAGCGCGGTGAGGGTGACGAGGCCGATCGTGGTGACGGTGGCGACGCGGATCCCCGACACGATCGCCGGCATCGCCACCGGCAGCTCGACGCGGCGCAGCACGGCACCGCGTCCCATGCCCGACCCCAGCGCCGCCTCCTTCACCTCCGCGCCGACGGCATCCAGTCCGGCCACGATGCGGCGGACCAGGATGAGCACCACGTAGCTCGCCAGGCCGAGCAGGGCCGTGAGGGACGTCGGCCCGGTGAATGGAACGAGCAGCGCGAGCAAGGCGAGGCTGGGGATCAGCGACAGAAGCCCCCCCAGCCAGCGGAGAGGCGCGGCGGCGCGGCGATACCGGTGCGTGAAGATGCCGAGGGGCAGGGCGATGACGGTCCCCACGCCAACGGCGGCCACCGTCAGGCCGAGGTGCTCGACCGCGCGGATCACGATCTGGTCGACATGCGACGCCACCCACGCCCGGTCCAGCAACGCCCCGGCCTGCGCCAGGATCACGTCACGATCTCCTCGGCGATCCGGTCGAGGCTCAGGACGCCCAGATAGCGGCCCTCCTCGTCGACCACCGCGGCGACCTGGGTGCGAGAGGACACCAGCGATTCGAGCGCCTCCCGCAGCGTGTCCCTTGGCGTGATGTGCGCGCGGAAGGGGCGCGCTTCGATGTCGGCGACGACCCGTGCCCCGTCGATCGATGCCTCGTCGATCCATCCAAGCAGGCGGCCCTCGGCGACGACGCTGATCCACTCCTGACTGGAGGCGCGCATCCTCGTGCGCGCATCTGCGATCCGTGCCGAAGGAGCCACGGCCGGAGCGTCCTCGATCCCGACCTCTTCGACGGTGATGAGCGCCAGACGCTTGAGGCCTCGCTCGGGGCCGATGAAGGAATCGACGAACTCGCTGCCCGGGTTTCGGAGGATCTCGTTCGCGGTGCCGACCCGTTCGAGCACCCCACGATTCAGGATGGCGATCCGGCTCCCCATCCTTATTGCGTCGTCGATGCCACCGGTGGCGTACACCACGGCCTTGCCGAGCTGGCTCTGAAGGTCGAGGAACTGATCCTGAAGAATCGTTTGCATCGGGGAGGCAACGTCGGCGAACGGCTCGTCCATCAGCACCACCGGTGGGTCGGCGGCCAACGCGCGTGCGATCCCGACCCGCACGCGCTCGTCTGGGGCCAGCTCTGAGGGATACCGGGCCAGCCCCTCACGGTCGAGGCCGAGGACGTCGGCGAGCTCGAGCACCCGCAGGCGGATCTGGCGGCCGTCCCAGCCGAGCAGCTCGGGCACCGTCCCGATGTTGGCCGCGACGCTGCGATGCGGGAGCAACCCCACGCGACGGATCACATAGCCGATCCGGCGCCGCAGCCGGATGGGATCCTCCTCGACGATGCTCCTGCCGGCGATCTCGACGGTGCCGGACGTGGGCTCGACCAGCCGGTTGATGAGCTTGAGGACGGTCGACCTGCCCGCGCCGTGGGGGCCGGCGAGCGCGAGGACCTCACCCGCCTCCACGTCGAGCGACAGATCCTGGACGGCGAAGGTCTGGGACCGTGGAAATCTCTTGGAGACTTCCCGAAGCGAGATCATGGCCTCGGCCACCGAGCTCATCCTATGCCGGCAGCTCGCGAACCCTCCGGAACCTCCCCACTCATGCCGGGCCTTGTCGGGGCGTCTCCAGGCCCCGGCGTGTCAGCGCACGACTGGGAAGGGCGCGGTTACCGTCCCTGACCAGCCCCTTATCGGAGCGACGCTCTCCGGACTGGCCTCCTACTTCTTCTTGACGAGGTTGAGGCCGTTGGCGTCCTTGTCGACGATGTTCCCGGGCGAGTTCAGGTAGGTGACGAACGCGTAATGGAAGGTTGTCGGGTTGGGCTTGGGCTTGCCGACAATGCTGTTCGCCTCGTACTTCACGGACACGATGAATTGCTGCCCTGCCGAGGCCCCGGTGACCTGAATGGTCGGTTGGGTGCTCGTTCCGCCGACCGTTCCCAGCGAGCTGTTCGTGCAGTCGGCGTTGAAGAGCCGCACCTGGTCCTGGAGCACCCCGAAGTAGTACTGGCTCTCGCCCCCGCTGAGTACGGTCGTCGTGATGTCCTGAGCGATGCCGATCGTGAAGGTTGAGGAAGGGGCCGTCACCTTGCTGTAGTAGAAGAACACCCCCGGGGCGACGCTACTGATCTTGTTCCTCTTCACGAGGTAGTCGATCTGGTTGATGTCGCCGGCGGTCCCGTTGAGGTAGTCCTGGCAGGTCGTCTGCGTCGGGGCGATCTTCCCCGTGGGCTGCAGCACCGTCACCTGTTCGTCGTTGCACCCGCTCGAGACCCCGTTGTTGTTCCCGTCACCGTCGTAGCTGGCGGTCCATCGCCACGTCCCCACCTTGTCGGTCACGAATCCGCCGGTGGTTGAGTAGGTCCCGCTCCCGCTGACGTTTATGTCCTGCGTGAATCGGGGGGTGCCGGAGCAGGTGGGCTGGTCAGGGTCGTACAGATTGAAGGTGATCTTGCCTCCGGCGTTGGTCGTCGCCCCCGAGAGGGTCGCGCTGTCGTTGAGAGTGACGCCGATGAAACCGCCCTGGCTCGGGGTGGTGGCGATGGTGGGGCTGTTCTTGTCCACCACCACCTGCTCGGTGGTGCAGTCCGAGGTGGCGCCGTTGTTGTTGGCGTCCCCGGAGTAGACCGCCTGGAAGGAGTAGGTCCCGGCGGCGTTG
>JBOGWP010000085.1:0-34389 GCA_050693875.1 Actinomycetota bacterium
GCCTATCACCGCGAGCCTGGGGCGTTGCCTATCACCGCGAGCCTGGGGCGTTGCCTATCACCGCGAGCCTGGGGCGTTGCCTATCACCGCGAGCCTGGGGCGCTGCTTATCACCCCGAGCCTGGGCGGAACGCTTCTTATCACCCCGAGCCTGGGGCGCTGCTTATCACCCCGAGCCTGGGGCGCTGCTTATCACCCCGAGCCTGGGGCGCTGCTTATCACCCCGAGCCTGGGGGCCGTCCTTTGTCGCGCTTGCCCGGCTCGCCTCCTCTGACCGAGGCGTCCCGGGCACCGCGCCTTGTCAGCTCGAGCCAGGTCTGCATCAGGTCGTCGGGATCGGACGCAGCGCCCGCCCCCGGCTGCCCGAGGTCCGGCATTGCCGTGCGTGCAGGCGTTTTCGGCGCGCCGGAGGCCTTGGGGACCCCCCGGTCCTCCTCCTCGACGGCACCGGCGCCGGAGCGTTCGGCATCGTCGGGCTCAACCGTCGCCGGTGCGGCCTCTTCAGCGCGGGTTCGGCGCCGCACGGGGCGGCGCCGCGCACGGCCGTTGACCGGAACGGAAGCCGCCTCTTCCCTCTCGGTCTGATCCGCGACGCCCGCAGCGGGCGCGACGGCTTCGATGCCGGGCTCCTCGCGCCCCACGGGAGCGGGGGCGGGATAGGTCTCGTGCGCCCTGCGCCCCCTGCCCCGGCGTGCCGGAGTCGCTTCCTCGTCCACCGGCGCATGGGCCGGCCCGGCTGCCATCGCGGTCAGCGGAGCGGTGAACGGCGCGGGCAGTGCCTCTGCCCGCTCGGGCGGATGGGACCCGGCGACAGGCGGAGCGGGCTCGCGGGCACCACCGGTCTCGGGCACCATGCCTGCCTCCGACGGGGACGGTCCGGAAACCTGCCGACGGGCCATCATCTCGAGCAGGATCACGATTATGGCAGCCAAGAACAACCCCGCTCCTACGGCGGCCCCGCCGAAGCGAAGCAGGGACGGCAGCTTCGAGACGGGCTCCGGCACCCCAACGCTCACGACGGTCTCGGGGCTTGCCGCGCCCAGCTGTGCCCGGGCGCGCTCGAGGTCCTGCTGCAAGGCGTTGAGTCGGTTCGTGGCCTGACTCTTCCGATCGACGAAGGCCAAGTATGCGGCGACCTTGGGAGCGAGGGTGTTCAGCTCCGCCTGCAGCTGGGCGACGGTGGACCGCAGTCCGGCAGCGGTCGTCGAGTCGCCCCGCGCCTCCGCCTGGATCTGCTGCTGACGAAGGGTCGCCAGCGTGCGCGTCTTCGCTTGATACTCCTGGTCGGGCAGGAGCAGGTCGTTCTCGGAGGTGAAATCGTCGAGCGCCGCCTGGGCCTCGTCGACGGCTTTCTTGGACTCCTCGGCGGCCTTCTGCGCCAGGTCGACCTGGGGCTGGAAGAGGAAGGCCAGGGTCTGGGCGGCCACCTCTCGGGCCCCGGGTGCCGCCTTGTCCCGACGGGTCGTCTCGAAGTGAACGAGCACGACCGCCGAGTCACCCACGCCCTCGACACCCGTTCCCGCCGCGATCTCGCCCGGCGTGACACCGGCCGCCTTTGCCGCCCCTTCGATGACTCTCGTCGACGTCGCAGCCGCGCTGAAGTTCGACACGAAGGCCCGGATGCCCTGCGCCCCCGCGTACTGGGAGCCGGGGGCACCCACGAGCGAGGTTCCTGCGACCGTTGCCGTCGCCCGGAACGTATTGGGGCGTGTCTGGATTCTGATGAAGAGGATGGAGCCGGCGACCGCCGGAACGAGGAGTAGGATCCACAGGCGGCGCCGGACGATCGCCATGTACTCGCTGACCGGCATGCTGTCCCCCCTTGCTTGTCGAGCGCGGCGCGCGCGCCGCCCCTGCGAGTCTGTCAGAGCGCGAAGTCTATTCTCTTCTCGGACCGGGTCGCTGCGCTTGGTCCATTTGTCTCTGTCGCATGGACGCGGCGTGTGCGGGTCCAAGTCCTACGCGAGGATAAAACGATGATCGAGGCTTGGTCCCCACCGTCTTGGCGTAATTTTCCTGCGTCGCAGCAGCCGGACTGGGACGACGTGGGGGAACTCGACGCCGTGCTCGCTGAGCTTCGAACCCTCCCCCCACTCGTGTTTGCAGGGGAGGCCGACGCCCTCCGAGGGGCGCTCGCCAAGGCGGCGCTCGGCAAGGCTTTCGTGCTCCAAGCCGGCGACTGTGCCGAGTCGTTCCAGAACTTCTCGGCCGACTCCATCCGGGATCAGCTGAAGATCATCCTGCAGATGGCCGTCGTCCTCACCTACGCCGCGGGGATTCCGATCGTCAAGCTCGGGCGCATCGCCGGGCAGTTCGCGAAGCCGCGCTCCTCGCCGAACGAGCGCATGGGGGCCCAAGAGCTGCCGGCATTCCGGGGCCACGCGGTCAACGATTCGGTGTTCGACCCGGTCTCCCGACGGCCGGACCCGAGCCGGCTCGTCCGCGTCTACCACCAGTCCGCCTCCACCCTCAACCTCTTGCGGGCGTTCACGAAGGGAGGCTTTGCCGACATCAACAAGATCCACCTGTGGAACCAGGAGTTCGTGGCGGAGAGCAGCCAGGGGCGCCGTTACGAGGCGATCGCTCGTCAGATCGACCGGGCCCTCAAGTTCATGGCCGCGTGCGGGATCGACCTCGAGTCGGATGCCATCCTGCACGAGGTCGACTTCTACACGTCGCACGAGGCGCTGATCCTCGGGTACGAGGAGGCTCTGACCCGCCGCGACAGCCTGAGCGGGCGCTGGTACGACTGCTCCGCCCACATGCTCTGGGCCGGCGAACGCACCCGCGATCCGCAGGGCGCACACGTCGAGTTCCTCTCGGGGATCAGGAATCCCGTTGCCTGCAAGCTGGGGCCCCACGCGACGCCGTCGGAAGCCCTCGACCTGTGTGAGCGGCTCGACCCGGGACAAGAGCCCGGCCGCCTCACCTTTATCACCCGCATCGGCGCGGGGCGGACGCAGGAGGTGCTCCCTCCCATCGTCCGGGCGGTCTCGGACTCCGGACGGCCCGTGGTCTGGGTCTGTGATCCGATGCATGGGAACACCGTGCTCACCGCATCTGGAGTCAAGACCAGGCGGTTCGACGACATCCTCACCGAGATCAAGGAGTTCTTTGCCGTGCACGCTCGGGAGGGCACGGTTCCCGGCGGCGTGCACCTCGAGCTCACCGCCGAGGAGGTGACCGAGTGCCTGGGTGGTGCGGAGGAGATCCTCGACCGAGACGTCGAGAGCCAGGCGGGCTATCGGTCACTGTGCGACCCGCGCCTCAACGGCCGGCAATCGCTTGATCTCGCATTCGAGCTCGGCGAGCTTTTGCAATCGGCGCACTTCTGAGGCGCGCCCGGCGGACGGCGAGGGGGCAAGGCGTCCCTACGAGGTGCCGGCCCGCCCCGGCTCGTCGGTCGGTGCGGCCGCGGCGGCGAGCAGCGAACGGATCTCCTCGTCGTCGATTTGGCGGAAGTCGTCGTACCAGAGGCCGACCGCATAGAACGGCTCTGGGGCGCTCGCGCACACGACCCGGTCGGCCACCGCCGCGAGCTCCCGGCAGGTGACGTCCGACGCCACCGGGACGGCGACGACGATCTCCCGGGGCCCAAGGCGGCGCAGGGCCTCTACCGCGGCGCGCATGCTCGACCCGGTTGCCAGCCCGTCGTCGACGACGATCACCACCTTGTCGCCTACCTCCAGGGGCGGCTGCGATCCACGGTAGATGTGCTCCCGTCGCTCGAGCTCGGCGCGTTCGATCTGGACCACGGCATCGATCTCGCGCTCGTCGATCCGAAGCTCGTCCACGACGCGGCTGTTGAGGAACGTCACCCCGCCTGCCGCGATGGCTCCCATGGCGAGCTCGGGCTGCCAGGGAACGCCGAGCTTGCGGACCACGAAGACGTCGAGGGGCGCACGCAGCCCGCGGGCCACTTCGAAGGCGACCGGCACCCCCCCTCGCGGCAGGCCGAGGACGACGAGTTGGCCGCCGCCGGAGTACTCGGAAAGATGGGTCGCGAGCGTGCGGCCGGCCTCGGATCTGTCGCGGTAGCGTACGGCTCTCACATCCCTGGTGGCCGTCCAGCCCCCGTGCTCGATCATGTCACGAGAGACGCCCACCCCGCACCGCCGGGCCGATGACCGGGTCTCGCTCGATCGCACGCCAGAAGATCTCGGCGAGCGCCCGATGACCGCGGGTCGACGGGTGGAAACCGTCGTCGGCGACGAGCAGGGGGGAGGCATCCTCGAGGCGCTGGGAGGGTTCGAGCAGGTCGACGAGCACGGCGCCGCTGCGGCGGGCCGCCCGAGCGATCGCCCGGTTCCACGCGGCAACCTCCTGCCGCAGGAGCGGGATCGCCGACCAGGTGGGGAGCCTGGTCAGGTCCGGCATGTTCCCCACCAGCACCCGGGCGCCCGAAGCCCGAAGACCGCGGAGGATGCGCTCGAGGTCCGCCGCGTACTGAGGAAGCGGGACGTGGTCGTTGAAGTCGTTGACGGCAAGCCAGACCGTCGCGAGGTCGGCATGCGCCTGCTCCGCTTTGGCCAATTGCTGAGCGACGGCCTGACGAGCCGTCGAGCCGGAGACGCCGAGACGCACGAAGGTGCTGCCCGCCGGAAGGCGCCCATAGATCTGGGCGGGCCAGCCCTCGCGCTCGGGGTCGCGGGCGCCGACGCCGACGGTGTCGGAGGCGCCGAGGGCGGCGTAGACAAGCGGCCTCGGTGTCACCCCACCGGAGCGCCGGGACCAGATCGCGGCGCCCGCTCCGACCAGCGCGGTCACGGCGAGCGCGAAGGGTCCTTGCAATCGGCTTCGATCTCGTTCCACAGCGCCTCCTCGTCGTGCGTTCGGTCGCGCGCCCCGCGGGGATCTCCCCATCATTCCCGTCTCGCACGAGGGCCTCTGCCTTTCGGACCGGCTCTCCGGCGCGCGATCCCCCCGGCGGTATGGTTCCGGGCAATGGCCCCTCATCTTCGCCGGTTCAGCCCCTGCGGCCCGATCGATCTCCGATCGACGCTGTCACCGCTCGTCCGGGGATGGGGCGACCCCGCGGCTCGTCTGGGCCCTCGTGGCTTCGCGTGGGCGACCCGGACGCCGGACGGACCCGCCACGCTCTGGCTCGAGGCAGAGGGGCCGCTCCTCGTGGGCTCAGCCTGGGGCGCAGGTGCGGACCGAATCCTCGAGGGGCTGCCCGGGCTCGTCGGGGCGGGCGACAACGACTCGGGCTTTGTGTCCCATCATCCCGTCGTCCACCGCCTGCGCCGGCGCCTCCCGGGCCTGCGGATCGGCCGGACGGGGGCCGTGGTCGAGGTGCTCGTGCCCACCATCCTGGAGCAGAAGGTGACCGGCCGCGAGGCGCACGCCGCCTATCGCCGGCTCGTCCTCAACCACGGCGAGCCCGCCCCGGGGCCCCTTGGATTGACGCTTCCGCCCGCTCCCGAAACCCTTGCCGCCCTCCCGTACCACGCGTATCACCCCCTCGGGATCGAGCGGAGGCGGGCGTGCGCGATCAAGGTCGCCTGCTCGTACGCGCGCCGATTGGAGGAGCTCGGCCGCATGCCGTTGGCCGACGCCTATCGCCGTCTCCAGGCTCTACCGGGCGTCGGCCCGTGGACGGCGGCCGAGGTCGCGCGGGTTGCGCTGGGCGATGCCGACGCGGTGAGCGTCGGCGATTTCCACCTGCCGCATCTGGTCACGTGGATGCTGGCCGGCGAGCGCCGCGGGGACGACGACCGGATGCTGGAACTGCTCGAGCCGTACCGAGGCCAGCGGGCGCGCGTCATCCGCTTGCTGGAGGTGGGAGGTAGTCCCCCGCAGGCGCGCGCTCCGCGGGCGGCGCTCCGATCCATCCGCTTCATCTGACCTCGGGTCGACTGCCTCCCGGCGGCGAGAAACTGGAGCCCGTCTGGAGGAATCCCGGGGCTGGGATCTGGGTAAGCACCCCGAAGAGCCGGGGTGTTTTCGGTGATGTCCGCGCTGACGCACGTGTTTTCACGTGGCCCGATATCACCGAGGCCACGCCAACATCAGAAGACGACAGAAGGGGGAATCGCCCATGATCAAACGCAAGCATCGCGTCGAGCCGAGCAAGAGGCGCGCGCGGAGCTGGACCAGGCAACGGCGCATTCCAGCGAGTATCGGCGGGTTCCGGACCAGGTAAGCCGGGACGTCGCGGGCTACGAGGACGATGCCCGCGCAGAGCTGGCACAGATCCAGCGTGAGACCGAGCAGGCCGGGGGACCCCCCGCAGCTCCGGTCCTCGCCGGATCAAGCGGTGGGCGGCTCGATCGGAGCAGCCGGAACTACGAGGAGGAGGCCAGCGCCGAGCTCGAGCAGGCGCGGCGTGAGGCGGAGGGCTTCGCAGGCCGAAGCTGAGCAAACGAACGCAGCACCATCGGGCGACCTCCCAACTCCCTCATGGGCTACGATCGCACCGCGAGGAGGTGATCGATGGAATCGCAGGAGGTCGGCGACTCCGACGATAGGGTGGTGATCGCCCGGAAGGCCCCCGATTCGTTCGTGGGGTTCCAGTGGACGGGTGAAGAGCCCGCGGCACTCAACGACACCGAGATTGCCGAGGACTTGGGGGCGGTGTGGGAAGGAGACGAGCTCGTCGTCCACAACATGACCGCATTCACCCATGCCGTCGAGCACTCCCTGGACGGCTATCAGTACGACCCGGACTGACTGGGGCGGCGTTTCAGTAGCGGGGGCGCCGGCGCCGTTCCCAGGGGCGGAGCCAAACGGCCTCGTATCCGAGGTCGGCGCGGTTCACCGTCTCCCCGGGAGCGACGACCTCGTCGATGGCATCGAGCACGTCGCGACCGAGCTCGATCTCCCCGGCGGGGAGCAGCCCTTTGAGCTGATCGAGTGTCCGCGGCCCGACGATCGAGCACGTGACGTCGGGGTGGGCCAGCGTCCACGCCACCGACATCTTCACCATCGACAATCCCGCCTCCTCGGCGATGGCCGCGAGCCGGCCCACGATCTCGTACTTCCTTTGGTTCTGGGGGAGGCTCGGATCGAAGCGCTCCGGAACGCGCCCAGCGCGTCCCACAGTCGGAACCGGCTGCCCGCTCCGGAACTTGCCCGAGAGCCAGCCGGTGGCGAGCGGGCTCCACACCATCACTCCCATCCGATACCGCCGGGCCACCGCGAGCATCTCCCGCTCGATCTCCCGGACCAGGATCGAGTAGGGAGGCTGTTCCGATATAAAGCGCTCCAGCCCCCTGCGCTCGGCCGTCCACTGTGCCTCCACGATCTCCGAAGGCGGAAACGTCGACGAGCCCAGGTTGCGCACCTTCCCCTGGCGAACCAGGTCCGTCAGCGCGCCGAGGGTCTCCTCGATATCGGTCTTCGGGTCGGAGCGGTGGGCCTGATAGATGTCGATGTAGTCGGTCTCGAGCCGTCGGAGCGAGTCTTCCACCGCTCGGAAGATGTGCTTGCGGCTGTTCCCGTAGTCGTTCGGCCCCCTGCCCACCCGGGCGTGGAACTTGGTCGCGACCACGACATCGTCACGCCGCCCGGCCAGAGCGCGGCCTACGATCTCCTCGGACTCCCCGTTGGAGTAGATGTTGGCGGTGTCGACGACGTTGATCCCTGCGTCGAGTGCTTCGTGGATGATCCGGACGCACTCGTCGCGGTCGGTGTTGCCCCAAGAGCCGAACATCATGCAGCCCAGGCAGAGTGGGCTGACCCGAAGCCCCGTGGCGCCGAGCCGGACGTACTCCATGGTCGTGAGTATGGCGCAGCGATGCCCGGCCGCCCCCTGCTAGGCTTCTGCCCCGCTTACGCGTGCAAGGAGGACTCGCATGGATGAAGCCACTCTCATGGAGGCTGCCCGGTACCACATGCTCGCGGTTCTCTCGGGGGACCGTCAGGGCGCCATGCAGGACGTCGTGGAGAATGCGAGGACACAGGCCGAGCCGGTCTTTGCGGCCCTCCCGCCGAAGGTCGAGGAGGCCGAGGTGATGCAGGTGACCCAGGACGCCGACCAGTTCGTGGTCGAATACAACTACATCGGCGGCGACACCGACGTCGTCGTGGAGAGCGTGTGGCAGGAGCAGGAAGGCAAGCCGGTGATCATCGGGATTCGCCTCTCCTGACCTCCGGGATCTACCCTCCGTAGCCCTCTTCCAGCAGGACGTCGCCCGATGTGGTTCGGACGTAGACCTGCCAGTGGTAGTAGCCGAGATAGGCGCGGTCGACGGCGATCATCTGTGACGCGTACAGGGTGATCGCCCGGACGTAACGCCGGCTCGGGTTGTAGGCGTACAGCGCCCCGGCCATGTTCTCCGGCGCGCCGTGAGCCTGCAGGTACCGGCCCGCCGCCAGGATGGCATCGCCAGGGTCGTTGATGTCCCCCCTTCCATACCGAGCCCAGGTTGCCGGGAGGAACTGCATCGGTCCCTGCGCGCCCGCCGGGCTGGTTCCACGGATGCGTCCCATCCGGGTCTCCACCAGGTGGATCGCGGCGAGGAACTGCCAGGCGACGCCGAACTCGGCCTCCGCCTGCCGAAAGTGGCCGAGCAGCTCCTCTGCGGGAGGCGGAGAGACGATGCGCCATGCCGGGAGGCTCGTCACGGGTCGCGTCAGCGCGCGCAGCTCGACGCCCGCCTCGATGTTCGCCTTCACGGCCGGACGCAGGGCCGGCGAAACCGCGCTCACGACGGAATTCACCAAGTCGGGGCGAGCCGCCAGCGTGCGGTAGGCGACCTGCTGTCGCGGACCCAGATCGGGAAGCTGCCCGGGCAGCGTTGCTGGGTTCCGGATCGCCTGCTCAACGGTATCCAGCTCCGCGGCGAGATGCGCCGTGTCGTCTCCGGGGGGCGGCGTGGTCGCGGCCACAGGCGGCGGGATCTGTGAGGGGGCGAGGGGTGGAGCGGCAGACGAAGGTTCGAGGAGGATGCTGTGGGAGGGCGAAGCGGTTGCCTCGGACGCCGTCTCCGGCCGGTTGCTCGCACCGGTGCACGCCGCCCCGAGAAGCAGGGCGGCGAGCAGGCCAGCGGATATCGTTACGGGCCGATCAGCAACGAGCCCTTGAGATCGTGGGTTCCCTCGGTGAGGGTGAACACGACCGTGTCCGAAGCCCGCGCGCCGGCTCGGATCCGGCCGATCTCGACCGGGATGGAGACCCTGCCGAGCACCAGCGCAACGCTCCCGCGCCAGAGCCTGGGAGTGCGGTTGACGATCGCGACGATCATCGCCACCTTGCCGGGACCTTCGCCGCGCGCTCGCAGATCGAGGATCAGACCTCCGCACAACCCCTCCTGCTCCCCTCGGCTGAGCCGCGTCGACGTCAGGACCGACGGGCGCCGATCCTTGCCGATGACGAGCGTGAAGGGGGTGTTCGACTCCTCCCGGCAGGTCAGAACATGGGTCAGCCCTCGTAGCGAGGAGGCCGCAATCGGGATGAGGAACACCCCGAGAAAGGCGAAGAGCGCGAGCCGCGCCCGGAGCATTGCCGGCATCGACCAAGTGTCCCGGTGATAGGGGGAAGAGTCAACGATCCACCGCGCCGGAGCAGTAGGCTGCTCCCATGGATACGAACCTGAAGCCTCTCCCGGAACGCTTCGTCTACGACTCGCCCCTCGGTCCCCTCGCGATCGGACTCGACGGCGGGGCGGTGGCCGAGCTCCGCTTTGATGCGGGGGCAGCGCCGGTCCTCCCGGCCGGCCACCCGTTGTGTGCGCGCCTCGATGCCTACTTCCGTGACGGATCGCCGCTCGACGACGTCGAGGTGCAGATCGGCGGGGGTGACTTCGCCCGAAGGGTCGGCGCGGTCCTGCGAACGATCCCCGCGGGCGAAGTCAGGAACTACGGCTGGGTTGCGGAGCGCGCCGGCCACCCGCGGGCCGCCCGGGCGGTCGGCCGGGCGGTCGGCGCCAACCCGGTCGCCATCCTCGTCCCGTGCCATCGCGTGGTCGCCCGGAATGGGCTCGGCGGGTACGGAGGAGGCCTCGGCCGGAAAGAGGCGCTGCTCCGGCTGGAGAAGGCGCGCCGCCCGGGGAGCCTGCAGCCCATCGTGGGATAGAGCGGATCCGGCCGGCCGGTCGGCGGCACTGAGCGCCCCAATCGTCACGCGCACCTGTCGCTTGCGGATCGCCCCGATGGTTTCGACCCGAAGCGCTCCGAGTCGGACCTTCCGTCTGCTTTCACGCCGGCTCCCATCGCAGCACGAGCTTGCGAGCGGCGCGTGCCTCATCGAGCCGGCGGACGGGGGTGGTAACGGGCGCCTCGCGCAGCAGGTCGGGGTCACTCTCGGCCTCCCCGGCGACCTGGAGAAGGGCGTCGGCCAGCTCGTCGAGCGACTGCTTCGACTCCGTCTCGGTGGGCTCAGCCATCAGCGCCTCGTCGACGACCAGCGGGAAATAGACAGTGGGGGGATGCACACCGAGATCGATGAGGCGCTTGGCGATGTCCATGGCCCGGACGCCGTGCTTGCGGAACCGCTTGGCCGTCGCGACCAGCTCGTGCATGCATATCCCCGGATAGGCGGCGGGGTAGGCGCTCTGGATGCGCGCGCGCAGGTAGTTGGCGTTGAGCACGGCCCGCTCGGTGACGCGCTGCAAGCCGTCCCCGCCGAGGGCGCGCAGATACGCGTACGCCCGCACCACCACGGCAAAGTTCCCGTGGAAACCGTGGATGCGACCGATCGAATCCGGACGGTCTTCGTCCCAGAAATATCGCCCCGTCGCGGGCTCATGACCGACCAACGGACTCGGGAGGAATCGCTCGAGGCGCTTCGAGACGGCAACGGGGCCGGCCCCCGGTCCCCCGCCGCCGTGCGGGGTCGAGAAGGTCTTGTGCAAGTTGAGGTGCACGAGGTCGAACCCCATGTCGCCGGGACGTACCTTGCCGAGGATGGCGTTGAGGTTGGCTCCGTCGAAGTAGAGCAGTCCGCCGACCGAATGAACGGCCTCGGCAATCCGCTCGATGTCCCGCTCGAAGAGCCCCAGCGTGTTCGGGTTGGTGAGCATCAGGCCGACGACATGCCCGTCGAGCGCGCTTCGCAGCGCAGCGAGGTCGATCAGCCCACGCGGGTCGGAGGGAATCTGACGGACCTGGTAGCCGGCGAGGCGCACGCTCGCCGGGTTGGTCCCGTGTGCGGAGTCGGGGATCAGCACGACCTGCCGCGGATCGCCGGCGGCGGTGTGGTGCGCGCGCATGACGAGCAGCCCGACCAGCTCACCCTGCGCACCCGCGGCGGGCTGGAACGTCACGCGCGCCAGGCCGGTGATCTCCGCAAGCAACTGCTCCATCTCCCAGAGCAGCGCCAGCGCCCCCTGCGTGTGCTCGGCGGGCTGCCACGGATGAAGCGTGCGGAAGCCGGGAAGGGCTGCGGCCTCTTCGTTGATCTTCGGGTTGTACTTCATCGTGCAGGAGCCGAGCGGATAGCTCCCGACGTCGACCGCCCAATTCAGCTGGGACAGGCGGGTGTAGTGACGAACGAGGTCGATCTCCGAGACCTCGGGAAGGCGTGGAGGGGCGGCGCGGAGGAGGTGGGCAGGGATCGACGATTCCGGGGCGAGCGTGTCGCCCCCCGGCCGAGGGATCGAGGAGGCGCGCCGGCCAGGGACGGACCGGTCGAAGATGGTCGGGCCGACCCCCGATCGCTCGCGCTTCACGCCACCACCACTGCGAGCGCCTTTGCGAGCCGTTCCACCTCGTCGGCGCTCCGCCGTTCCGTCACGGCCACGAGCACCGCATTGCCGATCCACGGGAACCAACGCCGAAGTGCCGGGCCGAGGAGAAAGCCCTCCGAGGCCAGCGCCCGGACCACCTCGGTGTCGTCCATCGGCAATCTCAGCACGAACTCCTTGAACGTCGGGACGTCGAATGCCAGCGAGCAGCCCTGTACCGAAGACAGCAGCTCTGCGGTGTGCCGAGCCCCCGCAAGACACGTCTCGCCGAGCTCGCGCAGGCCGCGCGGCCCCAACCAGGCGAGGTAGACCGAGGCGGCGATCGCCATCAGCGTCTGGTTCGTGCAGACGTTCGAGGTCGCCTTCTCGCGCCGGATGTGCTGCTCGCGCGCTTGGAGGGTGAGCACGTAGCCGGGCGTCCCGTCGACGTCCACGGTGGCGCCGACGATACGGCCGGGGACGCGCCGGACGTGCTCGGTACGAGTGGCCAGGATGCCGAGATAGGGCCCGCCGTAGTTCAGGCTGCCGCCGAGCGACTGCCCCTCGCCGGTGACGACGTCGGCCCCCAGCGCGCCGGGGGCCTCGAGGATTCCCGCCGCCAGCGGGTCGAAGGAGACGACGAGCAGTGCGCCCTCGGCGTGCGCGGCATCCGCAGCCGCTCGCAGGTCCTCGATCCCGCCGAGGAAGTTGGGCTGAGCGATGACGACGCAGGCCGACTCGGAGCAGTCGGCGACGTGGGTGGTGCCGGTGCGCGCCGACGCCGTGACGATCTCGTACCCGCGGCCGGGCGCGAGCGTCTCGAGCACCCGGCGATAGGTGGGATCGAGCCCCTCGCTGACCATCACCCGCGAGCGGCCGGTCGCTCCCAACGCGAGGTTGACTCCCTCGGCCAGGGCGCTCGCCCCGTCGTAGAGGCTGGCGTTGGCGACCTCCATCCCGGTGAGCTCGCAGATCATCGTCTGGTACTCGAAGAGCGCGGCGAGCACCCCCTGCGAGAGCTCGGGCTGATACGGGGTGTACGAGGTCGCGAACTCGGAACGGTAGGCGAGATGCCGGACCGGGGCGGGGACGTAGTGGTCGTAGGCACCGCCCCCGGCGAAGCAGGTGAGCCGGTCCGTGCCGACGTTCCGAGCGGCAAGGCCGGCGAGGAGGTCGAGGACCTCGTTCTCGGCGAGACCGGTGGGGAGGTCGAGGGGGCGGTGCAGCCGGACCGCCTCGGGGATCGGTTCGAACAGGTCGTCGAGGGAGCCTACGCCGATCGCCGCGAGCATCGCCTCGATGTCTTCGTTCGTATGAGGGGTGTAGTCCACGTGGCTCAGCCTCGCCCGGTCGCCGGTCGGATGAACGGGGGCTTCACTACCTCCATCGGAAGATGCTTCCCCCGGACGTCCACGGAGAGGATCGTACCCGGGCTCGCGAGCTCCGTGGGGACATACGCGAGGGCGACCCCCTTGCCCAGGACCGGCGAGATGTTGCCGCTCGCCACCTTGCCGACGTGGGTCCCGTCGTGGAGGATGGGGTGGCCGTGGCGGGGAATGCCAGGGCCGCCCGCGAGCATCCCAACGAGGCGTCGATGCGGCCCTTCCTCGCGCATCCTCAGGACCCGGTCACGCCCCCGAAACACCGGCTTGTTCCAGTCGACCACCCAACCGAGCCCTGCCTCGACGGGGTTGGTATCCGGCCCGATGTCCTGTCCGTGCAGTGGATAGGCCATCTCGAGGCGGAGCGTATCCCGGGCTCCGAGCCCGGCAGGAAGGATGTCGAACTCGGCACCGGCCTCGAGCAGCATCCGCCAGACCGCGACGGAGCGCTCCGACTCGACGAACAGCTCGAACCCGTACTCACCCGTGTAGCCGGTGCGGGCGACCTGCACCCCGGAGCCGGTAATCTCGAAGTCGGCGAACCGATGGAGCCGCAGGGCGTTTGCCCCCGGCATCACCTGCTCGGCGATCTCGCGGGCTCGGGGGCCCTGCAGCGCGATGATCGCCCACCGTTCCCGCCCATCCTCGATGCGGACGTCGCCGCTCGACGCCGCACGCAGCGCATCGACCACCGCCGGAGTGTTGGCGGCGTTCGGCACCACGACGAACGACCCCGGCCGCCGGTAGACGAACAGGTCGTCGACGATTCCGCCGTCCTCGGTCAGCAGCAGGTTGTAGCGTGCCTGCCCATCCTCGAGAGACTCCACCGGCCCGGGAAGCAGGCGCTCGAGGAGGCTGCCGGCCGCCCCGCCGGTGACCTCGACCTTGCCGAGATGGGACACGTCGAACAGCCCCGCGCGCTCTCGGACCGCCCGATGCTCGGCGATCACTCCGGAAAAGGTGAGGGGCATCTCCCATCCCGCGAACTCGACGATGCGAGCCCCGAGTCGACGATGCTCGTCGTGAAGGGAAGTTCGAAACGTCACCTGGTCTTCTGCTTCCCCGCTCCTGCCTTCGCGATTGCGGAAGGCGCGGCGCCGCTGCGGCGGCGCGGTTTGGGGAAGTCGACGACTTCGTCGGATGAGGCGTCGTCGAGGCCGTACTTCGCGATGAGCTGGAGGTAATCGCGCTGGTAGAAGATCTTGCACTTTACGTCGGGATACAGCTCGCGCAGCCGGCGCACCTTTCGATTCTTCTTGGTCACGAGGCGCTGGCTCATCGTCGTGATCTCGATGAAGAGGTCGAATTCGGGCAGGTAGAAATCGGGGGTGAATTTCTGCGTGGCTCGCCCCTCACGGTCCCACTCGATGTCGAAGGAGCGCGGCTCGTAATCCCAATCGATCTGATAGAAGTCCAGCAGCCTCGCGAACTGACGCTCGGACTCGTGGGCAAACCTGACGGTGCTCGATAGGCGGGAGTCCTCGAATCCCCTGCCGCTCTTGCCGATGTCAGGCCTCCCCCTGTGCCTTTCGGGCCACGTCGGGCTTGGGCGGACCCGCCTCGGCGGTTTCGACGCCGGCCACCGACTCGAGCGGTCGCAGGTGCGAGACGGACCCTCGGAGCTCCTCTTTGACCGGGTCGATCGCGATGGCGAAGACCCCCTGGCCTCGGCGGAGCAGATCGATGACCTCGTCGGGGGAGTGCCCGGCGAGCACGGTCTTGCCGTCGCTGACCAGCGTGATGCCGCTCAGGTCGTGACCCAGGTCGCGGAGGCACTCGATGGCGTCGCGCACCCGGTGCAGGCTGACGCCGGCGTCGAGCAGCTTCTTGATCAGCTTGAGCTGGACGAGATCCTCGAATGAGTACAGGCGCTGCGTACCGGACCCGTGGGCGGGCTGGACGCTGGGAGTGGCGAGCCCGGTCCTGGCCCAGTAGTCGAGTTGCCGATAGCTGATCCCAACAATCTTGCAGACCTGGGGCCCCCGGTACCCGGCCGTCCCCAGCAACGGGGCCTGCGCCATCGATGACTCCCTTCGGTGTAATTACGACAGGATCAGGCTACGGCTGGGCAGATCGGCATGTCAAGGACAGCCGGGGGAGATCAGCCTCAACTTGACATCCAGAGTTCGGTGGAGCCGACGGTCGGCTACCCGGCTGACGGATCGCTACTGGTTGAGGAAGTCCTCCGGGGTCACCTGGTCGAGGAATTCCCGGAATTTCTGCACCTGGCTCTCCTCGGGCTCCTCGGTTCCCTCCTCCCGCAGCGGGATGCTTGCTTCGTCGAGAACCTCCTCGGCGGCAAAGATCGGTGTGCCGCTGCGCACCGCGAGCGCGATCGCATCCGAGGGTCGTGACGTAACCTCGTAGGACGTGCCGTTCGAGCGTAGGCGAATCGAGGCGTAGAACGTTCCCTCACGCAGCTCGGTGATCTCGACGAGGTCGACGGTGATCCCGACCTCGTCGAGGATGCTCTTTATGAGGTCGTGCGTCATGGGTCGCTGGGTGACGACTCCCTGGAGAGCAAACGCAATCGCAGTGGCCTCGACGGCACCAATCCAGATGGGGAGAAAGCGGTCGCCGTCGCGCTCCTTGAGGAGGACAATCGGCTGGTTGCTGGGCAGCTCGACCCGAACTCCCACGAGTGTCAGTTCGACCACGGAAGTAGGGTAGCACACGCCTCAGGAGCCAAGATCCGGACGCTCCGAGGCCTCGCGCGCAGCGCGAATGGGCCGGTAGAGGCCGGTGAGGAGCCATGGGCGGGCCGCCAGCGAGGCGAGATCTGCGACCGCCACGAGGTCCGGCAGATTGCGGTATCGGCCCTGGAAATCCAGCCCGTAGCCGATCACGAAACGATCGACTTCGAACCCCACGTGCTGCACGTCCACATCGACGATGCGCTGCATTTGCTTCTGGACGAGGGCGCACACGCGAAGCGACGCCGGCCCCCTCGTTTGGAGCGTGCGAAGGAGATAGGCGAGCGACAGGCCGGTGTCGACGATGTCTTCGACCACCACCACGTCACGACCTTCGAGCGGCTCGTCGAGGTCCTTTACGATGCGGACGACCCCGCTCTCGCTTCGCCCCTCGCCGTACGACGTGATCGACATGAAATCGATGTCGGGGTCGACCTCGAGGTTGCGCACCAGGTCGGCAAGGAAGACCACCGAGCCCTTGAGCACCGAGACGAGCAGCGGTCGTTCCCGGCCGAGCGCCGACTGCAGTTCCACCGCCAGCTCACGCACCCGCGCCTGGATCTCCGCACGGGTGAAAAGGACCTCGGCCAGTGCCACGTCGGAGAGGTTATAAGCGTTCGACGCGACCCGCGGTCGGAGTCAGCGCGAGCCCGCCGCCAGCCGGGCGAGGGGTGCCAGCATCGACCAGGCGAGCTCCGCCGCGGAGCGCCTGCGGGCCCGGTGGCGGCACGGCCCGCCGCAGGCATACTGCAACCCGGCCCGGAGCTCACCGCCGTTGCTCAGTCGAACGACCAGCTGGCGCCGGGCGGCATCGTAGGTCGCCGCCGGGTCGGGGTCGGACGGGGGGAGCAGCAACCGGAGGTCCTGCGTCGCGATCAGCCGCCAGGTCGTGCCGTCGCCGAAGGTCGCGGTCCCCCATCGCCCTCCGCGGGCCGCAAGCGTCACCCGCCGAAAGCTGAAACCGTACTCGAGCAGGCCTGCCGCGTCGCCTGCGGGGTTGGGGCTCGAGAGCGCCACGGCGATGCGCCGCTCCCCCTGGCGAGTCGCCGACGCGACGAGGGTGCGCCCGGCACTCTGCGTCTGGCCGGTCTTCACGCCGTCGGCCCCGGGATAGGCGCCGAGCAACACGTTGCGGTTGACGATCGTGGTCGCACCGCTCTCCCGCGCGATGGTGTGGGAGCGGGTGGCCACGATCTCGCGGAAGAGCGGGTTGCCCAGCGCCGCTCGGGTGAAGAGGGCCACGTCGAATGCGGAGGAGTAATGGCCGGGGTCGTCGAGGCCGTGCGGGTTAGTGAAGTGAGAGTCGGCGGCGCCCAGCTCCCGGGCGCGAGCATTCATCAGCTCGACAAACCCCGAGATTGAGCCGCCGACGTGCTCCGCGAGCGCCAGTGCCGCGTCGCTCGCGGACGGCAGCAGCATTCCGTACAGAAGGTCTCGCACGCGCAGCCGCTCGCCCGCGCGGAGCTCGAGCTCGGTGACGAGCGGATCACCGGCTCCGATCGCCTCGGCGCGTGCCGACGTCGTGACGATCGCCTCGGGATCGGCGCGTTCGAGCACGACCAGTGCCGTGACGATCTTCGTCGTGCTGGCGATCGCGCGTCGCTGGTGGGCGTTCTTCTCCCAGAGCATCTGTCCATCGCTCGCGTCGACCAGCACGCCCGCCTCGGCCGCCACGCGCGGGGCCTCGATCTGAGAGGCCGGGGCTGTGGCCAAAGATGCCGAGGGGCGGCTTGGGGGCGCCGATGACGGTGCCCCCACAGCCGCGAAGGCGCCCGGCGCGGAGACGATGACCGCCAGCACCAGGAGTGCCGGAACGGAAAGGTTGCGGCCGATTCGGCGGGCCACCGTGCGTTCGCCCGACGGGTTCAGCCTCTGAGCTGCTCGCGAAGGGTCGCGTTCAGGAGGAGGTGCTTCAAGCGGCGCGATAGCTTGGCGAGCTCGGTCAAGGACTGTACCAACTGCCTGCGCCCGTTCGTGCCCCCCATCCGGGCGAGCGGGAGGAGTATCTGCTCGAACAGGCCCGACTCTCGCTCCGCAAAGTGCCGGTACATCCGGAGGTGACGCGGCTCGATGCCGTACTTGCCGAAGTCGCGGGCGATCTTGAGGACGATCAGGTCGTCCTCGTCGTAGTAGACGCCCCCGTCCAGAGGGTGCGCATCGATCAGCCCGTACTCCTCCAGCTCCCGGACCTGCTCCGCCTCGAGCCCGCCCGAGCTCACGAGCTCCGTGAACGAGAGATGGAGCCCGCCGCCGGCAGGCTCCTCCTCCTCTTCAGTGACGGCCGCCCCATCGCCGCCTGCCTGCACCGGCCCCTCGGGATCGACGTGCTCGAGGCGCTGACGGATCACCTTCAGCGGCATGAAGCGATCGCGCTGCAAACGAAGGATGTAGCGGAGACGGTCGACGTCGCGGCGCGAGAACTTCCGATACCCGGACGCCGTCCGCTCGGGCTCGATCAAACCCTCGGACTCGAGGAACCGGATCTTGGAGATGCTGACGTCGGGGAACTCGTCCCGCAGTGACTTGAGCACGTCCCCGATCGTCATGAAGGTGCGAGTCGGCGAGACGGGGGTCATGCCGCGGCTCCCCCGGTGAAGAAGACCAGCTTGAACTTGCCGATCTGCACCTCGTCGCCGGTCGCGAGGGCCGCACTCTCCACGCGGCGCCGGTTGACAAAGGTTCCGTTCAGGCTTCCGACGTCGAGAAGCCGGAAGCTCCCATCGTCGCGCCGGATCTCGGCATGCTTGCGGGAGACGGTGACATCGTCGAGGAAGATGTCGCTCGAGGGCGACCGGCCGCAGGTGACCACGTCCTTGTCGATGAAGAACTTCGTGCCCGCGTTCGGCCCCCGGCGCACGAGCAGGATGGCCTTGCCCTCCTCGAGCTCGTCGCCGGGGATCGAGAATTCCTCCTCGGCCTCGCGCCCCTCCTCGAGGCTGAAGGTGATCGTGGTCTCGTCCTGCTCGCTCTGGCGCAGTGGTGCGCCACAGGTGCCGCAGAAGTTGGCACTCTCAGGGTTCCGGCGTCCGCAATTCGTACAGAACATGTCGTCTCCTCCCGAGGCGCTCAATGTAAACACGACCTCGAGGGTTGAACAAGGGATTTCGGAGCCTTCGCGTCAACTCTCCGCGGCCTCCTCGCGGAGGAATGCCTCGTACTGCTCGGCCGTGAGCAGCCCGTCGACCTCGGACGCGTCCTCGGGCTCGACGGTCACCAGCCAGCCCTCTCCGTAGGGATCCTGGTTCACTGCGGCAGGGTTGTCGCGGCACTCGCCGTTGGTCTCGACAACCTCTCCCGTGACGGGCGAGTAGACATCGGAGACGGACTTCGTCGACTCGACCTCGCCCAGAGGCTCTCCGCCCTGCACCCGCGAACCCACCTCGGGAAGGTCGAGGTACACGATGTCGCCCAGCTGCTCCTGCGCATAGTCCGTGATGCCGACGGAGACCCGGCCGTCGTTCTCGAGGCGTGCCCACTCATGCTCGCGGGTGTAGCGCAGATCCGGGGGGATGTTCGACATGCTTCCTCCTTCGGTGACCGAGTAAATCTACCGAACGCGCGAGCCGGCGGCGCCTACCCCGCGCCGGTGCGATCGAGGGCGCGGATCTCTCGAACGTACAGCACTCCGGCGATCCAGTAGAGGACCGCCCCGACCGAGATGGTCACAACGGCAGCCGTCTGGACATCGGAGGCAAACGGGCGCCGGCCGGGCAGCACGAGGCTCATGGCGGCCAGCCCCATGCCGGCATACAGAACGAGCGTGGCCGCCTTGCCGACGAAGTTGACTGCGATCCGCTGCACTCCCTTCGTCTCGAGCACCGCGAAGGCAATGGCCACGATGACGTCGCGGCCGATCACAGCGGCACCGAGCGGCCACGGGACGGCATCACGGGCGACGAGCGCCGCCAGGACCGCGACGATCGCCACGCGGTCGGCAACGGGGTCGAGGAGCTTGCCGAGGCGGCTCACCTGCCCGGTGTGGCGGGCGACGTACCCGTCCACCCAGTCGGTCCCCCCCACGACCGCCAGCAGCACGAAGCCGAGCATGTCTCGTTGGGTGAGGAATCCCCAGAGAAGGATCGGGACCAGGCAGAGCCGGGCCGCGCTGATCAGGTTCGGAACGGTCAGAACCCGGTTCGAGACCTCCTCCTCGGCACGCTCCGCCGGCGCGGGCGGAGAACCTGTCGCGACAGGCTGGGTCATCGCGGTCCCGTGCGGCTCGAAGCCCCTGGGTGGACCCGGGTCGGCGCGCGCCGAGCCGAGCCAGGCCCGCTGCGCCTCCCGGTCCTCGTAGGGCATGTGCCGACATTCTCCCCCAGCCCGCGGCGGGCCCAGCCGCCGGCCCTTTCTCAGCCTGTCGGTGTGGGGTGCGGGATCTCCTCGATGATGCCCTTGCATGGAGGCGCCCCGATGTAGTCGATCACGCGGCCCCCACACTCCTCTGCCTGGTACCAGGCCGGGAACAGCACCAGAACGACGACGGCCACGACGGCGGCGAGCAGAACCCCCCAGACGAACGAGCGACGCCGGCGCGCCATGTGTCCATGATCCCGTACTCCGGCGCGAGGCGCGGTCAGAGGTAGCGGCGGACGCGGCTTCGATAGGCCCGGTAGGGGGCCCCGAAGGCCTCGTCCAGCCGTCGCTCCTCCCGACGCACCACCCGATGGACGAGCACGCCGAGCACCGGAGCCATCGCCAGCAGCCATGCGCTGCGCAGGGCAAGCCCGATCCCCACATACATGAGGCTCCAGCCGAGGTACATGGGATGTCGGCTCAGCCCGTAGGCACCCGTGGTCACGAGGGCGTCCAGTTGCTCGAGGTTCTTATCCCCCGCGGACCGGGTGGCCCAAGCAGCGAGCACCGACCCCCCCACGATCAGCACCCACCCCACCCTCCTCGGGACGAAGGCAGCGGGCCCGATCGGCGCCGGGCGAACGAAGTGGAGGAGGAGCCCCGCGCCGAGCAGCGCGAGGTGGGGTTCGGGGAGCGGGATGTTTCGCCAGCGCCACCGGTTGGGAGCCCGCTTCACCCAGGATCCCGCCCACGTTCGGATCTCACCGTGCGATCATCCTCCTCCCTCATCCCGCGAGGTAGGTTGACGGAATGGCCGGCCGCGCGCGCACCCTCGCCCGGCGCGAGTTGAACCGAGCCTTGCTTGCCCGCCAGCTCTTCCTCGAGCGTGCCCGAATTGCCGTCCCGCGAGCGCTCGAGCAGCTCGCCGGACTGCAAGCGCAGTACGCGCCCTCGATGTACGTCGGTCTGTGGTCGAGGGTGGCGGGCTTCCGGCGCAACGACCTCACCCGTGCCCTCGAGCAGCGAAGCGTGGCGCAGGGGACCCTGATGCGTGCCACCATTCATCTCGTCTCGGCCCGTGACTACTGGCCGTTCGCCGTGGCGATCCGGGAGGCTCGGCGCAGGTGGTGGCTCCGGGTCCAGCGAGGCGAGCCGCCCGAGGAGGAGCTTTCAGCCGCCGCGCGGGTGCGGGCCCGCCTTGCCGATGGACCGCTTCGCCGGCATGAGCTCGACGCGCTTGCTGGAACGGCTCGAGCGAGCGGGGTGGGCCTCTGGCTCGATCTCTTGCGCGTCCCGCCCTCGGGAACCTGGGAACCGCGGCGAGCCGACGTCTATGCGTTGGCCGAGGGCTGGCTCGGGCCTCCACGCATCGAGCCACCGGCCGCCCTCGACCACCTCGTCCGCAGGTACCTCGGAGCCTTCGGGCCGGCAACCCGCGACGACATCGCCGACTGGGCCGGCATGCCGGCAGGCGATATCCTCCCCGCGCTGGGGCGCCTCCGTCTGCGCCGCCTCTCGACCGAGGACGGCCGCGAGCTCCTCGACGTACCCGGCGCTGCGCTTCCGGATCCGAACACCCCCGCCCCGCTGCGGTTCCTCCCGCCCTGGGACGCCACCCTCCTCGTGCACGCCCGGCGGACCGGGATCCTCTCCGAGGAGCACCGGCCGCTCGTGTTCAACACCAAGACGCCGCACTCCGTCGGCACGTTCCTCGTCGACGGCTCGGTGGCGGGCACGTGGAGCTACCGTGACGGACGGGTGATCGCAGAGCCGTTCAGCCGCCTGCCGCGAACGCCGGTGCGCGAGCTGCGAGAGGAGGCCGATCGGCTCGCCGCCTTCCATGGATGACGGTCGCGAAGGCCCTCGGCTTCAATCCGCCTGCGGTGGCCGGCCGCCACAGCTGGCAGGCCCGCAACGAGTTGGCAGGCCATCCGAACGGGAGCTCGGGGCTGCGCGTCGGAATGCAGCGCCCGCAGGTGCCCGGAACCGGTGGGTGAGAAGTGCCTGCGCGGTAGAAGTTCGATAGAAGAAACAGGACAACGATGAATCGCTCGGCCAGTCCTCGTACCCCCGCTGACCTGCGCAAACGTTCGTCGGGCTGGCCGGATTTGAACCGGCGACCCCTTGACCCCCAGTCAAGTGCGCTGACCAAGCTGCGCTACAGCCCGCAACCGCCTCATCCTACCTCGTGCCCTGCCGGCCCCGGCCCGCCGTCCGGGGGGTGCGGCCCCGCTCCCGAACGATCAGACGGATCGGATTCCCCGTGAAGCCGTACTCTTCCCGCAGCCGGCGCTCGACGAAGCGGAGCCAGGCTGGAGCCAGCCTCGCGGTCGAGAACAGCACGAACGTCGGCGGCTCGGAGGAGATCTGCGTGGCATACAGCACGCGGGCCGGGCGCGCGCCCGACGGAGCGGGATGGCGGTCTTGGATGCCCCGGAACAGCTCGTTGAGCGTCGCCGTCGGGATCCGGATGCCCCGGCCCGCGAGCACGGCGTCGACCTGCGGGATCAGGCGGCCGATGCCTCGTCCCGTCGCAGCGGAGGTCCGGATCAGGGGCGCGTAGTGGACGAAGTGCAACCGGTCGGCGACGGTCGTGTCGACCACGGTCGCGTCGTCGACGAGATCCCACTTGTTCAGCACCGTCACCGCGCCGGCGCCCGCCTCGGCGACCGTTCGAGCGATGCGCTGATCCTGGGCAGTCACCCCCTCGGCCGCGTCGATCACCAGCACCGCCACGTCGGCTGCGTCGATCGCGGTCCGGGTGCGCGAGGCGGAATAGATCTCGACGCCGGCCGTCTTGCTGCGCCTGCGGATCCCGGCGGTGTCGACGAAGCGGTAGGTCCGTCCATCCAGCTCGACCAGGCTGGAGACCGTGTCGCGGGTGGTCCCCGGCTCCTCGTGCACGATCGCCCGCTGCGCGCCGACGAGGCGGTTGAACAGCGAGGACTTGCCGACGTTGGGGCGCCCGACGATCGCGACCGACGGCACGAGCGCCGCCTCCTCGCGGGCCGGCTCCGCGGGGAGGAGCGCGATCACCGCATCGAGCAGCTCGCCGCTCCCCCGCCCGTGCAGACCGGAGACGGGAACCGGCTCGCCGAGCCCAAGCTGCCAGAACTCCGCAGCCGCCGCCTCGCCGGCGGCATCGTCGGCCTTGTTCGCCACCACCAGGACCGGGAACGACTCCCGTTGCAGCATCTGCGCCAGGGAAAGGTCGTCGGAGGTGATGCCGGCCTGGGTGTCGACCACGAACAGGACGACGTCGGCGCTGCGGGCGGCCTCGAGCGCCTTGGCTGCGACGGCGGCGGTGACTGCCGAGGAGTCCGAGGTGAGCAGGTCGGCGAGCAGCCCGCCGGTGTCCTCGAGGACGAACATCCGGCCGGCCCATTCAACCTCGGCCTCGAGGCGATCACGGGTTAGCCCGGGCTCCTCCCCCACGATCGAGCCGCGCGCCCCCACGAGGCGGTTCACGAGCGTCGACTTCCCAACGTTGGGGCGACCGATCACGACGACTCGTCCGGCGCGAGGCGGCGGGCTCATCGTGCCGCTACATCTCGCGCCAGGCGTTCGATCTCCTCGATGACCGAACGCACGTCCCGCCCCGTCGAATCGATCACCGCAGCGCCCTCGGCGGCCCGCAGCGGCGAGTCGGCACGCCGGCTGTCGCGCCGGTCGCGTGCCGTGATCTCGCGCAGCACCTCGGACTCCTCGACCTCGACACCGTCGGCACGCAGGTCCGCGGCCCGGCGGCGGGCGCGCTCCTCCGGGCTGGCAGTGAGGAAGACCTTGAGGTCCGCGTCGGGGAGCACGACGGTGCCGATGTCGCGCCCCTCGACCACCGCCCCCGTCTCCCGAACGTGCTCTCGCTGCCGGCGCACCATGGCGGCCCTCACCTGGGGATGCACCGAGAGCTGGGATACCGAGGCCGTCACGGGCGGCGTGCGAACCTCGCCGGTCACGTCCTGCCCGTCGAGGACGACTCGGTCGCCGTCGACCTCGATGGTCGTGTCGCCGGCGAGGCGAGCCAGCGCCTCCTCGTCGTCGAGGGGAACGCCGCCGCGCAGCGCCTTGAGCGTGAGCGCGCGATACATCGCCCCGGTGTCGAGATGCGCGAGACGGAGGCGCTCTGCGAGGCGCCGGGCGACCGTGCTCTTGCCGGATCCCGCCGGTCCATCGATCGCGATCACGAGGCGGGAGGTCACCGCGCCAGCGCCTTCAGATCGTCCTCGAACCCGGGGTAGGAGATCGCGATCGACTCCCACCCCGCCACGGTGACCGGCTCCTCGGCGATCAGCCCCGCCACTGCGAAGGTCATCGCCAGCCGGTGGTCCCCCAGCGAGTCGACGGATCCTCCCCGCAACCGGGTTGGTCCCCGCACGACCATCCCGTCGGGAGTCTCCTCCACCGAGGCGCCGAGCGTGCGCAGCCCCTGAGCGAGGCTGGCGATGCGATCGGACTCCTTGACGCGGAGCTCGCCCGCGTCTCGGATCGTCGTCGTCCCTTCGGCTTGCGTGGCGGCGAGCGCGACGAGGGGAAGCTCGTCGATGAGAGCCGGAACGACATCCCCGCCGACCTCGGCGGCCTGCAGCATGCTGCTCCGGGCGGTGACCACGCCGACCGGCTCCGGGTCGGCGGCCGGTCCCTCGTCGGCTTCGATCCTTGCTCCCATGGCCTCGAGCACCGTCAGGAGGCCGGTGCGCGTGGGGTTCAAGCCGGCGTTGCGCACGATGACCGCGGATCCCTCGCACAAACAGGCGGCGACGATCCAAAACGCCGCCGAGGAGAAGTCTCCTGGCACCCTCAGGTCGAAGCTCGGGAGCGGCAGGGCAGGCGCCCCGGCAAGCGCAACGCGGCCGGCAGTGCGGTCGAGGACGATCCCGAGCCAGCCCAGCATGCGCTCGGTGTGGTCGCGCGACGGCGAGGCCTCGAGCACCTCGGTGTCGCCCTCGGCCTGGAGGGCGGCGAGCAACACCGCGCCCTTCACCTGCGCGCTGGCCACCGGGAGCTCGTAGCGGAGCCCGTGCAGTGCCGACCCCGTCACGGTCATCGGGGGGAACCTTCCCTCGGTCAGGTCGACGCCGGCGCCCATCAGCCGGAGCGGGGCGGCGACCCGATCCATCGGCCGCCGCGAGAGCGAAGCGTCGCCCGTGAAGCGGAAGCGCCCGGGTCGGCCCGCCACGGCGCCCGCAAGCAGGCGCATCGTCGTCCCGGAGTTCCCCGCGTCCAGGTGGTTGTCGCCCCCGATCTTCCAGCCGGTTCCCTCGACCTCGATCTCGTCCCCCTCCTGAAGAACGGAGGCTCCGAGCGCGCGGACGCACGCCGCCGTCGTCGTCACGTCCTGTCCCCGAGCAGATCCCGAGATCCGGCTCGTGCCCGACGCCATCGCGCCGAGCATGAGAGCGCGGTGCGACACCGACTTGTCGCCCGGCACCCACACCTCACCCGCAAGCCGGGCGGCCGGCGAGACGGCGTGATCCATCGAGCCTCCTCCTCGCTCCCCCACTCGTCGCTCCGCGGACGTCAGGAGGAGATCCGCTCGGCGTGAAACCCCTTCCGCCGGAGCGCCACGATGGCCCGTCCGGCGGCCTCCTCGCCGTCGACGGTCAGGTAGATCGTGCCCCGTCCGCCTTCCGGCGAATGAAAGATGTCGAGATCCTCGATGTTGATCCCGGCCTCGCCCATCGTCGTGGTCAGCTCGGCGAGCACCCCCGGACGATCGGGGACGGGGACGGACAGCTCGACGAGCGCCTCGGGCACGAGCCCCGGCTTCCCCGGCAGCGCGGTGCGGGCCTCACGCGCGGCCGTGAGGGTCGCGCGGAGGCCCTCCCAATCCTCGCCGGTCAGGTACGACGCGGCCTCGCGGAGGGCGCTCTGGAAGCGCGCCAGCACCTCGGCCACGGCCGCCCGATTCTGGCGAACGATGTCGATCCACAGATCGGGGGAGCTTGCCGCGATGCGGGTCATGTCGCGAAACCCTCCCGCCGTGACGAGGGGGAGGCCTCCCTCGGCCGCCGAGAGATCGGAGGCGAAGCGCATCAGCGTGCTGGCGATGAGCTGGGGCAGGTGGCTCGTGAGCGCGAGGAGCTCGTCGTGGCGCGCAGGCTCGAGCGAGAGCACGTGGACGTCGAGCCCGTTGAGGAATCGCACCAGACGCCCGTAGGCGGCGGCGTCGGTGTGCTCGGTGGGCGTGAGGATCCAGAAATGGCCCTCGAACAGGTCGGGGTCGGCCGCCTCGACGCCCTGGTGCTCGGAGCCCGCGATCGGGTGGCCGCCGACGAAGTGCGCATGGGGCGGAACGAGCGGCACGACCTCGGAGACGATGGCGTGCTTCGTGCTCCCCACATCGGTGACGATCGCCTCGGGGCGGAGCGCAGCAGCGATCTCGCCGAACACGGTTGCGATCGTCCCGACGGGCGTCGCGATCACGACGAGGCTGGCCTCTGCGGCCGCGGCGCCGGCGCTCGGGGCGATCTCGGTCACCGCCCCCATCGCGTGCGCGGCCTGGAGCTCGCCGCCACTCCGGTCGAAGCCGATGACGCGATCGGTGAGGCCGCGCTTGCGGGCGGCGAGGCCGAAGGACCCCCCCATCAGGCCCGTGCCGATGATGGCCACGGTCTCGCGGCCGTTCGCCGGGGTCACTGCGGAAGGTCGGTGCGCAGCTGCCGGGCGTCGCCCAGGTACACGTGGCGGAGGGCGGCGAGATCGCGATCGGTGTAGAGGTGCATGAGGACGCGGATGCATCGAGGGATCGATCCCTCGATGTCGAGCTCGCGTGCGCAAAGCAGCGGAACGTCGGAGATCCCGATCTTGCGAGCAGCAGCGGCCGGGAACTCGGACCGCAGGTCGGCCGTCGACGTGAAGACGATGCTCACCAGATCGTCCTTCTCGACGCCGTTGCGCCGCATCATCTCCTCGAGCAGTCCCGCGGTCGCACGCACGACGTCGTCGCTCGTGTCGGCATCGACCGTCGTCGCCCCCCGCACCGCCCGTACCCTCATAGCCGCGCCTCCCGGCAGGACTCCCGCTGTGCTCTCCCGAGCCCGCCGCTTAGAGGCCGGCGGCCTCGTGCAGCGCCTGGACCTCCTGGGAGGTGAGCTTACGATAGGTCCCCGGCGCCAGCCTGCCGAGCCGAACCGGGCCGACCGCGGTACGGACGAGGCGCACCACCGGGTGTCCGAGGGTCGCGAGCATGCGACGAACGACGTGCTTGCGGCCCTCGTGCAGCGTGATCTCGAGGACGCTCCTCGCGTCCCTCCCGCGCTGCCGGTCGACGATGCGAACCGAGTCCGCCTTCGCCGGCCGCTCGCCCTCGATGCGGACCCCCTCCTGCAGCCGGGCGATCGTCCCCCGCCCCGCCTCGCCCTCGACTTCGACGATGTAGGTCTTGGGAATCTCGAAGGAGGGATGGGTGAGGCGAAAGGCAAGCTCGCCGTCGTTCGTGAGCAGCAGCAGTCCCTCCGTCTCGGCGTCGAGGCGGCCCACCGGGAAGATTCGCTCCGGCTCGCCGACGATGTCGAGGACGGTCCGGCGGCCCTGCGGATCCCTCTGGGTCGTGATCACGCCGGCCGGCTTGTTCAGCGCCAGGTAGCGCCGCTCGGCGTTGACGGGGACCCTCCGCCCGTCGACCTCGACCACGGCCTGGGCCGGATCCACTCGCTCGCCAAGCGAGGCAATGTGGCCGTCGACACGGATGCGGCCCGCGCGGATCATCTCCTCGGCCCCCCGCCGCGAGGCGAGACCCGCCTGTGAAAGGACCTTCTGCAGGCGGATGCCGGACACCCCCTGCTCGGCCGGCGGAATGGATTGGCCTCGTCGCTGCGGCATGACTCGTCTCCCCGACCCCCGGCCAGCGTACCCGGGAGCGGCCCCCTCGGCTCAGACCCCCGGCCCGAGGCCACGCTCCATTCGCTCGAGCGCGTCTGCGTCGGGAATGAAGTCGGGCAGCGGCGGCAGGCCGAGAAGGCTGTCGAGCCCCAGGCGCTCGAGGAGCAGGGGGGTCGTGCCGTAGAGGATGGCCATCCCCGGGCCCGAGTCACGCCCAACCTCCTGAATCAGGCCTCGGGCAAGCAGGGTGCGAATGGCACTCTCGGCCGACACGCCGCGGATCTCGGCGATCTGCCCCTTCGACGCGGGCTGCCGGTACGCCACGATGGCCAGGGTCTCCAGGGCGGCCTGGGTGAGCCGGCTGCTCCGCTGGTCGGTGACGAACCGCTCGAGAAACGGGGCGGTGCTGGGATGGGTGGCGAGCCGCCATCCCCCGGCCACCCGCCGGAGCACGAGGCCGCGATGCTCGTCCTCCAGCGATCCGGCCAGCTCCGACAGCGCCTCCTCGACGGTGGTTGCCGGAAGCTCGAGCACGAGGGCCAGATCCGCGGTGGCCACAGGGTCCTCCGAAACGAAGAGGATCGCCTCGAGCGCCCGCAGGACCTCATGCCGCTCCATCGGCCCCCGCTCCTGCAAGCGGCTCACGCCACCGGATGACGATCTCTCCGAACGGCCGGTTCTGCTCGAGGTCGATGCGATCGTGGCGGGCGAGCTCGAGGAGCGCGAGGAAGCGCACCACCACCTCGATGCGGGCGATCGACCGGCACAGTTCGGTGAACGAGGCCTTCCCCCGAGTCCGGATCTCGCTGGTGAGCCACTGCATCGCATCGCTCAGGCTCACCCGGACCGGGGCGACGAAGGACGTGTCGACCGACACTGCCGGACGCCTCGTGAACAGGCGGGAGGCGAGCTCCGCGAGGCGGGCGGGGTCGATGGGACCGACCGGGTCGGGCACGCTCGCGGCCAGCTCCTCGGAGATTCCCGCGGTCCGGACGAAGAACCCTTCGCCGCGTGCGAGGGCCTCGCCCACCGCCGCGGCGGCAGCCTTGAAGGTGGCGTACCCCACAAGACGGTGGAGCAGCAGATCCCGCTCCTCGAGCAGCGCCGCCACCTCGGGATCGGCCGCGGCCTCATGAGGCAGGAGCTTGAGCGACTTGAGCTCCAGCAGCGTGGCCGCGAGCACCAGGAAGCTCGAGAGATCGTCGAGGTCGGCGATCTCCAGCCCCTCGAGCGCCCGGAGGAAGTCGTCGGTGATCTTCGAGATGGAGACGTCCGAGACGTCGACGCGCTCCTTCGAGACAAGCTGGAGGAGCAAGTCGAGGGGCCCTTCGAAGACGTCGAGGCGAACGGCGAAGGTCATGGCCTCCGACCGAGGATAGCGGCTCTCGGGCATGCCCCGAGGGATTTCGGCGGTGGTTCCCGAGGGAGGACTTCAGCCCGACGACGACCACGTGGAACGCGTTGAGAGCCGCCTGGCTCGTAGTCGGCTTCTCGGCCTGGCCGGCCCACACGAACAGATCGGTGTTCGCGCTGGTCTCGAAGTCCTCGAGGCGGTGGGCGAGCCGTTGCCGATGCGGTAGAGCAACGCCGTCCCCTTGCGCTCCTTCTCCACCGGAAAGAAGCTGCCACGGGCGAGGATCCTGGACCCCGTAGCCGACATCTCCGGCTGCGCCGGCTCGTCCGGCGGGTTGGTGACCTGCTGGCGAACCGTGACCGCCAGGCCCCGGTCGCCTCGACGCTCAGCCGGACCGCTCCGGTCTGGATGGCGAAGGCCTCGCCCTCCTTCGGGCAGCTCTCGCCGGCGATGGGTCCGGGCTTCCTGGGGGGGGGTCCGTGGAGATGCGGATCCTGCCCTCGTCGGAGCTCCACTCGGCCTTCCACTGGACCGCGTCCGCTGAGATCGAGAGCGGAACGCTGGCGGGCCCGTGGTTGGACACGGTGGTGTCTCCCAGCGGGGCGCCGCCTGGCGCGATGCGGGGCTCGCCGAGGCGCGGGCCTGGAGCGAGGTGAATGGGTCCGGAGTGGCGCGCCCGGCCCGTCCCTCGGTCTCGCCGCGGCAGGCCGAGAGCGTTGCCAGAGTCAGCAACGCCACCCCGAGGACGCGCGCCTGCGACGCGGCGGTGCCCGGTATGTCCAGTGGCTCGCCCCGCCCTGCTTGGCTCGCTCGACGACGAGCTTGGCGATCTGCCGCCCCAACTTGAGGCCCTCGACGTTATCCGAGCGGTAGTGGATGCCGCCGTACAGCCGGGAGATACTCGCCTCCTCCGCCTTGGCGTGGAACAAGTCGGCGTCCTCGGGGAAGAGGTAGGTCGTCACCGTCTCCGCCCGCCCCAGAATAGGTCGAGTGCCCGAAGACGTAGGCGGGGAGGTAGGGCGTGGCGATGAAGGGCTGCCAGTTGGGGTCGAGCAGGTCGCGGATGGCGTTCTCGGGACGGGGGTTCCAGTAGGCGTACTTGGTGTCCCAGGCGGCAATGCCACCATCCGCCTCCCCCACGTCGAGTCTCCCTGCCTCGACTACCGGGTGCACGGGTTTCCGTGGAAGTCGGCTCGCCCCTCCGCAACGACAGGGGCCGCGAGGCCCTGTCAGGCCCGGCGGAACCCGACCCGTTCCCGAACGAGCGCCATGGTTTCCGCCGCGGCCTCGCGGGCCTTGTCCGCTCCGAGGTCCATCACCTTCTCGACCTGGTCCCAGTCATCGGTCAGCTCGGCATACCGGTGCTGGAACGGCTGCAGGAATTCGATCACCGCCTCTGCCAGATCGCTCTTGAGGGTGGCATATCCCCCCTCGCCGTAGGCGGCGACGAGTTCGTCGATGCTCCGCCCGCTGACGGACGCATAGATGTCCAGTAGGTTTGAGATCGCCGGCTTGTCCGGCCCGTACCGGACGTCCCGTCCGGAGTCGGTGACCGCACGGGAGATCTTCCGGCGCACCACGTCGGGCTCGTCGAGCATCCAGATGTTGCTTCCCGGCCGCTCCTCGCTCTTGCTCATCTTCTGGGTCGGGTCGTCCAGGGCCATGATGCGCGCTCCCTGCTTGGGGATGAGCGCCTCGGGAACGGGGAAGGTGTCGCCGAACTGCCGGTTGAACCGCTGGGCGAGAACGCGCATCAGCTCGAGATGCTGGCGCTGGTCCTCCCCCACCGGCACCCTCTGGGCGCGGTAGACGAGCACGTCCGCCGCCATGAGCACGGGGTACATGAAGAGGCCGGCGCCCACGGACTCACTCTCCCGTCCCCGGCTCTTGTCCTTGAACTGTGTCATCCGCCCCAATTCGCCCATCCGGGCTATGCACGTAAGCAGCCAGGTCAAATTGGTGTGCTCGGGGACATCGGACTGGGCGAAGAGGACCGACCGGTCGGGATCGATTCCGCAGGCCATGAGCGTGGCCACGGTCTGCCGAGTCCGCTTGGCGAGCTCGGCCGGGTCCCACGCCGCCGTCATCGAGTGGAGGTCCACGACGCAGAAGAACGCCTCGTACTCCTCCTGGAGCGCGACCCACTGGCGGAAGGCGCCGATGTAGTTCCCGATGTGGGGGCCGTCGCCGGTGGGCTGGACCCCGGAGAAGACCTTGGTCATGGCGAGATAGTAGCCGGGCAAGCCCTGGGGAGCGGCGACCTATCGCGGCGAGGCGCGTATGCTCCGGCCGTGCTCTTTCTCCTCGTCCAGGGGGCCTTCGTCCAGCTGATCTTCCTCGGCGTGCTCCTCCTGGTGGGAATCGTCCTCCACGAGATCGCTCACGTGCTGGCCGCCTCGTCGTTCGGCGACGACAGCACCATGCGCGAAGGCAGGCTCACCTTCAACCCCCGGCGGCACCTCGAGCCCTTCGGGGTCGCGGCGATCGTGCTGGTCGGGTACGGCTGGGGCAAGGGGGTCCCCTTTCACTCCCGCAGGTTCGGCCGTGGCAAGCGAGACGTGATCCTCGTCGCGCTCGCCGGCCCCGCGGCCAACGTCGTACTCTCGCTGCTGGCTGCCGGCATTCTGCGGGTGCTGAATCCGAGCGGGCTGGTGCGGGGCTTCCTGCTCGCCGCGGTGGCAGTCAATCTGACGCTGGCGATCGTGAACCTGTTCCCGGTGCCGCCCCTCGACGGGTATCCCATCTTGGCGCAGCTACTCCCCCCGTCCCGCTCCCAGGTCCTCGAGTTCCTCGACCGGTGGAACGTGGTGATCCTGATCCTGATGGTCTTCATCGTCCCGGCCCTGATCGTTCGCTCGATCGTGCCGGCACTCGGGAATCTGATCCTCGGGATCTTTGGCGTTACATAGAACTTGGCGATATTTCTATTCAGCACCTTATTGCTTACACTACTTCTCCCCATGTCTCTGCGAGATGATCCGGCGATTCCTCGGAACGAACGCCGAGTGTTCACCGGACGACGAGGTCCGGCCCCGAGGCTCAGCTACTTATCGACAAGTTGACGAGTCCATCTATTGATGGTGGAACTGGGCCGGGTGTGCGCCACCGGCACGGATAGGGTCGAAACCGTCCTTCCAATAACTGGCATAGGCTGGAGCGCAAGGTGAACCGGCCCACCAGGGACCAACAATAACCGTTTAGTTAACCCTTTGTCTCTGGGTGCCCGGGCGCTTCGCTGGGCTCAGGCAACCCCAAAACCTGGAAGGGATGAGAGCCTCTCCTCGGTGAGCTGGCATGATCTGGAACGATGCCTCGCTTCACCGGCGCTCCCCCAGCCGACGGACCAGGATTGAAGACGGTCCACGAGCCTCGAAATCGTCCAGGATCTCTGCGAGCGCGGCGCGAACGATTCGTCCCCGGTCCGAAGCCAGCCGATGGTGGGCGCGCAACGCCAGCCGGACGCTTTCCAGACGGGTCAGCTCGGCGCCGGTGCAGTAGAAGGTCACCTTCTCCTCGTGGCGGGGCTTTCGCCCCCCCGATGGAGTCTCCTTCAGATCTTCTCTATTCATCTCTGTGACTACTACTATATTTGTAGACTTAGCGACGTCTTGACTCGCTGAAGCACGCTCGGCCTCCGGAGCGGGCGACGGCTCTGTGGGACTCACGGTGCTTCGAAACAGCTCATCGGCGCCCGGAAGGCTGGCCCTACGGGTCGTCACTGGGATATCACCTCCCTTGCGAGTCGTCGGTATTCCTCTGCCCCGGTGGAGGTGGCCGCATAGGTCAGGATCGGCTCCCCTGCCACCGGCGCCTCGGCAAACCGGATGGTCTTGTGAATGACGGTCGTGAAGAGCTTGTCGCCGAAGGCATCTGCGACCCGGCTCAGCACCTCTCGGCCGTGGATCGTCCGAGCATCGAGCATCGTGGCGAGAATCCCCTCGATCCGGAGCTGCGGGTTCAGGAGCTCCTGAACCTTCCTGATCGTGTCGACGAGCAGCGCCACTCCCCGCAGGGCAAAGTACTCGCACTCGAGGGGGATCACGACCGTGTCGGCCGCGGTAAGGGCGTTGATCGTCAGGAGCCCGAGGGACGGCGGGCAGTCGATGAGGATGTAGTTGTACTCCCCCCGCAGCGGCTCGAGGGCCCGCTTCAGGGTCTGCTCCCGCGCGACCTCCGAGACGAGCATGATCTCGGCCGCGGCGAGGTCGATGTTGGAGGGTAGGAGGTCGAGTCCCTCGATCTTGGACCGATGCACGACCTCCTGGACCGGCACCGATCGATCGAAGAGCAGCGTGTAGATGGTGGCATCGAGGCCGTTCGGGTTGAGGCCCAGGCCCACCGAGAGGGCCCCCTGCGGATCGAAGTCGACGAGGAGCACCCGTGCGCCTTGCTCGACGAGCGCCGCACCCAGGTTGATGGCCGTGGTCGTCTTCCCGACGCCGCCCTTCTGATTCGCCAGCGCCACGACCTTTCCGACGGGAAGGGGTCGGGGCGGAGTGGCCGGAGGGGTCGGCTCGGGGGATTCCACGACGTCCGAGCGATCGGGGTGGGTCGGTGCCCCCGCCTCCGAGGGCTCCCGATCGTCGGCTTCGGCCGAGACGGCCGATTCCTCATCGCCGACCCACATCTCCGGCTCGTCGACCTCGGGGGGCCCGGTCTCCGCGGGGCGATCCTCAGGGGGGTCCGAGATGAGCCGGGGCTGCTCCGAGAGGGGCGGCTCGGCAGGGACGGAGCCCGGAGGTGGATGCGGTTGCCCCGATGGCGGCGAGTCGGAATGGTCGGTCAGTTCGTCCACAAGAGTGTTTGTCTACAAGTTCCTTTGAGGCCCGCTGATACTAGGACGGCGTCGGGGCCGGCGCAAGCCGGCTTCGGTGAGGAGGGCAGGCCTAGCCTGGGTTTCCGGGTTACGTCGGAGGAATGACCTGAAAGCCCAGGTCAGGGCCTAAAAACCGCGCCACTTGGCGGTATTACCCACGCGGGGGGGAAGGCGTCGAGAGCGAACAGCTCGAAGAGGCGCTGCTGGACTTCATCCATACGGGTGAGCTTCTGGAGCACCCGGGGGTTGCCCTTGCCCTTGGCCGGCGGGTAGATGAGCGTGACCTCGCGGATTGCCGCCAGCGCCTCGAGCACCTCCTTTGGCGACAGATCGATCTCGGCTCGGTCGGCCTCCCGCCATGCCAGGTTGACCAGCATGAGGCCCACCACCGAGTAGAGGGAGTGGACCGAGATCTTCTGGTCGGT
>JBOGWP010000086.1:0-26246 GCA_050693875.1 Actinomycetota bacterium
CAACCGCCGGCCCTCCTCCTCGGTCAGGCGGCGGACCTTCACCAGTTCGCTCATGTCGAACAGGCTGCTACGCCGGGCTCCTCAGGTGGTGGATTTGCGGGCGTTCCAGTGTGGTCAGGGCACTAGCGCTTGGAGTACTGCGGCGCCTTGCGGGCTTTCTTCAGCCCGTATTTGCGCCGCTCCTTGATGCGAGGGTCGCGGGTGAGGAAGCCCTCACGCTTGAGCGTGGGGCGGAGGTCGGGGTCGAGTTCGACGAGGGCACGCGCAATTCCGTGCCGCAGGGCACCTGCCTGGCCCGTCACGCCGCCTCCCTCGATCCGGCACAGCACGTCGTAGGCCTTCTGGCGGTTGACGACGCGAAGCGGCTCGAGGATCACCATCCGCACCGCCAGATTCGGGAAGTAGTCCTCGAGGCTCCGGGTCCCGTTGATGCGGAAGGCACCTTCGCCGGGCACGAGGCGCACGCGTGCCACCCCCTCCTTGCGGCGGCCCGTCGCCCGGGAAAGCTCGGTTACGGCCATCAGCGCGTCTGCTCCTTCGCACGGTTCTCGGGTCGGATCCACGGTTTGGGCTGCTGCGCCGCGTGCGGGTGGTCGGCGCCCGCGTACACCTTCAGCTTCCCCAGCATCGAGCGGCCCAGCCGATTGTGCGGCAGCATCCCGCGCACGGCCTTCTCGATTGCCACCTCGGGACGCGTCGCCATGATCCGCTCGTACGAGATCGCACGCAGGCCGCCCGGGTACCCCGAGTGCCGGTACCACATCTTCGAGCGGAGCTTGTCGCCGGTCAGCTTCGCCTTGGCCGCGTTCACCACCACGACGTGATCGCCCGTGTCGAGGTGGGGCGTGAAGGTGGGCTTGTGCTTCCCACGCAGGATGGCGGCGGCCTCGGCGGCGACGCGCCCGAGCACCTGGCCCTCCGCGTCGACGAGCCACCACTTGCGGCGGATCTCGGACGCTTTGACGGAATGGGTCTTCACGGCGTTCCTATTTAACCTCATCGGCCGGATAGGCAACGGCGACGAGGAACAGCCCGTGCGGCGGAGCCACCGGGCCGGCCGACGCACGATCCCTGGAATGGAGGATTGTCTCGACCTCGTCCGGATCGATCCGCCCCTCGCCGACCCGGATGAGCGTGCCGACGATCGAGCGCACCATCTGCTGGATGAAGGCGTTCGCGGTCACCCGGATGACCACGAGATGCTCGGCCTCCTCGATCTCGATCGAGGTCAGGCGACGCATCGGGCTTTGCCCCTGCTCCACGCGCCCAAAGGAGCTGAAGTCGTGCTCCCCGAGCAGGTGCGAGGCGGCCTTGCGCATCGCCTCCACGTCCAGGGTTCCGGGGTGATGCCACGTGGTGTGGCGGGAGAACGGGTCGTGGACCTCGCGCGTCAAGACCGCGTACTCGTAGGTTCTGGAGAGGGCCGAATGGCGCGCGTCGAAGTGGTCCGGTGCTTCCTGGAGCTCGGCCACGGCGATGGCCGGGCCGCACAATGCGTTCAGGCTGCGCGCCAACCCGGCGAGGTCGTCGACCGCCCGGTCGGTTTGGAACGACATCACCTGCCCGAGGGCGTGCACACCTGCATCCGTCCGTCCGGCCGCAACCGTCCGAACGTCCTGGCGGAGGACCCGAGAGAGCGCCTCCTCGATCGTCCCCTGGACGGTGCGCTCGTCCGGCTGGCGAGCCAGCCCGCGAAACGGAGCGCCGTCGTAGACGACGACCATCCGATAGGTGGGCATCGCGGGTCAGGGCGTCGACCCCTCGTCGTCCGACCCCTCCGGCATGGTCTCGGCGGGCTCGGGACTGCTCTCGGGCGTGGATTCGGGACGCTCCCGACCCCGGCGTCCCGACTCCTGCGCCTGGGCGGCCGCCTCGCGACGCCGGCGGCGGAGCAGACGTCCTCGTCCGCGTCCGGCGGCCGCTGGAGCCGAAGCGCCGACCGCCTCACCTTCGATGAGCTCGATCAGAGCCATGGGAGCCGCGTCTCCCTTCCGCGGCCCGAGCTTGAGGATCCGGGTGTAGCCACCGTTACGCTCGGCGTACCTGGGGGCAATCTCGGCAAAGAGCTTGTGCACGATCTCGCGATCCTCGATCACCGACAGCGCCCGGCGCCGGTGGTGCACGGACCCACCCTTCCCGAGCGTGATCAGGCGCTCGGCCAGCGGGCGGAGCCGGCGGGCCTTGGTCTCCGTGGTGCGGATCCGCTCGTCGCGAAAGAGCGCCGCGGCGAGCCCCGCGAGCATGAGTCGCTCATGGTCGGGGCCCGAGCCGAGTCGCCGGCCCTTGGCAGGCTTCGGCACCTATGACCACTCTTTCTGCTTCAGCGAGAGCCCCAGCTCGGCAAGCTTCTGCTTGACCTCCTCGATGGACTTCTGGCCGAAGTTCCGGATGTCCAGCAAGTCCTCCTCGGTGCGCTCCACGAGCTGACCGACGGTGGTGATGCGCTCCCGCTTCAGGCAGTTGTACGAGCGGACCGAGAGGTCGAGATCCTCGATCGGCATGGCGAGGTCGGTTCCGCGGGCACCCTCGCCCGCCTCCGGCCCGAGCTGGAGCCCGGGACCCTCGGCCAGCTCGGCGAAGAGCTGGAACAGCTCGGTGAGCGTGCGACCCGCCGCCGACAGAGCCTCCTTGGGGGTGAGGCTGCCGTCGGTCTCGAGCTCGAGGATCAGCCGGTCGTAGTCGGTCTTCTGCTCGACGCGGGTCGACTCGACGGAGTAGGTGACGCGTCGCACCGGCGAGAAGATCGAGTCGATCGGGATCACCCCGATCGCTGCACCGATCGGCTTGTTCTGCTCGGCCGGGACGTAGCCGCGGCCAAGCTCGACGGTCATCTCGACGTCGAGACGCCCCCGCTTGTTCAGCGTGCAGATGAGCTGCTCCGGGTTGAGGATCGTGATTCCGGCGGGGGTCTGGATGTCCGCCGCGGTCACTTCCTTCGGACCGGTTGCCTGGATCCGCACCGTTGCCGGCTCGTCGTTCTCGGAACGGATCACGAGCTCCTTCAGGTTCAGGATGATGTCGGTGACGTCCTCCTTCACCCCGGGAACCGTCGAGAACTCGTGCTGGATCCCCTCGATTCGGATCGTCGTGATGGCCGCGCCGGGAATCGAGGAGATCAGCGTCCGGCGCAGTGAGTTGCCCAGCGTGTAGCCGAAGCCCGGCTCGAGCGGCTCGATCGTGACCTTGGCTCGCCTCCCCGCGGCGTCACCGAGGCCCGGCTCATCGATCTCCTCGACGGAGATCTGCGGGCGCTTCACGATCAGCAGGCTGGATTCCATCTCCATGTTCTCTCGCACCCCTCCTTGGGTCGCCCCCCCTTGAGAGCGCCGCTCGTTTGGTTGTCCTCTCGGCCGCCCGGCCGCCGCCTCGCTTACTTGCTGTAGAGCTCGACGATCATCTGCTCCCGGACCGGCACGTCGATCAGGTCGCGACTCGGCTCCTGAAAAATGCTGATCCGTAGTTCGCCGGGCTCCAGATGCAGCCAGTGGGGGATCTGCCGGCCCGAGGCGTACGCGGCCGACTCCACGATCCGGCCAACCGACCGAGACCGCTGCCGCACCTCAACCACGTCGCCGGCCTTCACCCGGTACGAGGGAATGTCGACCTTCTTCCCGTTGACCTGGAAGTGGCCGTGCGAGACGAACTGGCGCGCCTGGTCGCGGCTCATCGCCAGCCCGCCCCGGTAGACCACGTTGTCCAGCCGGAGCTCGAGGATCTGGAGCAGGCGCGTGCCGGTGATGCCCTTGGCCTGCGTGGCCTCCTCGTAGTAGTGGCGGAACTGCCTCTCGAGCACACCGTAGATCCGGCGCGCCTTCTGCTTCTCCCGGAGCTGCGTCAGGTACTCGCTCTCCTTCACCCGGCCCCGGCCGTGCTCGCCGGGCGGGTAGGGCCGACGCTCGATGGCGCACTTGGGGCTCTCGCACCGGGTGCCTTTCAGGAAGAGTTTCATCCGCTCGCGCCGGCACAGCCGGCACACGGGGCCCGTGTAGCGCGCCATCAGACACGCCTCCGCTTGCGAGGCCGGCACCCGTTGTGCGGAACAGGGGTGACGTCCATGATCCCGAGGATCTCGAGACCCGAGGCCTGCAGCGACCGGATCGCGGTCTCACGGCCGGCTCCCGGTCCCTTGACGAACACGTCCACCCGGCGCACGCCGTGCTCCTGGGCCCGCCGGCTGGCCGCCTCGGCGGCAAGCTGTGCGGCGAAGGGGGTCGACTTGCGGGATCCCTTGAACCCGACGTTGCCGGCAGATGCCCAGGCCAAGGCGTTCCCCTCGAGGTCGGTAATCGTCACAACGGTGTTGTTGAACGTCGACTTGATATGGGCCTGCCCATGGACGATGTTCTTCTTTTCCTTGCGCTTCTGCTTCTTCGGCTTCGGCATGCTCTCCTCGTGACCGCGGCGCCGGCTACGTCTTCTTGCGCTTGACGCCCACCGTCTTCTTGGGCCCCTTGCGCGTTCTCGCGTTGGTGTGGGTCCTCTGGCCGTGGACCGGAAGGCCGCGGCGGTGGCGGATGCCCTGGTAGCAGTTGATCTCGATCTTGCGCTTGATGTTCTGGCTCTCCTCCCGGCGGAGGTCGCCCTCGACCTTGTAGGTGCGGTCGATCACGCCCCGAAGGCGGATGACCTCGTCCTCGGAGAGGTCGCGGACCCGGGTGTCAGCGCTCACCATCGCCTCTTTCACGATGCTGCCCGCCCGGGTAGGGCCGATGCCGTAGATGTACGTGAGCGCAACCTCGAGCCGCTTCTCGCGCGGCAGGTCGACGCCGGCGATGCGCGCCATCTAACCCTGCCTCTGCTTGTGGCGGGGGTTCGGGCAGATCACCATCACGCGGCCGTGCCGGCGGACGATCTTGCACTTCTCGCACATCTTCTTGACGCTGGGTCGCACCTTCACGCTCTGGCCCTCCCTTACCGGTACCGGAACACGATCCGACCTCGGGTGAGGTCGTACGGCGACAGCTCCACGAGCACGCGGTCACCGGGCAGGACGCGGATGTAGTTCATCCGCATCTTTCCCCCGATGTGAGCGAGCACCTTGTGGCCCCCTGGAATCTCCACTCGAAACATGGCGTTGGGAAGCGTCTCGATGACCGTCCCCTCAACCTCGATAACGTCTTCCTTCGGCGACTTGCTCTTCGCCATGCTCCCGACTCGCCTCCGTCGATGCTCGTCCCTGCGCGCTGCCCGCACGAAGGGGCCCGAGGTCGAGCGAGCCGTCCTGCGAGGGGAGCGCCCCTGTTGCGTCCGGGGGCGGCCGGGCGACCGCCGTCCCTGAGGGCCCGCCGGGTCCCGCCGACCAGGAAAACGGCCCACTCCCGCCTGGGAGCAGGCCAAACGAAGAATATACCAGTGGCTTGGTGCAGCGTCCACAGTCGAGGGAGTTCCCCCGACTGCGCCGTCTTACGTGAACCTACGGGAACCTCGATACGTGGTGGCGGGACCCGGCAGCCTGCTGGGCGCAAGCGTCCGGGATGGCCGCCTATCGGCGGCCCTGCCGGGCCGGCTCCCGCTGCGCCTGCCGGGTGAGGATGTGCGGGCCCATGGGGGTCACGGCGACGGTGTGCTCGAAGTGGGCCGACAGGCTTCCGTCGGCAGTCATCACGGTCCAGCCGTCATCGAGCGTGCGGGTCTTCCAGCCCCCTGCGTTCACCATCGGCTCGATCGCGAACACCATCCCCGCCTCGATCAGAGGCCCGCGCCCCGGGGGACCGAAGTTGGGAATCTGCGGGTCCTCGTGAAGCTGGCGGCCGATGCCGTGACCGACGAACTCTCGGACCACCGACAGCCCCGCCTCGGTCACCACCTCCTCCACTGCATGGGAGATGTCGCTCAGGTGATTGCCCGGACGGCACTGGTCGATCCCGGCGTACAGCGAGGCCTCGGTGAGCTCGAGGAGGCGCTGGGCCTCCGAGCCGATCTCGCCGACCGCGTAGGTATAGGCGCTATCCGCATGCCATCCGTCGAGGATCAGCCCCACATCCGCCGAGAGGACGTCGCCCTCCTTGAGCACCCGTTCGTCCGGGATGCCGTGAACGATCACCTCGTTCGGAGAGGCACAGATGCTGCCGGGGAAGCCCCGGTACCCGAGAAACGAGGGGACCCCCCTTCGTTCCCGGATCAGCTGCTCGGCCAGCTCGTCGAGCTCCGACGTCGACACGCCCGGCCGTACGGCCTCGCCGATCAGCCGGATAACCTCGGCGAGCGCCTGACCGGCCGCAAACATGCGCTCGATCTGCTTGGGAGTCTTCTTGATGATCAACGTGCCAGCCCCGCACTCGCCTCGGGAGACACCGCCTCGACCAGGCGCTCGAACACCTCCTCCTCCCGGCCGATCGCGTCCACCTCGACCATGAGACCACGTCCGCCGTAGTAGTCCAGCAGCGGCTTCGTCTGTGCTCCGTACACCTCGAGGCGATGCAGGATGGTCTCCTCCCGGTCGTCCTCACGCTGGATCAGGGGAGTCCCATCGAAGTCGCAGATGCCGGGCACCTTCGGCGGGTTCGTCACGACGTGATAGACGGAATGGTCCTTGGGGCACACCCGCCGCCCCGAGAGCCGCTCGACGATCACCGGCCCCGTGACCATGAACCGGGCGACCAGATCGAGCTCCTCCCCACGCTCGGCAAGGATCTTGTCCAGAACCTCTGCCTGCTCCAGGGTACGCGGGTACCCGTCGAGGAGGAACGCCTTCGCCACGTCGTCACGACCGAGGCGCTCCCGCACCAGCTCGTTGGTGACCTCGTCGGGAACCAGCTCCCCGCGCTCCACGTAGGAGCGGACGAGACGCCCGAGATCGGTCGCCGACGCGAGTGCCACACGGAACATGTCGCCGGTGGCGACGTGCGCGATGCCGAGGTGCCGAGCCAGCCGTGCCGCCTGCGTCCCTTTGCCGGCCCCGGGGGGTCCCAACAGCACGATCCTCATCGTCCGTCTGTCTTCTGCGGGGGGACGCCGCTTACTGGCGCCCCGAACCGCGTGCGACACCAAGCGGCTACCCCCCCGAACCCCCCCTCCCGGACGGCCGCCCGTCCGGGCCGCGGCGGCATCAGGTGAGGAACCCCTCGTAGTGACGCATGAGTAGCTGGGATTCGAGTTGCTTCATGGTCTCGAGCGCGACGCCGACCGTGATCAGGATCGACGTGCCCCCGAACGGCAACTGCTGGACCGAGAGCGTGGCAAGCGCGATCGAAGGAAGGATGGCAACAGCTGCCAGGAAGAACGATCCCGGAAGCGTGATGCGGGTGAGGATGAAGTCGAGGTGCTCGGCGGTCGGCCGGCCGGGCCGGATACCCGGAACGAACCCCCCGTACTTCTTCATGTTGTCGGCGACGTCGATGGGGTTGAACGAGATTGCGGTGTAGAAGTAGGTGAAGAAGATGATGAGCAGTCCGTACAGAGCGATATGGACCACCGAGGACTCACGGGCCACGTACCGGTCGATGAAGTCCCGGAGCGGCTTCCACTGGATGACGGTTGCGATCAGCGCCGGGAAGTACAGAACGCTCGAGGCGAAGATGATTGGGATGACCCCCGCCTGGTTCACCTTGAGCGGGATGTAGGTTGACGTGCCTCCGTACATCTTCCGGCCGACGACGCGCTTGGCGTACTGGACGGGGATCCGCCGCTGCCCCTGCTCGACTAGGACGATGGCCACGATGATCAGGATCCCCAGGAAGAGGATCAGTCCCGCCCACGCGGGACCCAACTGCTTGTAGATCCCAACCCCTTCGAATGGAAGCCTCGAGACGATCGAGGCGAAGATCAGGATCGACATGCCGTTGCCGATGCCGCGCTGCGTGATCAGCTCGCCGAGCCACATGACGAGGGCAGTCCCGGCGGTCAGGGTCAGCACGATCAGGGCGACGCGAGCCCTGGTGAAATTCGGGATCAGGTCGACGGTCTGGCCTCGGCTGTCCCGCAGCCCACCCCGGTGGAAGAGGAAGGTGAGCCCAGTCGACTGAAGGAGGGCCAGCGTGACGGTGAGGTAGCGAGTCCACTGCGTGATCTTCTTGACCCCGACCTCGCCCTCCTTCTGCCAGGCCTCGAGCTTGGGGATCACGACCGTGAGGAGCTGCATGATGATGCTGGACGTGATGTAGGGCATGATCCCGAGGGCGAAGATCGCCAGCTGGGTGAGCGCCCCACCCGAGAACAGGTTCAGAAGCCCGACGATCCCGCCCCGCACCTCGGTGAGCCGCCGGGCTGCGGCGAAGTCGATGCCGGGAACGGGGATGTGCGAGCCGAGCCGGTAGACGCCGATGACGAGAAGCGTGAAGAGGATCTTCCGCCTCAAATCCGGAACCTTGAATGCGTTGACGAAGGCGGAGAGCACCGGCGTCCTCCCCTAGCGACTCGTGGCTGTCAAGAAAGAACCTCGACCGCTCCGCCTGCCGCCTTGATCTTGGCGACCGCGGTCTCCGAGAACGCATGGGCCTTGATCGTCAACGCCCGGTCGATCTCTCCGCGGCCCAGCACCTTGACCTTGCCCTTCTTCTTGACGAGCCCGCGAGACTTGAGGAGCTCCGGGGAAACTTCCGCGTTTGCCTCGAACGCCCCGAGCGCGTCGAGGTTGATCACGGTGTAGACCTGCTTGTCCACGGGGGTGAACCCCGGAAGCTTCGGAAGGCGCATGTGAATGGGTATCTGCCCGCCCTCGTAGTGCCGGGCGACCTGCGACCGGGCACCTGCCCCCTTGGTGCCACGTCCGGCTGTCTTCCCCCTGCGTCCGGCGCGGCCGCGGCCGACGCGCACCTTCTGCCTGGTCGATCCGGGGGCCGGAGCAAGATCGTGCAGCTTCACGCCTCACCTCCCGCGCCCTGTCCGTCCACCGACTCGACCCTGACGAGGTGGGCGACCTTGCGAATCATCCCCGCGATGTCGGGACGATCGTCGACCTCGACACTGTCCCACATCCGCCGGATTCCCAGCGCCCGCAGCGTGCGCCCCTGATCGCCGCGCCGCGAGACCGAGCTTCGAACCTGGGTGACGCGCAGCTTTGCCATCGTCACCCCTCGATCGGTCGCGAGCTCACGGCCGCGGGCCGGAGCAGGTACGGCGGCGCGACCTCCTCCACGGACTTTCCGCGGCGGTTCGCGACGTCTTCGGGACGCTGCAGCGACCGGAGGGCATCGATGGTGGCGTGGACGATGTTGATGGCGTTCGAGGAGCCGAGCGACTTCGAGAGAATGTCCTTGATCCCGGCGGCCTCGACGACTGCTCGGACGGGACCTCCGGCGATGACCCCGGTTCCCGGCGAGGCGGGCTTCAGCATCACCTCGGCCCCCGACGCCTCGCCCATCACCTGATGCGGGATCGTGCTGGCGACCATAGGAACCGAGAACATCGCCCGGCGGGCCGACTCGGAGGCCTTGGAGATCGCCGCCGGGACCTCGCGGGCCTTGCCCTGGCCGACGCCGACGCGACCGGACCCGTCACCGACCACGACCACCGCGCTGAAGGAGAACCGCCGGCCGCCCTTGACGACCTTGGCGACGCGGCGCGGGCGGCCGACGATGCGCTCGATGTACCCGCCACGCCCATCGTCGTCGCGTCGCCCTCCCGGGCCTCCGCCACCCCAGCCACCTCGCTGTCCCATCAGAGCTCCAACCCCTTCTCGCGTGCGCCGTCGGCCAGCGCCTTGACCCGTCCATGGTAGAGGAAGCCCCCGCGGTCGAAGACGACCGACCGGACCCCCCGGTCGAAGGCGCGCTCGGCCACGAGCCGCCCGACGGCTGCCGCCGCGTCGCCGGAACCGAGGTGCAGTGTGCGAACCTGTTGATCGAGCGTCGAGGCAGAGGCCAGCGTCCGGCCGCCCAGGTCGTCGATGATCTGGGCGTACAGGTGGCGGTTGCTCCGGAACACCGCAAGGCGCGGCCGCCCGGGCGAGCCCGCAACACGCTTGCGGACCCTTCGGTGCCGCTTGATGCGCTGGAGGCGTGTCGATGCGCTCACTTGGCGGTCTTCCCTGCCTTCTTCCGGATCTGCTCGCCCGCGTAGCGGACGCCCTTCTGCTTGTAGGGGTCGGGGCTCCGAAGCGCACGGATTTCGGCCGCGACCTGCCCGACGAGCTCCTTGTCGGCCCCCCGGATCGTGATCTTCGTCGGGCTGGGGACCTCGAACGTGATCCCTTCGGGAGCCGGGTAGCTGATCGGATGCGAGTAGCCGAGTGCGAGCTCGATCCCTTCGCCCTTGGCGATTGCCCGGTAACCGACACCGTGGATCTCGAGGTTCTTCTGGAATCCCTCGGTCACGCCCTGGACCATGTTCGCGATCAGCGTGCGCGTCAGACCGTGCAGCGAGCGGTGCTCGCCGTCGTCGGAGGGCCGGGTCACGACGATGTGGTCGTTCTGGCGGTCGACGGCCATCGCACGGGGAATCGTTCGCTCCAGCGCCCCCTTGGGCCCGCGGACGCGAACGAACCCCGGCTCGAGCGTGACCTCCACGCCCGCCGGGACCGTGATCGGCGTCCTTCCGATTCGACTCATCGCCTACCCAGCTCCTCGTTGCTCTCCGTGCCGCCAAACCACAGGCCGCCTCCCGGCTGCCCGGCTCACCAGACGAACGCGAGCACCTCTCCCCCAACCCCGGCCCTGCCGGCCTCGCGGTCCGACATGACCCCGGTCGAGGTCGAGAGGATGGCCGTGCCCATGCCCCCCAGCACCTTCGGAAGGTTGCCCGACTTGGCGTAGACCCGCCGTCCGGGCCTCGAAATCCTCCGCAGTCCGGAGATCGCCCTCGCCCGGTCGTGGCCGTACTTCAGCGTGATCCGGATCACCGGATGGCCGCCCCCGGCGCCTCCCGCTGCGGAGGGCATCGTGACGTGCTCGAGGGCCGCGACGTACCCCTCGTCGCGAAGGATCCGCGCGATCTCCGTCTTGATCCTCGACGCGGGAACGTCGACGGTCTCGTGCTCGGCCTTCGTGGCGTTCCGGATCCGGGCCAGCATGTCGGCGATCGGGTCGGTCATGGTCATCGTCGCCTCACCAACTCGATTTCGTGATGCCGGGGATCTCCCCCCGGTGGGCCAGCTCGCGGACGCACAGCCGGCACATGCCGAAGCGGCGGAGGTAGGCCCTCGGCCGGCCACAGCGCCGGCACCGGTGGTATGCCCGCACCTTGAACTTGGGCGGCTGCGCCGCCTTGTGCCTCAATGCCTTCTTTGCCACGCTACTCCCGTCCCTCTTCCGCCCGGCAACGAACCTGCCCCACCCGGGCCTCGCAGCTTATCCGCACCCGCAGGCCTGCCACAGCCACCACCCCTAAGTCCGGAACGGGAAGCCAAGGGCCTTCAGGAGCTCCCGGCCGTGCTCGTCGCTGGCGGCGGTCGTGACGACCGTGATGTCCATCCCTCGCACCTTGCCGATCTTGTCGTAGTCGATCTCCGGAAAGATCAGCTGCTCCGAGACGCCGAAGGTGTAATTCCCAGCCCCGTCGAACGAGCGCGGGGACAGGCCACGGAAGTCACGAATGCGAGGGAGAGCCACCGAGAGGAGCCTGTCGAGGAACTCCCACATCCGGTCGCCGCGCAGCGTCACCCGGGCTCCGATGGCGACTCCCTCGCGCAGCTTGAAGGCCGCGATCGACTTCCTTGCCCTGGTGATCTGGGGCTTCTGGCCGGTGATGATGGCGAGCTCGGCGACGGCGTCGTCGAGAACCTTGGCCTCTTTCACCGCATCGCCCACGCCCGTGTTCACCACGATCTTCTCGAGGACCGGGACGGCCATGACGTTGAGTCCAAGCCGGCCCGCCAGGTCCGGGCGGATCTCCTCGACGTAGCGCGCCTTGAGGCGGGGCCTCATCGGAGCAGCAACGGCCATCGTCAGATCTCCCTCCCGCACTTCCGGCAGATGCGGGTCTTGGCTCCATCGGGCTCCACCCGAAAGCCCACGCGGGTCGGCCCGTCGGCGGAGCAGACCAGCGCCACGTTCGACAGGCTGATCGGCAGCTCGGTGGTGATGATGCCGCCCTCCTGACCGCCGCGGCCCTTCGCCGGACGCACCTTCTCGTGCCGCTTCACCCGGTTCACGCCTTCGACGATGACGCGGTTCGACTTCGGGAGGACGCCGATCACGCGCCCTTCTCGCCCGGCTGCGGCATCCTTGCCGGCGATGACCCGCACCCGGTCGCCCTTGCGAATCTTGGCGGCCATCACAACACCTCCGGCGCCAGCGAGATGATCTTCATGAATCGCTTCTCCCGAAGCTCGCGCGCCACGGGCCCGAACACGCGCGTGCCGCGCGGGTTGTTCTGCTCGTTGATCAAGACGACGGCGTTGTCGTCGAAGCGGATGTAGCTGCCGTCGGCCCTCCGCTTCTCCTTCGCCGTCCGCACCACGACGCCTTTCACCACTTCACCCTTCTTCACTTGCTGGTTGGGCAGGGCGTCCTTCACCGTGGCGACCACGATGTCGCCGAGCCCCGCGTACCGCCGGCTGGATCCGCCGAGCACTTTGATCACCAGCACCTCGCGGGCCCCGGTGTTGTCGGCTACTCGCAGCCTCGACTCCTGCTGAATCACCTGGCCCGCTCCAAGACCTCGACCACCCGCCACCGCTTGGTCCGCGACACGGGGCGCGTCTCCATCAGGCGCACCGTGTCGCCGCGGTGGGCGTCATTGGCCTCGTCGTGGGCGTGAAGCTTCTTCCTCCGGCGGTAGGTCTTCCCATAGAGGGGATGCCGGACGGTCTGCTCCACCTGGACCACGACGGTCTTGTCCATCGCGTCGCTGACCACGATCCCAGTCCTGGTCTTGCGCGAACCCCGCTCGCCTGTGCTCGCCACCTATCGCTCCCCCTCATCAGCCGAGTCGGCTGGGTGCCCGGGGGCGGCCTCGCCGGCTTCCGAAACTTCTGTGCCCTCGTCGCCGCGCCGGTGGCGACGGCGTGGCGTGGCCTCCTCCGGCACGGCCTGGATGCCCAGCTCGCGCTCCCGAAGGATCGTGAGCACCTGGGCGACCCCCCGGCGAACGATCGCGAGGCGCTTGTAGTTCTCGAGCTGCCCGGTGGCCTGCTGGAACCGGAGGTTGAAGAGCTCCTCCTTCGACTCGTCGAGGCGCGTCTGCAGCTCGGCTGTCGGCAGCTCTCGCAGCTCGCCGGTCTTCATACCGCGGCCTCCTCACGCTTCACGAACCGGCTCTTGATCGGAAGCTTGTGCCCGGCAAGCCGCATGGCCTCGCGCGCCAGCGGCTCGCTCACCCCCGAGAGCTCGAACAGCACCCGTCCTGGCTTCACGACGGCCACCCAGCCCTCGGGGTTGCCCTTGCCCGAGCCCATCCGGGTCTCAGCGGGCTTCTTCGTGTAGGGCTTGTCGGGGAAGATGTTGATCCACACCTTCCCGCCTCGGCGGATGTGGCGCGTGATCGCAACACGGGCCGACTCGATCTGGTGATCCGTGATCCACCCGGGCTCCAGCGCCTGGATGCCGTAGTCACCGAAGTTCACCGCGGTCCCGCCCTTCGACAGGCCCTTCATCCGCCCGCGGTGCTGCTTGCGGTGCTTGACCTTCTTCGGCATCAACATCGAGCTCAGCTCCTCCTGTCGGCGGCCGGTGCCGCCTCGGGCGCCGCTCCGGCACCGCCACCACCGCTTGCAGCGCCGCGTCCCCGCCGGCGCTCACCGGGCGCGGAGGGCTTGGGGGCCTCCCGCTGGGCCGCTCCCGCCGACCCGCGCACCGGGACGACCTCCCCCTTGTAGATCCAGACCTTGACGCCGATGCGGCCGAACGTGGTCCGAGCCTCGGCGAACCCGTAGTCGATGTCCGCCCGGAGCGTGTGGAGTGGAACCTTGCCTTCATGATAGCCCTCACGCCGGCTCATCTCGGCCCCGCCGAGCCGCCCGCCGCAGGCCACCTTGACGCCCAGCCCGCCCGCCTTGATCGCCGTGTTCACGGCCTTGCGCATCGCTCTGCGGAACGAGACGCGAGAGGACAGCTGCTCGGCCACGGCCTGGGCCAGCAGCTGGGCGTCCAGGTCGGGCATCTTGACCTCGATGATGTTCAGCTGCACCTGGACGTTGACCTCCTTGCCCGTCCGGGAACGAGCGGCATGACTCTCGAGGCCCTCCAGCGCGGCGCGGATCTCCTCGGCCTGCACGCCGCGGCGCCCGATGACGATCCCCGGACGGGCGGTGTGCACGTCGACGCGCACTCGCTCCCGCGTGCGTTCGATCTCGATCCGGCTGATCGCGGCATGCGGCAACAGGTTGCGAAGGTACGCGCGGATACGGTCGTCCTGCAGGACGTAGTCGCGGAACTGCGATCCCTCGGCGTACCAGCGCGACTTCCAGTCGTTGACGATGCCGAGACGCAGCCCGTACGGGTGGACTTTGTGTCCCAACCTCCTACCTCCCCTCGTCCGTTGCCGATCGCTGCCCGCCGCGGCGCTCCCGGCGTCGGCGGCCCTTCTCTTCGCGGGACCCACGGGCACCACCCGGCACGACCTGCGGCGCCACTCGCTCGACCACGAGGTCGATGTGACTGGTGCGCTTCCGGACCCGGTAGGCGCGGCCGAGCGCCCGGGGACGAAACCGCCGAATGGTCGGCCCCTCGTCAGCCAGGGCGATCTTGACCACGAGCTCGTCCTGGGGGATTTGAAAGTTCTGCTCGGCGTTCGCCACCGCGGCCTCCAGAACCTTGGAGAGCTCCCGGCTTGCCGCCTTCGGCGTGAAGGCGAGGATTCGCCGGGCCTCATCGACCGGCTTGCCGCGGATCAGCGCGGCCACCTGACGCAGCTTGAATGGGCTCATGTTGACGTAGCGGGCGCGCGCGTTGGCCTGCGTCGCCAGCTCGCCCGGCTCGCGTGCCACCGCTATCGCCCCCCCTCGCTCACTTGAGCCTGGTGCTCCGCTCGGTGTGGTGCCCGTGGGTGCGGAAGGTCCGGGTGAGCACGAACTCTCCCAGCTTGTGCCCGACCATCGACTCGGTCACGTACACGGGGACGTGCTTGCGCCCGTCGTGGACGGCGATGGTGTGGCCCACCATGTCGGGAATGACGGTGGAGCGGCGCGACCAGGTCTTGATCACGCGCTTCTCGCCGCGCCGATTCAGGTCGTCGACCTTCTTCAGCAGGTGGTCGTCGACGAACGGCCCCTTCTTGAGCGACCTCGCCATCTAGCTCTCGCCTCCCCGTCCAGCTTCCATCGGGCCCATCACCCTCCTCGCTTCGAGCCGCGCCGCCGCACGATCTGCGGATCGGAGTACTTGCGCTTCTTCCGGGTGCGGCCCTCCTTCTTGCCCCACGGGGAGGTGGGGTGGCGCCCGCCGGACGACTTGCCCTCGCCACCCCCCAAGGGGTGGTCGATGGGGTTCATGGCGACCCCGCGGACGGTCGGACGGCGGCCCTGCCACCGGCTCCTACCCGCCTTGCCCACCGTCACCAACTCCGCCTCGGCGTTGCCGACGGGGCCCACGGTTGCGCGGCAATCCATCGAGACTAGCCGCATCTCGCCGGACGGGAGCCGGAGCGTCGCGTTGCCCCCTTCCTTGGCCACGAGCTGCACGGACATGCCCGCCGAACGGGCGATCTTGCCGCCCCCGCCCGGCTTGAGCTCGACGTTGTGCACGACCGTGCCCACCGGCATGTTCCGCAGGGGGAGCGCGTTCCCCGCGCGGATCTCGACGCTGGGCCCGCTCATCAGCACGTCGCCGACCGACACGCGGGCCGGAGCGAGGATGTACCGCTTCTCGCCATCGGCGTAGTGGAGCAGCGCGAGGCGGGCGCTGCGATTCGGGTCGTACTCGATCTCCGCGACCTTGGCGGCGACCCCGTCCTTCTCGCGGCGGAAGTCGACGACGCGGTACTTGCGCTTGTGTCCCCCGCCGCGGTGGCGCGTGGTGACGCGCCCGTACGAGTTCCGTCCACCGGTCGAGGGCTTCGCGCGCACCAGCGACCGCTCGGGGCGGTCGCGCGTCACCTCGGCGAAGTCGGCAAAGGTCATGCCGCGCCGCCCCGGTGTCGTCGGCCTCGACTTGCGAATCCCCACAGCCTCTTCTGTCCCTCGCTTCTACCTGGTCTCGAACAGCTCGATCTTGCCTTCGGCCAGCTTCACGATGGCGCGCTTCGCGTTCGGCCGCTGCCCCATCACGTGGCGGTACCGCTTCCGCTTGCCCTTGCGGGTGATGGTGTTCACTGACCCCACCTTCACCTCGGGCCAGATCTCCTCGACCGCCTGGCGGATCTGGGTCTTCGTCGCGTCGGGAGCGACGAGGAAGGTGTAGCTGTTGGCGTCGATGAGTGCATAGGACTTCTCGCTCACCACCGGCTTCAGGATCACGTCGCGCGCTGCGCTCATTCGCCGCCTCCCTCGTGCGACATGGCCTTCGGCGCGGTGAGGGCATCGAACGCCGCCGGGGTGAAGACCACGATGTCCGCCTCGAGCACAAGATACGTCGTCGGCGCCGTCACGATCACCACCATGGGCAGGTTGCGGAAGGACTTGGTGACGTTGATCCTCCGAAGGTTCTCACCGCGATCCAGCACGAGCAGGGTCCGCAACCCCGCGGCGCCCCATCGCTCGAGCAGCTCCACCGCTCGCTTGGTCTGCGGCTGGTCGAGGGCGGGAAGGTCGGCCACGACCACCGCGCCGGTGCTCGCCTGGTCGGAGAGGGCCGACCGCAAGGCGAGCGCGCGCGTCTTCTTGTTCACGCGCACGGCGTGGTCGCGCGGCTTGGGGCCGTGTGCGACCCCACCGCCGACCCACTGCGGCTCTCGGATCGACCCGTGCCGCGCCCGTCCGGTCCCCTTCTGGCGCCACGGCTTGCGGCCTCCGCCGCGCACCTCCGCGCGGGTCTTGGTGGAATGCGTCCCGGCGCGAATCGCGGCGAGCTGGGCGGTGACGACCTGGTGCATCGCGGGAACGTTGACCTTGACCCCGAAGATCGACGGCGGCAACTCGACCTCGTCGTGCGACGAGCCGTCGGCAGCGAATGAGCGTGCCCGCAGCGTGGCGGCAGGAGAGTCGAGCGCCATCAGGCTCCCCTCCCCCGCACGGTCGAGCGGACGAGCACCAGACCGCCCGTGGGTCCGGGCACCGCGCCGCGCAGGAGCAGAAGGTTCCGATCGGCATCGACGCCAACCACCTCGAGGTTCAGCACCGTGACACGCTCGGCCCCCTTGCGCCCCGCCATCCGCGTCCCCTTGAAGATGCGCGACGGCGTCGCGCTCGCGCCCACGGAGCCGGGAGAGCGATGCTTTCGCTCCGTGCCGTGGCTGCCGGGCAGACCGCCGAACCCGTGGCGCTTCATGACCCCGGCGAAGCCCTTGCCCTTCGAGATGCCCACGACGTCGGCTCGCTCGCCCTTCGCGAAGATATCCGCCTTGATCTCCTGGCCGACCTGGAAGCCGTCGGTGTCGGCGACCACCAGCTCGGCCAGATGCTTGAAGGCGGGCAGACCCTGCTTCTTCAGATGCCCGAGCTCGGGCTTCGTGAGCTTTCGCTCGGCCACCTCGCCGAAGGCCAGCTGGAGCGCGGTGTAGCCGTCGCTGCCGGCTGAGCGGATCTGCGCGATGCGGCACGGCCCGGCCTTGATCACCGTCACCGGGACGACCCGCGCCTGCTCGTCGAAGATCTGGGTCATGCCCAGCTTCTCGCCGAGGATCCCTTTCGTCACGCGTGCCATCTCAGGTCTTGATCTCGATGTCGACGCCGGCCGGCAGGTCGAGCCGCATCAGTGAGTCGACGGTCTTGGGGGTGGGGTCGACGATGTCGATCATCCGCAAGTGCGTCCGCATCTCGAAGTGCTCGCGGGAGTCCTTGTCCTTGTGCGGCGACCGGATGACGGCAAACCGCTCGATGCGAGTGGGGAGCGGCACCGGGCCGTGGACGCTCGCGCCGCTGCGCGTCACCGTGTCGACGATCTTCCGCGCGCTCTGGTCGATGATCTCGTGGTCGTAGGCCTTGAGCTTGATCCGGATCTTCTGCTGCACCATGCCACGTCCCCTTTCAGACGCCCACGACCACGGCGAGACCCCTTTGCAACCCCTGAGCCCTACTCACCACGCACCCGCCGAACGATCTGGTCGGCGAGGTTGGACGGGACCTCCTGGTAGGAGTGGAACTGCATGGTGTAGGTGGCTCGCCCCTGCGTCGCGCTGCGCAGCGACGTAGCGTATCCGAACATCTCCGAGAGCGGAACCTGACCGCGGATCGCCCGGGCGTTCGCTCGGCTTTCCATCTTCTCGATGCGCCCGCGGCGGGAGTTGAGGTCGGCGATCACGTCGCCGAGGAACTCCTCGGGCGTCACCACCTCGACGTCCATCACGGGCTCGAGCAGGGCGACCTTGGCCTTGTCGGCAGCCCGTTTCAGCGCCATCGAACCGGCGATCTTGAAGGCCATCTCCGAGGAGTCGACCTCGTGGTACGAACCGTCGACGAGCGTGACGCGCAGATCCACCAGCGGATACCCGGCAAGCACGCCCGAGGCGGCGGCCTCCTGGACGCCCTCATCGACGGCCGGGATGTACTCGGAGGGGATCGTTCCTCCCTTGATCTTGTTGACGAACTCGTAGCCCCCGCCGGGCCCCATGGGCTCGACATCGAGGACCACGTGCCCGTACTGCCCGCGCCCGCCGGTCTGCTTCACGTACCGCATCTCCACCTTCTGCACGGGGTTCCGCACCGTCTCGCGATAGGCGACCTGCGGCTTGCCGACGTTGGCGTCGACGCGGAACTCCCGCGTCAGCCGGTCGACGAGCACCTCGAGGTGCAGCTCGCCCATGCCCGAGATAATCGTCTGGCCGGTCTCGTCGTCGGACCGGATGATGAACGTCGGGTCCTCCTCGGCGAGGCGCTGGAGTGCGTTGCCGAGCTTGTCCTGGTCGGCCTTGGTCTTCGGCTCGATCGCCATCGAGATCACCGGCTGGGCGAAGGTGGGCGCCTCGAGCATGATCGGCTGGTTGGGGTCGCACAGCGTGTCGCCGGTGTAGGTGTGCTTCAAGCCGACGACGGCCACGATGTCGCCCGTGAACACCGCGTCGACGTCCTCGCGGTGGTTGGCATGCATGCGAAGGACGCGGCCCACCCGCTCCTTCCGGTCGCGGGTCGAGTTCCACACCTGCCCGCCGCTGCGCAGCGTTCCGGAGTACACGCGGAAGTAGGTCAGCCGTCCCACGTGGGGGTCGGACATGATCTTGAAGGCCAGGGCGCAGAAGGGGGCGAGGTCGTCGGCCTCGCGCTCGATGCTCGCACCGGTCTTGGGGTTCTCGCCGGTGACTGGGGGCACGTCGAGCGGCGAGGGCAGGTAGTTGATCACCGCGTCGAGCAGCGGCTGGACGCCCTTGTTCTTGAAGGCAGAACCACAGAGCACCGGCGTGGCCTTGCCGGCGAGCGTGGCCTTGCGGATCGCCGACATCATGTGCGTGCGCGAGGGCTGGGTCCCGTAGACGTAGGCCTCCATGACCTCCTCGTCGAACTCGGCCACCGCCTCGTAGAGCTCGTGGCGCCAGTGCTCCGCCTCCTCGCGCATCTCCTCGGGGATCTCCCGGTCCTCCCAGGCCTCCCCCTTCTCGGTGGTCCAGTACCGGCCCTTCATGTCGATGAGGTCGATGACGCCGTGGAAGTCGCCCTCGCGGCCCCAGGGGATCTGAATCGGAAGCGGGTGGGCGCCGAGACGGTCGCGGATCATGCCGAGGGTCATGAAGAAGTCGGCCCCGACGCGATCCATCTTGTTGACGAAGCACATCCGCGGGACTCGGTAGCGGTCGGCCTGACGCCACACCGTCTCGGTCTGGGGCTCGACTCCCGCCACCGCGTCGAAGATGGCCACCGCGCCGTCGAGCACCCGGAGGCTGCGCTCCACCTCGACGGTGAAGTCGACGTGGCCGGGGGTGTCGATGATGTTGATCCAGGTGTCCTTCCAGCGGCAGGTGGTCGCCGCCGAGGTGATGGTGATCCCGCGCTCCTGCTCCTGGACCATCCAGTCCATCACGGCCGCGCCCTCGTGGACCTCGCCCATCTTGTAGGTGCGACCGGTGTAGTAGAGGATCCGCTCGGTCGTCGTGGTCTTGCCGGCGTCGATGTGGGCCATGATCCCGATGTTGCGGGTGCGGGCAAGCGGGTACTCCCGGATCGCGGGCGCGCCCCCCTTGCCCGAGGGGCCCTCCCCCGTTCGGGAGGTCGGCTTCTGCAATTCTTTCGCCTCGCTCGCCATCATCTGCCTCGCCATCGATTGCGCCGACCTCTCGCGGCGCCGTTCCGGCTCCGCCACAAATGCCTGCCCAACAAAGCCGGCCGGGGAATCCTCCCCGGCCGGGCGGTCTCGCATGGTCGTACCGCTACCCCTGCGAAACCTCCCCGTTGCGCCGCTCCAATGCTTCCTCCTCGCCCCGGCCTCTCCCAGCTACCAGCGGTAGTGCGAAAACGCCTTGTTGGCTTCCGCCATCTTGTGGAGGTCCTCCCGCCGCTTGACCGAGGCCCCCACGCCGTTCGCCGCGTCCATCAGCTCCCCCGCGAGCCGCTCCGCCATGGTGCGCTCCCGCCGGTTGCGTGCGAAGTTCACAATCCATCGAACCGCCAGGGTGGTCGATCTCCGCGCGGGAACCTCGACCGGCACCTGGTAGGTGGCGCCGCCGACCCGGCGAGACCGCACCTCGATCAGCGGACGCACGTGGTCGATGGCCTTGCGCAGTGTCTGCGTGGGGTCGCCGCCGGTCTTGTCGGAGATGGTCTTGAGCGCTCCGTAGACGACCTTCTCGGCCAGCGACTTCTTGCCTCGCAGCATGATCCGGTTTATCAGCTGGGACACGAGCGGGCTGTGGTAGATGGGGTCTGCCCGCGGCTCCCGTTTGGTGGCCGGACCTTTGCGCGGCACCGCTACTTCTCCCTCTTCGCGCCGTAGCGGCTGCGGGCCTTCTTGCGGTTCCGCACCCCGGCGGTGTCGAGTGTACCGCGCACGATCTTGTACCGGACTCCCGGCAGATCCTTCACACGGCCACCGCGCACCAGCACGATCGAGTGCTCCTGCAGGTTGTGGCCGATCCCCGGAATGTACGCCGTCACCTCGATGCCGGTGGTCAGTCGCACCCTCGCAATCTTGCGCAGCGCCGAGTTCGGCTTCTTGGGGGTGGTGGTCTTCACCTGCGTGCACACCCCGCGCCGCTGCGGCGACGCCTTCAGCGCCGGCGTCTTGGTTTTCGTCTGCTGCGCCTCTCGTCCTCGGCGGACGAGCTGCTGGGTGGTGGGCATCCTGCTCCTTCGGTCCTCGCTCAAGCTCTTCGTACGTCGCCGCGCTCGCGCCTGCCTCGGTCGGGCGAATCCTCAGGGCCAGGACGACGACGGCTCCCCTGCAGGGGGGTCGCCTCCCGGTGGGCCGAGGGTCGGATAGGTCCGGGGCGTGCGCGCGCGGCGGCGGCACAAAAACCAAAGGTACCACCGCTCAGGGTGGTGGGTCAACGTATCGCCGTTGGGCGTCGCGAGGAATTCTACGCCACCTTGATCGGAGACTTCGCCCAACTTCCCGTTGAGCGCGGCGCATTCTCGGCCCGGGTCTCGTTTACTAAGAGGGGCAGCGGCCCTCGGCTGCTGCACTCCCCCGGCGACACGGGGGACGACCGGTAGGATCGGACCTCGTCGGAAATGGTAGAGACCCGCCAGCGCGGGGGGATCGGAGGTGACCATGGCTGAGGGAAGGCGTTGCAGTACCGTCCTCGTTGCCCTCGCGCTCCTCATGAGCGCGTGCTCGAACGATCCCGAGCCGGTCGCCCGGAGGCGGCCGAAGCAGGCCGTCGTCTCGCCCTCGCCGGTCGCAGAGGCGCCGCCGGTCGCTGCGCCCGAGCCCCCTCCACCCGCACCGGAGCCGGGCGCCGCCGATGTGGCACCGTCGTCCACCGTGGTCAAGGCCAACGGAGACGACATCGTCGTCCGCAGCGAGCCGAGAGCCTCCTCGGGTGTGAAGGCGACGCTCCATGGCTTCAACGACGTGGGCCAGCAGCAGACATTGCTGGTCGTGGGGGAGCAGGCCGGATGGTTCGAGGTGCTCCTGCCCATCCGCCCGAACGGCACGACGGGGTGGGTCGCACCCGACCAGGTCAAGTCGGAGCGCGTCAGCCACTACCTGGTGGCGATCCTCGGCCAGCACAAGCTGGAGCACTACGTGGACGGACGGCGCGCGGCGACGTACGCGGTCGCGACCGGAAAAGCCCGGACGCCGACGCCGACCGGCCTCTTCTACGTCTGGGCGACGCAGAAGAATCCGGGAGGCGTCTACAACCCGGTGATCTTTGCGCTCTCGGGCTTCTCGCCGACGCTGCTCAACTGGCCCGGTGGGGGCCGCGTCGGCATCCACGGCTGGCCGGACCCGAGCGTGCTCGGCAAGAGCGTGTCCAACGGATGCCTGCGCCTCCAGCGCGCCGACGCCGCGAAGCTGTCCGCCACCATCCCGCTTGGCACGCCGGTCAGGGTCATCGAGTAGCCGGCGGGCTATCGGACCGGCTGGGTCCGGCCCCCACGACGGACCGTCGGAAGAGAATCGTCGCCACCCCCAGCAGCACCGCGGCAAAGCCGAGCAGCACCCCGATCTGTGGGAGCACGTCCGCAGCGGTCCCCCCTCGACCCATCAGGCGTGCGAAGCCGTCGAGGGCCCAGGCATGGGGAGTGAGGTGAGCGATCCGACGCATCACCGGCGGGAAGACCTCGAGCGGGACCATCGCCCCGCCGAGGGCCGCGAGCCCCAGACCGAATAAGACGCCCAGCGATCCGGCTTGCTGCGGATTTTCGAGGAGCGAGCCCAGCAGCATCCCGGCCCCCGTTCCCACCAGCGCGAAGGCACCGACGAGCGCCGCCGCCCCGAAAGGGTCGCCCCATCGCACCCCGAACAGCACCAGCGAGAGGGCAACGATCACCAAAGCCTGCACCAGCGCGATGGCGAGCCGTCCCAGTCCCACCCCAAGGACGATCGTGCGCGCCCTTGTCGGCGCAGCCAGCATCCGCCGCGCCACCCCCAGGCGGCGCGCCTCGATGAGCTGGCTCGAGGCGGCGAGCGAGGTGACGAACATGAAGAGCACGAGCTGTTGCGAGGCGCCGGCGTCGAATCGCCCGGCCGAGGGGAAATCCCCTGCGGGCTTGCTGCGGACGGTTACCGCCGGGACCAGCACGGCAAGCTCGCGAGCGCGGTCCTCCGCCTCCTCGAAGCTGCCCGCCCCGCTGGCCTGCCCGAACCGCGCTCCTCGCAGCACCGCCGCCTGCTGGTCGAGGACGCCCGCAACCAGGAGCCGCACCTGCTGCGAGCCGCTCGAGGGGCCCGTGAGGTACTCGGCTCTTGCGGTGCCGCCGGACGTGATCTCCTCGTCGTAGCCGGAGGGAATCACCAGCCCACCCTCCACGTCGCCACGTTGGAGCGCCGCGACGAGGTCCGCCGCGCGGTCGAATCTCCGGACCTCGAGTTCAGGCAGCCGGGCGAGGCCTCGCACGAGCTCGGCTTCCAGACGCCCCTCCCCCGGGGAGACGACCCCGAGTTTGGGGGTGAAGCCCGCGCCGAAGACCGACCCGATCGCCAGGATGATGAGGAACGGAAAGGCCACGATGAAGAACACCGACGTCCGGTCGCGGAACAGGCGCCGAAGGTCGGCGGCGGCGATGACGAGCGCGCTCACCGTCGGCCTCCCGGACGCCCGATCAGGGCGCGGGCGCGCAGCAGGGTGAACGTGCCGGTCACCACGGTGAAGACCAGCAGGGCCCACACCGAGGGCAGCACGGCGGTCACGTCGACGGGGCGGGCGGACAGGTCGCGAAAACCACGCATCAACCAGGCGTGCGGCGTCAGCAGGCTCAACCTCGCCATCAGATCGGGGCCTTGGGAGAGGGGAAAGAACGTTCCGCCGAACAGGCCCAGAACCACGCTGACCGCGGTCGAGTACCCCTCGGCCTGCTCGGGCGTCCGGGCGAACGTCGCAACCAACGCGGTGAGCGACATCGCGGCGACGACCCCGGCCACGATCAGCACGCCAACGCCGAGCGGGTCGCCCCAGCGAGCTCCAAGCAGCACCGTCGAGGCGGTGACGAGCACGACCATGCTCACCAGACCGACGACGAGGGTGGCCAGCGCCTTTCCGACGGGGATCGCCCAGGTGGGGACGGGCCCGGCGAGCAGCCTGGCCAGCGTTCCCTCCTGACGTTCCTCCAGCAGGCTTCGCACGCCGAAGGCGACCGTGAAGAACAGGAAGAACACGGCCATCCCCGAAGCGAAGAACGTCGAGGGCCTCACCGACCGTCCTCCCACCCGGGCCTGCTCGAGCAACACCGGGCGGGGCACCTGCATGGCCTGTTGGGCAAGGGCAGCGAGCTCCCCCGGGTCCGGGATGGCTCCACTCCCGGCAACGGCCGTCGCAACCGAGAGCTGTACCGCCCGCAGCTCCGCGGCGAACGAGCCGGCCAGAGACCGGGCCACGGCGCTGCCGATCCCGGACTCCGGATTCTCGAGCACCTCGAGCGTTGCCCCGCCGCCGACCCCAACTGAAGAGGAGAAGCCGGGCGGAAACACGAACGCCGCGGCGATGGCTCCCGCCTCGGCCTCTTTCAGCACCTCCTGTCGAGAGTCGAACCGGACGAGCTTCACGAAGTCGAGATCGGAAAGCGTGTCCTGAAAGGCCTTCGAGAGATCTGCGCGATCCTCGTCGACGACCCCGTAGGTGAATCGAAGGTTGTTCCCTCCCGGGGAGCCCAAGGCGGCGGCCAGAATCGCGGCCAGCACGAATGGGACGAGGATCCCCATCACCAGAGCGGAACGGTCGCGGACGCGCTGGCGCAGGTCCTTGAGCGCAATGAGCACTGCCCCCGGCATCTCGCGTTCCCTAGTCGCGCAGGGCCCGCCCGGTGAGGTGGAGGAAGACCGCCTCGAGGTTCGGCTCGGAGACCTCGACGCCCGTCACCTCGGCCCCCGCTTCCGTAGCGACGCGGAGGATCTCGGGGAGCCGGCCGCCGGCCCCGCTGACGATCAGGTCGATGCCGGAGTCCCCCGCGGTCGCCTCCTGCACGCCGTCCAGCGCGGCGCAGGCTCGAGCGGCGGCGGCGAGCTCACCGCCGGCGGCCAGGTGCACACGGTCCCGCTCCCCGACCAGCGCCACCAGCTCCCGCCTGCTGCCCTCGACCTGGATCACCCCTTCGTCGATGATCGCCACGCGGTCGCAGAGCCGTTCCGCCTCCTCCATGTAGTGCGTGGTGTACAGCACGGCCACGCCGGTCCCACCCAGCTCCTCGACGCTGGCCAGGATGGCGTTCCGGCTCTGTGGATCGACGCCGACGGTCGGCTCGTCGAGCACCAGCAGCCGCGGACGGTGCACGAGGCCGATGCCGATGTTGAGTCGCCTCTTCATCCCCCCGGAGTAGCGGTCGGTCCGTTCGTCGGCCCGGTCGGCAAGCCCGACGATGTCGAGGACCTCAGCGATCCGTCGGTCGAGCTCGGCCTTCGTCAGGCCGTGCAGACGCCCGAAGAAGCGTAGGTTCTCGCGCCCGGTGAGGTCGGGGTAGATGGCGAGATCCTGGGGCACGAGTCCGACCAGACGCCTGGCTCCCACGGCGTCGGGGGTCATCGCGCGGCCGTCGACGAAGACCTCGCCGGCATCCCGGTTGAGGAGCCCGCAGATCATCGAGATGGTCGTCGTCTTTCCCGCCCCATTTGGGCCGAGCAGGCCGAAGGTCTCGCCCTCGGCGATGGAAAAGCCGACGCCGTCCACGGCGAGCCGTTCGCCGTAGCTCTTCCGCAGGTCGCGGCACTCGAGGACGAGCTTCGACGGCGCCATATATCGCGGCGGCGGATCGTCCCGCCGCGGTCCACCCTACTCGCTCGGAACGCTCGGGGCCATGTCAGCGACCCGAGAGCGGATGGGGCTGCCGGTCTCTCCGCGTTACGCGGATGCGCACCCCGGCCAGCAGGTCCACGAGCGCCCAGAGCTTCCGGGAGGGAACGCCGGTGGCGCCGCTGATCCTTCCGAGCCCAGCTTGAGGTGCCGAAGTTCGTGCGAATGAGTCAAGTTTGGGGACGAGAGCCCACCAGGGGCGCACCTCGAGCTGGGCCCGGCAGGCACCGAGCAAAGCGAGGCCCTGCCGGCATTGAACGACGCCGCCGGAGGCTCGGCTCGCCGAGCGGGGCCCGGCAGGCACCGAGCGAAGCGAGGCCCTGCCGGCATTGAACGACGCCGCCGGAGGCGGCCCCATACTGGCCAACATTGAGGACCGCGGCCGGAGGCCGCCCCTTGCCTCTCTGGCCTGTGCCGGGGGGCGAAGCGACCCGCTAGTGCATCATTTGGCCCTGTCTGAC
>JBOGWP010000087.1:0-9982 GCA_050693875.1 Actinomycetota bacterium
GTGGCCCTCAGGGGGCTCGCGAGGCAGGCCGTCCCCCGGCCGGCACCGAGAAGCTGCACCGACTCTGTGGCCTCAGGTCCCTCAAGCCCAGGATTTGTCTGCCATGTGGATGGTGCACCAGTGAGCATCGATCGCCTGCGTGCCCACTACGGCTTCTCCAGGATGCCCTTCGGCAAGGAGCTGGCGCCCGGCATGCTCTACCGCTCCAAGGCCCATGCCGAGGCGCTCGCCCGCATCACCTGGCTGATCGCCGAGCGGGCCATGGGGGTGGTGACCGGCGAGGTGGGCGCCGGCAAGACCGTCGCCGCCCGGGCCGCCGCCGCAGCCCTCGACGCCAGCAGGCATGCTCTGATCTACCTCGCCCAGCCGGGCACGGGCGTACGGGGGATCTACGTCGAGATCGTCCGCTCCCTCGGTGGCACCCCGTGCTTCCAGCGCTCCAACCTCGTGCCCCAGGCCGCAGAGCTTCTGGACAGAGAGGAGGCGGAGCGTGGCAAGACGGTGGTCGTGATCTGTGACGAGGCGCAGTCGCTCTCTCCCGAGCAGCTTGAGGCCCTGAGGCTGCTCGGCAACTCGGCGATGGATTCCCACTCCCCGTTCGCCTGCGTGATCCTGGGACAGCCGACATTGCGGCGCCGCATCCGCCTCGGCACCTTCGCCGCCCTCGACCAGCGCATCGCTCTTCGCTACCACCTGGACGGCATGGACCTGGCCGAGACGGCCGGCTACGTCAAGCACCACCTCGGGCTTGCCGGCCGATCCGACCCGCTCTTCAGCGACGACGCCATCGCCCTGATTCACCAGACCAGCAGGGGCATGCCACGTGCCGTGAACAACCTGGCCGTAAACGCCCTGGTCGCAGCCTTTGCCGACAACAAGGGCCTGGTCGACGCATCCTCAGCCCGGGCGGCGGTCGTCGAGGTCACCGGTGACTGATCACGCAACACCTTGGAGCCGAGGCCATCATCAGCGATCGTGGCGTGGCCGTGATCAAAGAACGTGGCGCCGGACAAGTGGAAGCGACGTTAAGCATGTAGGACGAATAGCACATTGAAGATCGCCCCCTGGCGTGCTGTCATGGCTTCATCAAGCTCGTGCGGGCAGCTGGCCGAGAGAGGAAGATCGATGAAGGGTTCCCGAAGGCGCCTCGCCGTCGTTCCCATTGCCCCGATGGTGGTCGCCATCGCCGGCTTCGCCTGGGCCTGCACGCCGCAGCGAACGCTCCAAGTCAGCCCAGCGTTTGGAAGCCCCGGCGCAACGGTGAACGTGGTCGGAACCCATTTTGTTGCAGGCGAACTCGAGATCGGCTGGCGGTCCCCGGACGGCGCGCTCGTTGCGCCGCTTCACCACTCGACCGTGGGGCCGGATGGCAGTTTCAGGGTCCCCGTGGTCGTCCCGGGGGTCGTCCCAGGTCCGTATCTGGTCGTGGCGATCGTCCGGGCCGACGACGGCGCCGTGTGGGACAAGGTGGCAGCGATCGAGGTGAGGGGGCCCACGGTCCAGGCCTCCGCAGTGCCTGGGGGGATCGCTGGGGAAGGCGCCCCGCAGGAGCAGGAGGTCGCCGGGTCGGCCGGCACGGGCGGACGGAGCACTGCCCTCTCACGCCCCCGGGGCGCCGCGCCGGCCCGTACCTCCTCCGCGGGCTCTGCCGTCTCGATTCGATCCTCGACCAGTCCGCCTCGGGATCAAGCCGACCCAGCCGTGGCCTCCGATCGGCCGGCCTCCCAGCTCTCCTCGGGTCTCGCGCTCGCGCCGCCGGTGCTCACCTCTCGGAGCGCGCATGCCGACGCCTGGGGCGGATTTGCTCCCCCTAAAGGTGGTGTCCTTTCTCCCGGGGGGATCGACCGGGCCGCCGGCTCGCCTGGGAGCTGGACGGGCTTCGCCGCGGGGGTCCTGTTCCTGAGCCTCGGGATGGCTGTCCTCGCCGCCGGTGCCGGCGTTATGCTGGCGAGTCTACGCCGAAGGGGCAGCACGTCCCCGGCTCTGGGGGACCATGGGACGTCGTAACGCAACCGACGAGAGCATGCCGGTCGCGTCGGCCCCCCGGAAGGAGTGGGCGGCTCCTCAGCGATCCTGCGCGATCCCAACGACCGGGCGGCGGAGTGCGAGCGAGGCACCCGACCCGTGGAACGCGGCGTCGCCGTAGGTGAACACCCCAGCGTCCGAGGCAGCCAGCCAGTAGCCCTGAGCGGTGGGCGTGGAGGCGATCCCGACAACCGGGGCGCCCAGCTCCGTGCCGCCCGCGGAGCCGAAGAACCCCACGTCGCCGAAGGCGAACACGCCTCCGTCCGAGGCGGTGAGCCAATAGCCGGTGCCGAGGGGGTGCGCCGCCATCCCCACCACCGGGCGGTTGAGGGCGAGCCCTCCCGCCGAACCGAAGAACCCCACGTCGCCGAAGGCGAACACGCCTCCGTCCGAGGCCACCAGCCAGTAGCCCCTGCCGCTCGGGCTGGCAGAGATGCTTACGACGGGGGAGTTGAGGTCGATGCCTCCGGTCGAGCCGAGGAACTCGGCGTCGCCGAAGGCGAACACCCCTCCGTCGGCGCCGGCCAGCCAGTAGCCCAGGCCGCTCGGGGTGGCCGCCATCGACACGATCTGGGCGTTGAGCCGATGGCCTCCAGTCGACCCCAGAAACGGGGCGCTCCCGAAGGCGAACACGCCACCATCCGATGCGGTCATCCAGTACCCCTCGGCGAGGGGGGTGTAGAGCTCGGCCGAGCCCGTCGGGCAGGTGCAGTTCTCCGGCTCCCCGCCCGCGACCAGGACCCTCCCGCAGCCGTCGCCGCATGCCGAGGCCGGGCCGGCCCGAAGCAGTGTGGCGGTGTGGTTTCGGCGCGCGACGTGCATCGACCCCGTGTAACTCCAGCTTCGGGTGAAGGGGTCGTAGACCTCGGCGGATGAGAACGGGGCGGAGTCCTCGCTGGTCACGCCGCCGGCGAGGAGGATCCTTCCACCCGGCAGGGCTGTACCCGTGGCTCTCGCCCGGCCCGCCTGCAGCAGGAGCGTCAGCCTCCACTGCCCGGTGGCGGGATCGAAGGTCTCGGCCGCCGGGGTGGGCACGGTTGCGGCGCCGCCGGTCTCGACGTTGCCCGCGTATCCCCCTGCAACCAGCACACTGCCGTCGGGCAGCGGAATGGAAGTGTGGTGGATGCGGCGAAAGGGACTCTCCGAGCCCGCGGTCCACCCCCCTACGATGGGGTCGTAGATCTCCGGCCGGGCGATGGGACCCTCGACGGCGTCGGGCTCGGGTGGAAGGTCGAGGTTCTCCGGCGGATCGAAGTGGCATCCACGGTACCCACCGAGTGTGAGGACCCGGCCGTCCCCGAGGAGGGTCGCGGTGTGGAACACGCGCCCCTGGTCGAGGCTTCCGGTCGGGCCCCAGGTGGTGGTTGCGGGGTCGAAGATCTCGGAGGAGCCGATCGCGAAGCCGGGATCGCAGATCGTGGCGTCCTGGCCGCCCGCCACGAGGACCCGCCCGTCGGCCAGCATGGAGGCGGTGTGGCCGGAGCGGGCCGCCCCCATGGGCCCGGTGGGGCTCCATCGCCCCGCCTCGGGGTCGTACAGCTCGGCCGAGGCCAGCGTCTCCTCGCTGCCGCCCGCGCCCGTGCCGCCCGCCACGAGGACCCGCCCGTCGGGCAGAAGGGTGGCGGTGTGGTCCCCCCGGGCGATGGAAAGCGAACCGGTCGGGATCCACCCGCCGGCGACGGGTTCGTAGAGCTCCGCCGAGGCGAGCCTCCTCCCGTCGGCGTCGACACCGCCCGCCACCAGCACCCGCCCGTCGCCGAGCAGCGTGGCGGTGTGGCGGGAGCGGGCGGTGTGGAGACTACCCGTCGAGCTCCACATCCCTCCGGCGGGGACGAGGTAGGTGAAGCTCGTTCCGATGTCGGGGGCAGAGGTCCCCGCCGGCGTGACGACAACCACCTCGACGGTGCCCTCTGGATGCGGGGGAGCGTGGGCGACGACGCGGGTGTCAGAGACCGCCTGGAAGCCCGGCGAGGCGACGCCGCCGAAGAGCACCGTGGTGGCGGCGGCGAGCCCGATCCCCGTGATCTCGACGAGCGTCCCGCCCGAAGCGGGTCCGCTCGTGGGGAGCACCGATTGGACGACGGGCACAGCCGGCGGCGAGGGCGCGGACGCCGGGGGTGGAGCCGCGCCCGGATCGAAGAGCTCGGCGGCGTCGAGGACGATCGGGTCGCCGCCTGCGTCGACCCCCGCGACGCCGCCCGCCGCCAGCACCTTGCCGCAACGATCTGCGCATCCTGGCCCGGTGAGCAGGGTGGCGGTGTAGGCGGACCGGGCGGACCCCATGTCGCCGCCGGGGGCCCAGGACCCGGTGTCCGGACGGTAGATCTCCGACGATGGGGTTGGCCCGGCCGGGGTGTTGCCCCCGGCGACCAGGACGCCCCCATCCGGCAGGAGGCTGGCCGCATGGGTGTCGCGCGCCGTCGTGAGGTCGCTCACCGTGGACCACGAGCCCCCGCCCCCGTCGGGGTGGTAGCGCTCGGCCGAGGAGAGCTGGGATCCGCCCGCCGCCAGCACGCTCCCGTCGCCCAGGAGCGTGGCGGTGTGGAGCGATCTCGGAACCTGAAGGCTTGCAGCGTTGCTCCAGGCGGCGGTTTTCGGATCGAAAAGCTGGGCCGAAGCGAGGGTGACCCGTGGATTGAGGCCGTCGCTGCTTCCCCCGCCCGAGATGAGCACCCTGCCGTCCTGGAGCAGGGTCGCGGTGTGGCCGTCGGTGGGAGTGGTGAGGTCCCCGGCGGCGCTCCAGCCCCCAGTGGAGGGGTCCCAGAGCTCCGCTGAGGAAAGCGAAGCGGTCGCCCCCACCCCACCGACCACGAGCACCTTGCCGCAGTTCCCCCCGCAGTCGCCCTCGAGCAGGGTGGCGGTGTGTGAGCTCCGGGCGGTGGCGAGGGAATCGCCGTCCGACCAGGTCCCGGCGGCCGGGTCGTAGACGGTCGCCGAGGCGAGCGGGCCTCCCCCGGCGTCGAGCCCACCCACGACGAGTACTCGGCCGTCGGCGAGGAGGGTGGCGGTGTGGCCGTCGCGGGGGGTGATCGACCCGGCGTCGGCCCAGGTGGCGTCGGCAGGGTTGTATAGCTCGGCGGAGCCGAGCTCGGTGAAGCCTGGGCCCACCCCGCCCACCACCAGCACCTTGCCGCAGTCGCTCCCGCACGGCTCCCGGCTGAGCAGCGTGGCGGTGTGCGAGTAGCGGGCCGTGCCGAGGCTGGTCGTCGGCGCCCAGGCGCCTACGGCCGTCCCCTCGGCGCCCGGAGGCACTCCGACCGCCAGGAGCATGACCAGGGCGGCCACCAAGTTCCGTCGCCCGCCCCTGCGGGGTCGTGCCCGCACCGCCGGAACGCTCGGGGGCCTGAACGCTCCGGCGGCAGGACTCGCTCTGGTTGGTCCGCGCAGCTCGGTGTGGACTGACGGAGGCTAGATGACCGTGAAGGTCTTGTGCTGCGTCCCGACGCTGTTGTCACCGTCGTCGAGGCCGCAGACCTTCGACTTTCCTCGCTGGGTTGGACTGGGCACCTGGAGTTGGACGGTGAAGGAGCCGTTGGGGGCGGGGACGCTGGAGGCGAGGATCACATTGGAGGAGTGGCAACTCTTCCCCTGCTTGGTGCGTTGGACGTCGTTCCAGCGAATCGTATAGGTGGCCGCCGGGTTGGCCACCCTCAGCCCGCTGGCGGTGGCTGTGAACGACGTCCCGGGCTTGCCGGAGTTAGGGCTTAGCGTCATGGTACCCATGACCGCGGTGCAGGCCCAGGCCACCGAGGCGATCAGCAGCAGCGCGGCGACGGCGCCGCTCGAGAGCATGATCTTGAGGCCCTTGCGTCTCCCGACTCGCTGTGCCATCGCCGCCTCCTTGTCTCCCCGCCGATCTCGTACGGCGAAGACCCGGTTCCAAGATCTCATCCTGGGGTGCCGAAGGCGGCGGGTCAATGTGTCTTTCGTCCTATATGCATCCGCCCACTACCGGGCCGTCGACGTCTTCCCACGGGCTCAACCCGCCTGGAATTCTGAGGTCATGCCCTTGAGCGAGTGCGGCTGCCCGTCGGCGTCCTTCATGAAGCAGATGAAGCCGTATCGCCCGGGCAGCAGGTCGGCGGCGAAGACCCGTCGCTCGCCCGGCCGCTGGTCGAAGACGATCGCGATCGTCGCGGCGGCCCGGCGTGTGGGGGCCCTGAGCTGCTCGGCGATGGTTGCCGGGTAGTCGGGAGGAAGGCGGACCAGGGTCATCTCGTGGGGCAGGCGTCCCCGGTTGGCGACCTCGAAGACCACCCTGCCGGCGGGGGCGGCGGGTTGATGCTCGAAGCGGTACTCGCGCATCCCGACCCGAAACGACGGCACCGATGGTGGAAGCTGCCTCCCCTCTGCGCAGGCTGGAGCGGCCGTCGCCAGGGCGCACAGGATGAGGGCGCCGACCCGGCGGCGGGATGCGTGTTGGGTCGCGGGCCCGGCAGCGCGGGTCATGGTGATCGGCGGCGGCGTCGAAGCCGGACCCCCACCAGGACGGCGAGGCCCGCCCCCACGCCCATCACGCCCGCCGCGGCAGCCGCAGTCGGCACCTCCCATCGGCTTGGCGGTGCGGCGTCGCCCCCAAGCGTGATCCGGGCCGCGAACACGTCCTGGTGCTCCTGGCCCCGAGGGGCCATCCGGGTGTCGGTCCAGGCGGCGAGCGCGCCTGACCGCCCTGAGTGGAGGGCGATCCGGGAGCCGAACTCGACCAGGCCCTCGGCCGAGGGGATCGGATAGCGGCTGCCGGTGTCGGAGAAGAAGCTCGCCGTGGTGATCCGAAGGTTCGGGGTGAAGCTGCGCCCCCCATCGAGCGAGGAGGTGTAGGAGACGTGGTTCCGCACGTTCTCCGGGTCGTCCCGGCGGTCGTAGAAGATCGCGTCCAAGCGCCCGTCGTCCGAGACCGAGAGCCTTGGCAGGTACTGATGCCTCCCGTTGCCGACGGGGTCGTCGTTCATCCGAACGCCCCTTCCGAACGACCTCGCGCCGTCGGCGGATCTGGCCGTGAAGACGTCCCAGTCGCCGTGGCGGCCGTCCCACCACGAGACATAGACCCGTCCCTTGTCGTCGGCGACGAGGGAGGGAGGGGGCATGGTGAAGATCAGCATCACCCGCTCAGGCGGGACGATCGTGTCGTCGATGACCGTACCCGGACCAAAGTGCCCCCCGGCGTCGCCCGAGGTGGAGACGACGAGCGACCAGGTGCCCTGCCACGCCGGCCCCTCGAGGCCCTGGTAGTCGATCGCGTCGCGCTGGAGGTCGTAGTAGGCGACGTGCACCGATCCCCGGGGTCCGAGGGCCAGCCCAGGGGCGACCGCCCGAGGCCTTTCGGCGTCGCTCACCACCACCGGCATCGAGAACGTCATCCCGCCGTCGTCGGAGTGGGCGGCCTGGATCGGGTTCGAGGTCGGCGGGAGGCCTCCGAGGGATGGCTCCGCCGTGGCGTGGAGCCACACGAGGTGCAGGCGGTCCCGCTCTCGATCGACGCCCATCCGCACGGAGTAGTTGTTGGCGCCGAGGATCCGGCGGGGGACGCCGAACGACCGCCCCCAGTCCCGCGAGGTGGTGAGGAACACGCCCATCGGGGTGTTGCCTCGCCCGTGGAGGCCGGTGAAGAGATAGTAGAGGGTGCCCTTGGCATCGAAGGCGATCTCGGGGGCATAGCAGCGCTCGGCTCCCTTCGGAAGGGTCGGCACGGGCCGAGCCGGGATCCAGGTCGTTCCGCCGTCGCCCGAGAGGTGCAGCTGGCAGCCGAACTGGCTCGGCCCGTCGATCCGGCTGGCAAGGGCTACGAGGCGGGGCTCGTCGGGATTGGCGGCAAGGAGGGGCGAATTCTGCGATGCGGGCCGGGAGAGGTTGACGGCGGTTACGGGTACGGCGCTGCTGGTCCTAACGGTCCCCACCCCGGATGACGGCAGCCCGCGCACGGGGCCGGCAGCCCCGACGAGAATAGGCGCGGTCAAAAGAGCGAAATGCGCCCAGTGATTCGAGTGAGAACGGCCTCGGGACACGGGGGCCGAGCGCTTCCTCGCGCCCGGCCCCATGCGCCCCCTTTAGCCCCTGAGCTGCTCCGCGGCCGCTAGGTCACGCTGAAGTTCTTGTGGTTGCTGATGTGCTGATTATCGAACTTGGCGCAGGCGGTGTAGTTGCCGCTGCTCCCTGGCATCGTCACGTCGACATACCAGTCGCCGTCGCCGTTGGTGGAGAAGGTCCCGAAGTTGTCGTTGGAGTTGTGGCATGCGTTCTCGCCCTGGCTCGTCAGGGCATACCGAAGCTTTGCAGGCCCGAACGTGGCGTCATAAGATCCAAATAGCTTGTTCTTCGCGGCCGCACTCGCCGACCAGCTCGTGATCTCCGTGCTCAAGCCGCAGCTCGCGGCCGACGTGGTCGTCGAGCAGAAATAGAGATCGCCGAGATGGCTGGTGCACGCCCATGCGATCGCTCCGATCGACAGGAGCATGGCCATGAACCCACCCGTGATCAGGGTCACTCCTCTCCGCTTGCGATTCATCGCTCACCTCCAGAGTATCCCTTGACTCACCACCGCCAATGGCAGCATCCACGGTTCATCATTGTCCGGTGCATGACGCTCGGAATCAATGTGCAATTCGGCCTATGCGTCGCAGCAAATGGGAAGGGAAGCTCAGGCATCGCCGATTGTCTCCACCCCGCTCACGGAGTAGACCCCTCCGGTCACTGGATCGGTCACCGTGAAGGTGGGAGCGGACCCGCTGACGTCCGACGTCGTCAGGCCCTCGCCCAGCAGGAGAGTGTCCGTCCCCAGGCCCCCGGCGATCGTCTCGGTGGCCCCGGCAGGAACGTCGCCGGCGGCGATCCCGATCAGGTCGTTGCCGCCCGCTCCCATGATCGAGTCCGCGCCGAGCCCGCCGTGGATGCAGTCGGCGCCGCCGCCGCCCACCACCGCGTCGCTGCCGTCGAGCGCGAGCAGGAGGTCGCGCTTGGCCCCGCCTCTCAGCGTGTCGTCGCCGGTGGTCCCGTAGCCGACACGGTCGATGCTCATCCCGGGACAGTGCTCGGCGAGCGGTGCTGTCACCGGATCTCCCAGATACCGGGCGGCGCTGAACGCGAAGGCTCCGTCGACCACAGACCGGCCAACCATCACGATCTTTCCGTCCGACTGGACGGCCACGTCCGAGGACTCGTCCTGGTCGGCATCGAGGTCGGTGGTCACGATGCCCTTGCGGCCGAAACTCTTGTCGAGCGAGCCATCCGGGTGGAAGCGCCCGATCACGGCGTCATCTAGCCCGATGGCGCCCTGGATGACATCGTTCCCGCTCGCAACGATCTTGCCGTCCGGCTGCAGCGCAATCCCAGCCTCGGCCGTGTTGAATGCGCCCACGACGACCTTCCCGCCCCCCCCGAAGCTGGGGTCGAGGGAGCCATCGGGGAGGTAGCGGGCCAAGGCTCCATCGTCGCCCGATCGACCCGCAACCACGATCTTCTGATCCGGCTGGATGACGACGCCTCCACCGGAGTCGTTCTTTCCGTGAAAGTCCGTTACGACGGTTCCGCCTCCCGCGAACGTCGAATCCAAGGAACCGTCGGGGTTGTACCTGGCGAGAGCCCAGTCCCCCGCGGTGATATCTCCCGGGTCGGTGCGTCCGACAGCCATGATTTTGCCGTCGGCCTGCAGCGCGACACTGCGCGCAGCGCTGAAGGGACCGATGCTCGTTTTCACGATGCCGCCGGTGCCGAAGGTTGGGTCGAGCGACCCGTCGGGGAGATAGCGAACCAGGCCGAACTGCTCGGCGACCAGTCCGACTGACACGATCTTTCCATCTGGCTGAAGGGCGAGGGCGAAGGCACTGTCCGTTTCGCTAATGCTGCCGCTGACGTCAGTCAAGACCAACCCCCCGGAACCAAAGCTGGCGTCGAGCGACCCGTCAGGGAGGTAGCGAGCGAGGGCGAAGAAATTGCCTGCAGTCGACGCCACGCGGCCCGTGAC
>JBOGWP010000088.1:0-14063 GCA_050693875.1 Actinomycetota bacterium
GCGCGCCCGCCGTTTTGAGCCATCCGAAGCCTCCTATCCAGTCGTCTACCGGATAGCTATCACGAAAAGCGGCGCTGACCTGGGATTACGGCCCTTCAGCGGCAACACTCAACCTGACGCTGTCCAAGTTTGCGGACGAGAGCCGAACGGGACGCAACCCTCAAGCTGAGCCCGGTTAGGCGCCGAGCGAGGCGAGGCGGGCCGCATTGAGGACCGCGGCCGGAAGCTAGCCCGGGGGGTGGGGGGGCTCCCCAGCGCCGTGAAAATGGTGTGCGGTTGCCGCGTGGTACACGCTCTCGTGCCCGCCCCAGGGGTCGATGTGGACGAGGACCTGCGACACCCCCTCGATCTCGTGCAAGACCACGTGGCGAACCTCCTCGCCGATCGTATGCGCCTCGTGAAGCGGCAGCTCCTCCCCGACCGCGATGTGCAGCTGGACGTAGAGGGAGCGACCGGCCCATCGAGCGCGCACCTCGTGCACGTCCATCACGCCGGTCACCGTGGCGGCGCGCCCCTCGATGTGCTCCACGATCTGCGGGTCGACTCGGTCGACCAGCCGGGCGACGACGTCTCGCCCCGTCCCGATCGCGATCCACACGATCACAACGGTGATCACCAGCCCGGCGATGGCATCCATCCGCGGGTAGCCAAGCCCGACGCCGAGCAGCCCGAGGAATGCACCGAGCGATGCGAGGCCGTCGACCCGGGAGTGCACCCCGTCCGCCTCCAGGCCGACCGATCGGATCTGTCTCCCGACCCGGATCTTGTACCGTCCGACGATCTCGTTGCCGGCAAGGCCGACGAGCGCGGCCGCCATCGAGACGCCGAGCGCGCCGACCTCGCGCGGGTGGGCGAGCGCCCGCACCGACTCAGACCCTGCCAGCGCCGCGCTCAGCACGATGAGCACCACGATGACGATGCCGGTCAGGTCCTCGAAGCGGTCGTACCCGAACGTGTACCGCCGATCGGCAGCGCGTCGAGAGGCGACGAAGGCGATCCAGAGGCCGACGGTGGTGAAGACATCCCCGAAGTTGTGGAGCCCGTCGGCCAGGAGGGCGACGGACCCTCCCACGCCAACGACGGCAAGCTGGACGACCGTGGTGAGAGCGAGGCCGGCGGTCGAGATCTTGACGGCCCGAAGGCCCCGGGCTGAGGTCCAGGCGGACCGATCGACCACGCCGTGACGGTGCCCATGACCCGTTGACGACACGGCTGGAGGATACCCGCGCCGCGCGGCCCGACCAGGGCGAAACGAGAAACCCCGCCGTGCGCCGAGCCGGGCACCGGGGCCGCACCGCCGCTCGGATACAATCCCACCCGCACAGACCCGTCCAGTCCTTGGGGGCCGAGCTATCGCCACCTGCCTACCAGTCCGTCGCTCACTCCTCGCCGCGAGCGCGCCCCGATGAGCGAGCGCGACGTCGACGACCAGCCGACCAAATCGGCACCAGAGCCGATCCAGTGGCGATGGATGCAGGAGAAGGTCCCCGCCTCCGAGTCCTCGGCACCAGAACCCGCCAGTGCGGCCGGGCCACCCACCACGCCATACACCTCGTGGACGTCGCCGGTCTCCTCTGGCGGTAGCTCGGCGCCGACGTCGACGATCCCGGAATGGAAAGCTGCCCTGGCACCCCCGCCCGCGAGCCAGCCCTCCGCGGGCTATGGCTTTGGAGGGGGGTACGGAGGCGGCCCGTCGCTCAGCTCCGACCAGATGCTGCGCTACGTGGCAGGGGGGCTGGCGATCCTGCTCGTGCTGGCCGGGGTCGCGCGGCTTCTCGTGTTTCCCCCGTCGGGGGGAAGTCGCCCGCTCGTGTCCTCAGAGCCCCGGCCGACCCCGCAGCCGTTCGTCCCGCCGACACGGCTGGAGGGTGGGGGCAAGGTGCTGTCCCTGCTCCTACCCGACGGGTCGCTGGTGGAGTTGAGTTACAGCGGGGAGCCCGATCTTGCTTCGCTCGGCGTCAAGCCGTTCATGTCGGCGAAGCTCGAAGGCTGCTGCGAGAAGCAGCTGCTGATCGAGCAAGGCGACCCGGCGCTGCTGTATCGCACCACCGATTCGGGCTCGACATATCCGATGGCGGGGGGCGGTTCGGCCGCGGTCTACCGTGCGCACGACGGGCCCAGCCAATTTCTCATGCTGCGGTTCGGCGATTGGACCGTCGGACTGGAGACCGGGGCCGGGCCGCGAGCCCTGACCGACTCGCAACTCGCCGAGTGGGCGCGGAGCCTCGGAGGCCACCAGACTCCTGAGGGGTATCTCGTTCTCGACCCGAAGCCGCCGGTCTCCTTGGTCGGCGCAGGCACCGCCGACGGAGCCGGGATGGAGATCGGCAGCATCCGGCGGGGCGGCATCATCGTTTCGCCGCGCTCGTGCACGATGATCGGAAACGTGAAGCCGATCGGCTCCGCCCAGGTCTCGGTCTACCGCGTTGGGCGGGGGAGATCGTTCGCCTACTGGTGCCTGCCCGAACTGAAGGCCGTCGTCCAGGTCTACGGCGACGACCCCTTCATCACCTCGGTGCTGTCGACGCTCAAGGTCACCAAGGTCCAGCTCGCCGGATAGAGCAAAGCAAGCCCCTCAACCGATCGCGGCTTGCAGCGCCTGCGCCCGAGCCGGAGCCTCCGAGCCGAGGTCGTGCTTGAGGTAGCAGTAGACCTCCTTCCCGCGCTCCAGCACCGCCTCGATCCGAACCGCCCACGCGGCGATTTCGGCGGCGGAGTAGTCGTCTCTCCGCAGACGGAGGTAGACGTGGCCTGCGGTCACCGGAACCTCCCCCAGGGCTGCCGCGTCGGCATCGACACCGCAGCGGGCCACCCCGTGCGCGGCGAGCAGCTCGTCGATCGCGGGATCCCCCCACGAGTCGTGGCGGAACTCCATCGCGTAGTGCGCCGCGGGCGGCAGACCGGCAAGGAATGAGTCCAGCCGCTCGAGGTCGGCTCGGAACGTCGGCGGGAGCTGGAACAGGATCGCACCGAGCCGACGCCCCAGCAGCCGGGCTCGCCGGATGAACTCGTCCACCTCCTCCTGGGCGTCGGCGAGACGCCGGACGTGGGTGATGCGCGCAGGCGCCTTCAGCGTGAAGCGAAACCCCTCGGGGGCGACGCTCCGCCACGAGGCGAGGACCGACTCGTCGGGGAACCGCCGAAAGCTGTAGTTGATCTCGACCGAACCGAAGACGGAGGCGTAGAAGGGGAGCATGTCCCGCCGAGGCAACTTCTCGGGATAGAAGCCGCTCCGCCACTCGCGGTAGGCGAACCCCGACGTCCCGACGTGCAGCCTTGCGGCCATGGCGTTCCGGCGGGTCAGCGGGCTCGGCCCGGGTCCCCGATCTTGGCCTCCACGCCCGACAGTATGAAGTCGAGGCCGATCTCGAACTCGCTGTCCGAACCCCACTCCAGCAAGTGGGGGAGAACTCGCGAATACGGGGGAACGTCGCAATGACCTTGGGATCGAGTCCGAGCGACTCGACGGCGACGTGGGCGGCATGGAAGAACCCCGAGACCTCCAGCAGGACGAATCCGATGACCCATCCGGCGAGAAGCCGATACAGCTGCGCCGCGGTCTCGCCGTCGAAGCCGGCGCGGCGCAGCGCCTCGAGCCCCACCTCAATCGGGCGCAGGGCCTGGGGGGTCAGCGGGGGACGCGACACCAGCAGCGGCACGACGTTCGGATGCTTCAGGACCACTCGCCGGAACTCGACAAGGAGCGTTCGGACATCGTCCGCCGGATCCCCCTCGTGCCCCTCGGGAATGCACATCTCCCCGAGGACGCATCCGATGACCCCGTCCAGCAAGGCCCCCTTGCCGGGCACGTGGTTGTACAACGACATCGGTGCAACGCCGAGCTCGCCCGCCAGCCGGCGGATCGTCAGGCGCTCCGCGCCCTCCCGGTCGAGCAGCCCCACCGCGGCGCGCAGGATCCTGCCGTGCGTGAGCCGGCGCGGGCTCGGCTGACCCAATGGGACCCCTCTCCCCCCGGATGCGCGTCGCACGCGACCCGTCGATGCGGGCGGGGCCCCACCGCCCAGATCGGCTCCCCAATTGCTTGACAAGCTGTACGGTGTACGGACAAAATCCGTGCACCGTACGCATCGTAACCGAATCGAGCACACCGCTCGCCCGGGGGAGCTACCCGGCGGCAGATCGAGGAAACTGCTGCAAGGGTACGGCGAGCGCCCGCAGCGCCGGCGCTGCGTCGCGTCCCCCGGACGGCCAGAGGTACACGGACAGGGGGAGCGACAGGATGGGCAGGGGGGAGGACGACATGACGGAGTACCTCAAGACGGCCGAGGTGGCGCGCATGCTCTACATTTCGCCTGCGACCGTCCAGCGGTGGGCGAAGGAAAAGAAGCTGCCCTACGTGAAGACTCTCGGCGGGCATCGGCGGTTCCCGGCAAAAGCGATCCGCGAGATCGCCGCCCGCCTCGAAGGCAGGACCTAACTCAGCCCCGGGCGCGAGCCCTGCGGCCCTGAACCTTCGGCGCTTCCGTGGAGGTGCCCACCCTCGACGACGGGCAGAGATCGCTGAGCACGCAGTCCTCGCAGCGGGGGATCGGTGCCTTGCAGACCTTGCGCCCGTGCTCGATGAGCAGATAGGTCAGGCCGAACCAATCACTCCGGGGGACCAGCTTCATCAGGTCCCGCTCGATGCGGTCCGGATGTTGCTCCCGCGTGAACCCGAGGCGCTGTGAGAGCCGGCGAACGTGAGTGTCCACGGCCACCCCCTCGACGATGCCATAGGCGTTGCCGAGCACGATGTTCGCGGTCTTGCGCGCCACCCCCGGGAGTTGGATCAACTCCTCCATCGTGTCGGGGACCCGCCCGCCGAACCGCTCGAGCAGCATCCTTGCGCTGCCCTGGAGGTGCTTGGCCTTCATCCTGAAGAACCCGGTCGGCTTCACGTCGAGCTGAAGCTCCTCCGGGTCGGCCCTCGCGTAGTCGTCGAGCGTTGGGTACTTGCGGAACAGGTCGGCCGTCACCCGGTTGACCATCGCGTCGGTGCACTGTGCCGAGAGGATGGTGGCGAAGAGCATCTCGTGCGGGTTGGAGAAGCTCAGGGCACACCGAGCCTCGGGATATTCACGCGAGAGGCGCCGGCGGATGACCGGGAACCTGCGCCCCGCCGGGTCGCCCGGGCCAAGCCGGCGACGACCGCGAGGTGGGGCTGTTGGAGCGGCCCGCGCCGGGGACGGGGGCTTGGATGCGGCGCGGTTGGACACGCCCCGATTGTACGAGGCGCGTGCGCAGGCCCAACGGACCATCGGAGGGGCTGTTCGGGCACGAGCCGATCTCGAGCGAGCGCTAGCTCCGGTTTCGATCGAATGCGTCCGAGAGACGGTCCAGCGTATCGTCGACTGCTTCCTGCCTTCGTCGACCACATCTTCCACCCTGTCCTTGATCTTACCTACCGCTTCGTCGAGGCGACCCTCGCGCTCGAGGTCGTCGTCGCCCGTCACGGCGCCCCACGCCTCCTTGGCCTTGCCCTTGGCACGATCCATCTCGCCTCCCATGTGCTTCTCCTCTTGTAGGCGACGATGCTCGGATACCCCTTCCCGGCGAGAGCGAAACGACCGGAGCGGGCGGATCTGTGGACCGCCCCCACCCGGGCTCGCCTGCGGTTTTCGCGACGGTTTGCTCGGGCGAACAGCGGGTAGGCGTTCGAGCATCACTATCTCTTCTCGAGCACGAAGGAGCGGCGCATGAACCATCGGCTCAGCGTGGACACGACCTCCCACGCCATCGCCATCGCCGGGGAGATCGACGATGCGGGGCAGGAAGAGCTGGTCGGCGCCGTCGAGGAGGTCCTCGAGCACCAGCCGCCCACGCTGACGGTCGACTTCACCCGGGCGGAGGCGCTGGGTCCGCAGGCAGTCGAGGGTCTCGTGGGCACCGCCCGCCGCTGCTCGGGCCGTCACGTCCCCCTCGACCTGCGCCTCCGGAAGGCGCAGCGGCAGACGCTCGAGCGCGGGGGGCTGTGGTGGCTGGGGCTCGTCGATTACGAGTTCACGGTGCAGCACGCGATCGAGCGGGCAATTCTTCCCGAACCGCTCGGGCCGGACGCCATTTCCCCCTAGAGGGGCATCTACAGCGAGATGCGTATTTTTCTTCGCGCGTCCTCGTCCATATTGCGCTGCTTGCCTTCCTCGTGTTAATGGATTCCTTCGCGTAGAGACGTCTTGCGGGGGAACCATGAGCAGGTCGTTCAACGGCGCCCGGCGATGCAGCCGGCGGTAGAGGTTCTCGCACCTCCTGCGCGCCCGCAGCGCCGCTCCCCCGCGGCCGACATCGTCCCGCTCCGGCGGGATCCCCGCGCCGACGACCGCGACCTCGTGCTGGCCTTCCAGCACGGCGACCCGCGCGCCTTTCAGGAGATCTATCGCCGCCACCAGCCGCATGCGGAGCGGGTGTGCCGGAGGTATCTGAACAATCCCGACGACGCCGAGGAGGCCGCACAGGAAGCGATGATTCGCGTCCTGCGAGGGCTGCCGACCTTCAACGGCCAGTACGCCCTCAAGGCGTGGATCCATCGGGTGGCCACCAATTACTGCCTCGATCTGCTTCGCGCACGCGCCCGGCATGCCAGCCGCCTCCACCTCGTCGGAGGCACAGAAGTCGAGGCTTCTCTCGATCCCCACGACGTGCTGGAGTCGCAGCACCAGAGCCATCGCGTCCGGACCGCCCTCGCGGCGATGCCCGTACACCATCGGAAGGCCCTCCTGCTGCGCGAGATCGAGGGGTTGAGTCACGAGGAGATCGCCGTAGCGATGGGCATCACGGGCCCGCGGGCGAAGGCGCTCATCCATCGCGCCCGAAAGCGGTTCCGCACGACGTGGGCCGACGAGCCTCGTCATGCGTCGGGCGCGCTCCTTCCGCTACTCGTCGCAGGCAAGGTCCCGGCCCTCCTCCGGCGCCTGCTTGTCTGGATCCAGCGCCTCCCGTCGGCACCGGCTCGGGCGGTCATCGAGTCCGGCGGCGGGGAGCAGCTCACCGCGCTTGGGCTCGCCATTGCACTCGGCGCCGGAATCGCCGCCGCTCCTCCCCCCATCACGGGGGCGGGGCCGCCCTCCGAAGCCGCCGCGATCTCGGCACAGCCCGCTCCCTCACCCGCAGATGCGGCTCCGGCGCGGCCGCCGCAGGCGAGCTACGTCACCGTTTCCGGCAGTCCGGCGGCGCCCGACCTGGCCGACCACCCGCTCTCCCTGCAACCCTCGCTCGACCCCTTGCCCTCCACGAGCGGCAAGCCGCTGACGATCGTCCTCCCGTCGAGGACGCTCGCGTCGCCCGGCTCGCCGGCGAGCCCGGCCCCGGCCACGGAACCCGAGGTCCTGGACGTGAACAGGGTGGGTGGCGGGCTCCCGTGGCTGCCGCTCCCCACGGACAACCCCTCGTCGCTGCTCCTCCCGCCCGAGCCGCTCGACACGACCCCGCCCGGAGAAAGCGGCGAGCCGGCAAACGCCAACTATCCCGGGGACAGCCAGCAGCCCGGGGATGCGGACGTCGACCTCCCCGTGGACGCGAACATCGGCCTGGACCCGGAAGCGGCCGTCCCGGCCCCGCCCGAGGACGGGTCGACCGGCGACATCCTGAGCGCTTCGCTCATTCCGTAGGCCCCCCGGCCTGCGGCGCCTTCCGAATCACAGGCGCCAGAAGAATCGCCTCCGCCGCTCGAATCACCCGAGCAACCTTGGAGGCTCACCGTCGTTTATCTGGATGAAGGGGCGGAATGCGACCCGGCTTGCTTCGAGGGGCGGCAGCCGGGCGGCCAGGGAAAGGGGCGTGCATTGAGAACGATCGAACAGCAGTTGGCACCAGGGGATGACCAGCTCGTCGACGAGGAGACGGCCTACCTCTATCCGGGGGAGGTCGCGCGGATGCTCCACGTCTCACCGAAAACGGTGCTGCGCTGGGCCAACGAGGCAAAGATCCCGTACGTCAAGACGCTCGGGGGTCACCGGCGGTTCCCCCTCCGGGCGATTCGGGAGCTCGCCGGCAAGCTGTCCACGCCGTAGCTGCGCCGGCGTCTGCCGGCGCCATCTCGAGGTTTCGACGCCCGGGCCCCTGCCGCCCGGGCGTCGGCCATGTGGAGCCCTTATTCGCGCGGGACTTCCGTGGCAACCGGGCGCGTTTCGTCACCAAGACCTTGACTCCTTTGGCCGCAAAGTGTCGAATTGCCCGGATTGAGCACCGTGAGTTCCCACAAGACCGCCGACGCCGCCACCGCCGAAGGGGGCTTGCCCCGCAACTTCCTGCGGCCGTGCCTGCTCCTCCTGCTCAGGGAGGGCGTCGGTTACGGCTACGACCTTCACGAACGGCTCCGTGAGTTCGGAGTGCGCAGGAGCGACCCTGGCTTCCTCTATCGGACCTTGCGCTCGCTCGAGCATGAGGGCCTCATCACGTCGTGGTGGGAACTGTCGGAGGTGGGGCCCCCGCGTCGCACCTACGAGCTGAGCGCCGAGGGCGAAGACTGGCTGCACGGCTGCGCGGACACCCTCCGGCACGGCCAGCAACTGCTCACCCGGTTCGCGGATCGCTACGCAGGGCTGGCGCAGCCGAACACCTCGGGGCCTCGGCCCTGACGGGACGGCCGACGCGTTTCCGGCCGGCCCAACGCCCGGCGCGGCTGGAGTAGAAGGCCTACCCTCAGCGGCCCCGTCTGCGCTGGGGGAGTATCGTCGGCGGCAGGACGGTCCGCGGAGCCGAGGGTGTTCGCGGATCGAGCTCGCCGGCGCTCGGGTCTCCTTCGTCGTCCACGTCGCCAGCGGCGGTCTGGGAAGCCTCGTCCTGTCCCGGCGCCTCCTCCTCCGCAACCAGGTGTGCCCCCGACGGCCCGTCGTGCATGGGCGTTGCCGGGGGGCCCGGCTCCGGCCACTCGGGCACGTAGGCTTCATCCATCGGAGGATCTTCCGCGTCGGACGCTTCGTCCGCAGGCTCCGGCTCCGGATCCGAGCCGGTGACGAGTTCGGCGACCACCTCGGCGTCGGAGAAGCCGCCGGCATCCGGTAGCCGGGCCTCCGGTTCGGGTTCAGGGGCCGTCTCGGGCAGGGCCCCCGACTCCACTGCCGGTTCCGCAAACCGGGCCGCCGCCATCGCACGGAACTCCTCCACGACCTCGTCCTCGGCCACCGGTGTTGCAGCCGGCATCTCCGGCGCGTCCTCCCCGCGGCCCACCTGGGAGGCCGGCGAAGCCGGCGGCATCGCCTGCCCCTCGGCCTCGATCTCGAACACGCCGCCCGCGGCACCGCCCTCGATCCGGTCCACGCGCCCGGCAAGCTGGAGCAGCTTTCGCCGCACGTACTCGATCGCCCCACGTTGCACCTCGACGTCGGCCTCGCCGTCCGCCGCGCTCTCGACCCGGCGCTCGAGCATCTCCAGACGCGTGGCATGGCGTGCAAGCAGCTCCTGGCCGCCCTCGCGGAGCCGCTCCTCGATGAGCGACACACGGTGCACCAGACCCTCGAGCATCGCCTCGCGCGAGCCTCGGTCGCCCGCCCACCGGGTTTCCACCGATGCGACGCGCCCGATCATGTCCTCGACACGCAACCGCAGCGTTGCGACCGCCTCGGCGAGCGAGTCGAGCTCGCCCGACCACTCCTCCTCGTCGCTCACGAGCTGGCGGCGCTGCTCGCGCAGCATCGACTCCAGATGGACCGCCGCCCCAGCCGCCTTCTCCTCCGAGGATCGGATCCGGTCGAGCAGCTCGCGGCGCACCGCATCACGGGCGCGGTCGCTCTGACTCCCCAACTCCTCGGCCGCCTCGCGGGCCCGCTGCACGTCCAGCCGCAGCCCTGCGGCCCACTCGCCCAGCCGCCCGTCGAGCTCTCGCCGGCCTCCCTCGAGCGCGGTCGCGACCTCTCCCCGGACATCCTCGAGCAGGCCGTCGAGCCGCTGTTCCATCGAGGTCAACCCCTGGCGGACGCGTTCGTCGAGGACCCGCTCGCGGGCCACGGCGTCGTCGCGCAGCGCCTCGGACTGCCGCAGGCCCCCCTCGACGCGCTGCTCGAGGCCCGACAGCGACTCGTCGACCCGGGTAGCCCGGTCGCGCAGCTCCCGTTCGAGCATCAGGCCGCGTTGCTCGAGGGCGCTCGAGCGCTCCTCGAAGCGGCGATCCACGAGGGCAAGCCGTTCTTCGAGCACCGACGAGAGGGACCGCGCCGACTCGTGGATCGACTCCACCGTGCGGCGGATCTCGCCCTCCGATTCGGCCACGTCACGGCGCACCTCGGCGATCCTGGCCTCGAGCTCCGCCCAGAGGGACCTCGTCGCGGCATCGAGCCGCGCCGCGACGTCCTCGCCCAAGCCGGTCCCCAGCGTCGACAGATCCGCCCGGAGCGCCTGCTCGCCCGAGGCCCGGCGCGCCTCGACCTCTCCGAGCACCTGACGAAGCATTGCCGCAAGCTCGGACCGCGCCTTCGCCATCCGGCGCTCGAAGGCCGCGGCGGTGCGGGCGGCGGCTTCGGAAGCGGCGCGGTGACGTTCCTCGGCGTCCTGGGCGAGGGCCCCGATCTCGCCCCGAAGCCGCGATTCCGTCCGGTCGAACTTGGTGGTGGTGGCGTGCAGGCGGCTGGCAAGCTCCTCGCGCAACGACTCCGCGATCGCCGCCCCCCGGCGCTCGGAATCGGCCAGCATCGTGGAGAGCCGCCGCTCGAGCGCTCCCCACCCGGCGCGCTGCTCCTCCGCGGTCGCCGTCACGGCCTGGAGCGCGTCCTCGACCCGCGCCCGCATGACGGCCAGTTCCGCCTGAAGCCCGCGGTCGGCCTCCTCGCGCCGGGCCAGGAGCCGCTCGACCTGCCGTTCCACGAAGGCGACCCGTGAGTCGATATGAGCGGATGCCTCCCCCACGCTGATCTCGCCCAGCGCCCGGGCGATGTGGCCGACCGACGCCTGCTGCTCCAGATCGACCTCGTGACCGGCGGCCTCGGCGCTGCTCACCACCGCCTCGATCTCTGCGCGGGTCCCGCGCGGGCCGCGGCGCCTGGGAGGCTTCGCCTCGCTCATCTCGAGCTCCCTTCCGCTCAAGGGGGGAAGATTCTCGCACTCCTGTGTCATGGTGAGAAGAGCGCAACAGTAATTAACAAGACCATGCAGCGAATACTTTTCATATGCACTGGCAACATCTGCCGCTCCCCGATGGCGCAGGTGTTCCTGCAGCACATCGCCGATCAGCGCGGCCTGCCGCTCTCCCTCGAGAGTGCCGGCCTCCTCCCCGCCGGCCGGGCGCCTACCCCTGAAGCGGTGGCGGTGATGCGCACCCGAGGATTCGACACCTCCCGCCACCGGTCACGGGGGCTCCGGGTGGCACTCACCCAACCGCCGGATCTGGTGATCGGGCTCGCCGGCGAGCATGTCGAGGAGGTGTTGGAGCGCCGCCCCGAGCTCGCATCGCGCACCTTCACCCTGCGCGAGCTCGTGCGCCTCGCATTGCAGGCGGGGGCACGCCGCGGCGACGAGGAGCTGGACGGCTACCTCGGCCGTCTCGATGCTCAGCGCGGAGGAGCCGGTGCGGACGACGACATCGCCGATCCGATCGGCCAGTCCCTATCGGTCTACGAGGCGTGCGCCGCGGAGATCGAAGGGCTCGTCGAGCAGGCGGCGGCCCTGCTCTGGCCTGTCACCCCATCCTGAACCGTCACACGCAGGGATGGATCAGAGGCTTTGCCGGCGTCCGGCCCTTTGACGAGCTCGCCGGCGCCGCCGGGGGCGGGGGCGTCGCCCGGCCCTCCGCATAGTCCCTCCCCAGGACCAGGACGATCTCGCTCTCGGCGGTCAGGGTCTTCGGGAGCGCCTTCACGTCTGCACCGTAGGGTGCCGCGACCAGCTTCGCTTTCTCGTCGTTCCCCTGCTTGAAGAAGGCCGTAGTCTTGGCGTAGTCGGTGCGGTCGGCGTTGCCGGTCGCCACCACCTCGTACTCCTTGGACTTGAGCTCCGCCTCCGCCCGCTTGGCCAGCCCGGTGACGTCCGTCCCGTTGAACACCGTGATCCGAACCTCTCCCGGATCGATCGCGCTTACCCCGGTGCGGCCGTAATCGGGCAGCGGCCGCCGGTCGCGGATGGCCGTGAACAACGCCGTGCTCTGACTCTCGTTGGCGATGACGTACGAGACGCCGCCGATGCTCTGCGGGGTCGAGGGGACGACCCGCATGTCGACGCCGCCGGCGTCGAACGTTCGGACGCGCCGGGCGATCGACGTCGCGTCGCCGACCGACAGGGCGGTGTCGCTGGTGACGTTCCGGGAAAACAGGTTGATGAGCTGCACGACCTTCACCGGGTTCAGGAGGGTTCTCGCTGATACGAGCTTCTCGACCATCAGGCGCACGAACAGCTGCTGCCGGGCGATGCGCCCGAAATCGTCGTCGAGCTTGCGCATCCGCACGAACGCCAGGGCCTGGTCGCCCTTCAGCTCGACACACCCGGCCTGGACGTCAAGCCCCGAGTCGGGCTCCTTGATGGGCCGCTCGAACGCAACCCGGACTCCTCCCAGCGCATCGACGATGTTGCGAAACCCGACGAAGTTCACCTCGACGTAATGGTGGATCGGAAGACCGGTGAACGCCTCCACCGTCTTCACCATCGCATCGGGGCCCTGCTGGTAGGCGCCGTTGACCTTCCCCGTCTTGCCGCTCGGATAGTGGACCTTCAGGTCACGCGGAAAGTGGATGAGGATGGCCTTGTTCCGCTTTTCGTCGACGTGCAGCAGGATGATCGTGTCGGCGCGGCGGCCGCTCCCCCGATCCCGGCCGGTGGGATCGAACCTCTCCCGCTCGGATTCGGGAATGACCGCACGCGAGTCTGAGCCGAGGATCAGCACGTTCATCGGCTCGGACACTTTCTGGTCGGCGAGCGCGCCGATCTTTTCCGAGTTCGCCTTGAACTTCAGCTGGGCGTAGGCCAGGAGCGCCACCAACACCGCGCCGACGACGAGCAGCACCACCAGCCCGTAGCCGACGGCCCGCCGGGCCGCAGCCGGCAAGGCCCGACGACGCCGCCCCTTGCGGCCCGTCCTGATGATGTCCTCCCATCGCGGGCCCGCGGCCTGCCGCGGCCGCCCCCGCGTGCCCCGTCCGCTCATGCTGCACGGAAGTATCCATCACGCGCGGACGAGAAATTGCGTGCACCCAGCCGGTGAGGTCGGGCTGGGAGTGCGCGACGGAGCCCGCTCAGGGCATGGCGACGGGAAGAGTGAACTGGAACACCGATCCCTGTCCGGCTCGCCATCGACCCAGATGCGTCCCCCATGCATCTCGACGTATCGCCGGGCGATCGAGAGCCCGATCCCGGTGCCGCGTCCGCCTCGGCCGTTCTGGCCGGCCTGATAGAATCGGTGGAAGATCCTCTCCCGGTCCCCGGCCGCGACGCCGGGGCCCTCATCACGAACCGCGACGACGACCGACGAATCGTGCCGCCGCGCCGACGCTCGCACGGGGGATTGCGGCGGGGAGAACTTCGCGGCGTTCGTGAGCAGGTTGGAGATCACCCGGGCCATCCGGTCGGCATCGGCACGAACCTCCAGCCGTGGGTCGATCTCGGTCTCGACGGGGTGGCCGACCATCGCCGGCCCAGCGCGTCGACGCAGTCGCCAACTGCGCCGGCGAGCCGCAACGGCCGCGTCTGCAGCTCGGTCACGCCCGCCTCGAGCCGGGAGAGGATCAACAGCTGCTCGACCATCCGCCGAATCTCGGCGGCGTTGTTGCCGATCCGCTGAATGACCTCACGTCGGACGCCGTCATCGAGGCCTTCCAGTTAGGGGTCGTTGACAATTTAGTCGCGCGATATAGTATGAGGGCGTGGAGCTGTCGGAGGACGCGCTTGGCCGTAGGTGGCAGCAGCTGTCCCCGCATCTGAACGAGCGTCAGCGACGGCTATGGGCCGGAGCGCAGGCCCGGGCGTTGGGCCGTGGCGGTATCGCAGCCGTGGCGCGGGAGACGGGGATGAGCCGGTCCACGTGCAGACGGGGGCGGGCGAGATCGACTCGGGCGACGAGGTGACCACGCGGGTCCGGCGGCCGGGTGCCGGCCGGCCCCGGGCGGAGGCCAGGGACCCCGACCTGCTGGCTGCGTTGGACAACCTGG
>JBOGWP010000089.1:0-60637 GCA_050693875.1 Actinomycetota bacterium
CGGCGCGCCGCTTCCTCCGCTGTCGCCACCTCGCTCCCCCTCTCGAACGGCGTCGCGGGGAAGCGCCATCAAGTGTCGAGGATCACGCCCGGGTCCGGTGCGGAGGCATTGCCGACTCGGGCATCGGAACGATGTCCTGCTGTCTACTGCAGGGTGGCAGCGGAACGATGTCCTGCTGTTTGGTACGGAACGATGTCCTGCGGGTTGTCACCTAGGTACCGCCGATGGCTCGCTGGAAGCTGTACCTCTACGCTGGACTCGCCGTCCTGGCCACTGGCGTGTTCGCAACCTACGCGCTGGCCGTCGCCCCAAAGGCCAGGACCTCCTACGAGCTTGCAGTTCTCGTGTTCGCGGCCTCAGCGGCCGGGATCGGATGGCTGGGGGTGGTCGTCGCCTGGCTCACTTACCGGCTGGAGGCAGGCAAGGTCCCTCGACCGACGTCTCGATCATCGACGAAGGCAAGCTCGCCAAGCGCCTCACAACGTCGATCGACCTCTCCCAGCCGCCCGAGGACTTCTCGGCTCGCATCGAGGCCGAGCGCCGAAGGCTTGAGGGAGCGATACCCTCGGCCGCCGACCCCGACAAGCCAAGGACGCAGGTGTGAGCGGCATCGGAGGGCTGTCGGGCGGACTGACCATCCCGCCGAACAAGGAGGACATCGATCGCTATCGAGGCAAGATCGACCACTACCTGCGGGACCTCGAAGAGTAGCTGCGCGAGTCCGCCCTCTACGAGGCATTCTGGAACAGGTCCGTCCTCATCGTGCTTGCTTTCACGAACCACAAGGCCGGCGCGCCAGCTGAGGGCGTCCATGCGGCGCTTCGAATCCGCGATGACGATGGCATCCGCGTGCCGGATCCCGACGACATCCCAGAGAAGCCCGAGGTCCCGCGGCTCCCAAACCTCCGCGCGCACGATCGCTCTTCGGCGGACTCGACTTCCGGCTGCCCGACTACTCCTCCCTCCTGAACCACTCGCTCGGTGCGCTCGGCGACATCGAGCCTCGCCGGAAGGTTTCGGGTCCGACGATCGAGCACGAGAACTCCGTGACCGTGCGCTACGAGATCAACGAGATCTTGCACAACATGCACGAAGACACCCGTGACCAACCTGTCCTGATCTCCTTCGAACGAGAAGGAGTCTGGAGGATCGATTACGAGATTCACGCTCGCAATCTGCCGCGCCCCCATTCCGGGAGACTCACGATCGAAGCGAGAGTCTCGCGCAACTCCCATAAGACGGATCAGTCATGAGCGCCCACGAGCTAGTCTTCACTGATGGTTTCTCCGGCAACGTCATCGGACCGATTTCAACCGAGGACGCTGTGAAGCGCGGCGTCGCGTTCTGCTCGTCACGGCGTAGCGGCTTCATCGGTTACGACCTCGCCGGCCACGTGGCGAGAACAACCGGTCGCCTCGCCGACGTTGGACTTGGACGATCCTTCTCGCGGATGCCCTCGCGGGACAGGTAAGCGTGGGTGACGTGGATGGGTTCGCCGCTCATGTGGGGCGGTTCTCGGACCTCCTCCGCGCAGTGCCCAACAGGGATCTTGCGACCATGGACGACGTCGAGCTGGCGCGTGTTAGTGAGTTCTGCGCGTTCGGTTTCCCGGGTGTCTGGGCTCCGAAGGCGACGAAGGTCGGGGCGCTCTTCCGGCCGAAGGCAATTCCGATTCTCGACGGTTACCTGGCACTTGCCTTCGGCTACGCGCGAGAAGGTTTCTCTGTTGGGGTTGCAGCGAGAAAGCATGCGATAGACCGGGTCGTGCGCGCGCTCGCCCTCGTGATCAAGGGCCAGAGCGTCACGCTCGGGGTCGTGCGTAGTCGTGTCGAGGCGCGGGTTCCTCCCGCCAGGTTTCTTTCAGATCTCCGGCTGACAGACATCATCATCTGGACGACTCAGGACGACCGAATGGAACGGGCGGGCAAGCCGCGGGACGCGTGGCTTCGAGCAAGCCCAGGCGAGCCGCCGACTCTCACGGAGATTCGATGGGTATCGGTCTGACGACGAGGCCTCGTCACGCTGAGAAGCCTAGTGCCCGTTCGTTTGGCCTAGCTTCACGCTGATGGGACCCATCATCATCTTCGACAAGTCTGCGCTTCAGGGACTGAGCCTGGATGAGGCCGTGTGGTTGGAGAAGTTCTTCCTCACCAACATCACTCCACTCTTCTATGTGGAGACCCTCGCAGATCTGGAGAAGCCGCCCCAGAAGGGCCGGTCGCCGGAGGACGTGATTTCCGATCTCGCATCGAAGACTCCCGTTCTCGGCGCCAATCCCAACGTCTTCCATCACACGTTGGTGGTTAACGATCTGCTCGGAAATCGGATCGACATGTCGAACAGGCCAGTCCTGGGTCGCGGAGAGACGAAGCGTTCCCCCGATGGCCGTGTCGGTGTCCATTTCAAGGATTCTCCGGAACACGAGGCTCTGCGCCGGTGGAACCAGGGAGAGTTCAGCGAGATCGAGCGCCAGAGCGCCAGGGTGTGGCGCGCGTTGCTATCGGGCGTCGATTTCGCCTACATGATCGACTGGGCGAAACGCCTTGTTCCGCCCGGGCGCAAGCTCGCGACGTTGCATGAGGCGAAGGAGTTCGCGGATTCCTTCGTCAACCAAGCGAGTAAGGAGGTGGTGAGCTTCGCGCAGCAGTTCCTGAACGTGCCCGAAGACGTCAGAGCAGCCGTGAGCGCGAGATACGCCGCGGATGGATGCCCGTCACTGTCGACCTTCGCGCCCTACGCCGCTTTCGTTCTCAAGGTCGATCTCGTCTTCTATCTGGGCACGGCCATTAGCCAGATCTCGTCCGAAAGGCCGAGCAACAAGATCGACGTTAACTACCTCTACTACCTCCCGTTCTGCATGGCCTTCACGTCAGCGGACAGGCTGCACGAACGCCTGGCCCCGATGTTCATGGAATCCGGACAGGTCTTTGTGAGAGCGGCCGATTTGAAGGCTAGCCTGAAGCAGCTAGACGGTCATTTCGCACGGTATCGAGAGGAGATCGAGCGAGTCGGTCTCATCAGCTTTGCTCCCTATCCACCGCAAGAGATAGAGAACGAAGTCTCGCTGTTGTGGGATCGGTTTCTTCCCGCGTGGAGACAACACGCTACGGATCGCGAGCGACCTCATGAGCCGGCCGACAGCGAGATGGCACGACGTATCGTTGAGATCAGCGAGAGCCCCGTACATGTGCCGGCACAGGAGACGGAGGGCGACCCTGACTTCGTTCTCTTCACGAAGCGCGTGCCGGTTCGGAAGGGCAGCTGGCGACTGATGCCTGAGGGCATTGAAGCCCAGACTGAGCGGAGAGTGCACGGGTCATGAGTTTCGTGGGGACGGCCGCAGCGCGCGTCATCGTCAGACCGCGCAAGATCGGCTACCTCGTTCGGCAGGGCGGCTGGGCCGACTTCGACAAAGCCGTCGCTTATGCGAGCACAGAATGGGGTGGTCAAGGTCAGCCAATCATCCCTGTTCGGCGGCGATCGACCGTACCGGCACTGTGGCGCGCTCTGTTGGAGAACATTCGACCAGAGGTCCTAATCGACTACGCCGGAGTCGCCGATGAGTTGAAGGACTCGCTTTCCGCCTATGGAATCCAAGTTCTTCCTGAAACGCAACTTCCCCATTGGGAGCCTGGAGCTCACCTGCTGGCCGGTGTTCCCACCGGTGACGTGAGAGGCTCAACAATCGTTTGCGCTCAGCCGTCAGCCTCTCGCCTGAACCGGATCGCGGTGGGGATACGGCTCCCCGAACACGATGAGCTCTACCAGAAGCAGGGGTGCGGGCTCGCGAATCCCCGAGATGCAGCTGAAGTCCTGCTCGCTCAGCTGACGGGTTCCAGCTTGCTTTCCTTGTCTCTTCGGAATTGCAGTTTCCAGACCATCACCGGACTCACGGGGGGTTTGCTGTTCCTGTTCCTGTTCGAGCGGATCCGCTTCGATGACGCGATCCAGTTCTGGAACATCCGCGCTTGTCTCCCGGCGCGCTCGGGCAATTACGCGCTTCTGGGGACCTTCGAAGCCTTCAACGATCAGCGCGTCATAGGCGGATTCGAGCACCTGGTTCTCGAGAAGATCAACACGCGCCCAGACATCCTGCTCATCGGGGACGATGCTCGTCTGAAGTCCTTCACCCAAGCTATGAACTGGTCACAGGAAAGATCGAACCAGTTCACGACCTCCTTCACCACCCCGAAGGTTCCACGGGACCTCAACGCCCAACGCCCAACATTCTGGCTCAACTGGATACCCTCCGACGTGGTCACGGCAGCGCGCGCCGAGGGCCGTCACTCGATCTTGGCGATGACGATCTCGACACCGAGCACCGTGGTGCGCGTTCCTTCCCCGGTGCCCTTCAATACTGAGTTCGGCGGCTACGTTCGTTTCGAGATTCGGGATGTCGAGTGGTGGAGCTGGCCACAAAGTCCCGCCATCGCTCGGCTCATGCACGAAAACGCTGAACCCGCGGCGTCGGGATTCACGCTCTTGACGACACCCAACACCGAGTACCAGTTCGACGTACGCGTGCCGGACCCTACCGCTGCTCTGGATGCCCTGATATCGGAGAAAGGATACACGAGGGCTCTATCTGACAAGGGACAATACGCTGCCGGACTCGATGCCTTCATCGGCGACCGCGCCCGACTGGTGCCACTGGCCACGGAGGCCGCCGTCCGAATCGTCGAGGCGCTATGTGCGCCCAATCGTAAACGCTTCGCTCAGAGAATCCGCTCCGAACTCGGCATCAAGGCCTCGCTCGAGAAGGTGGTCCAACGGCTACAGGAGGTTCCTTTCGCCGAGGAGACCTGGCGGACCGTTGAACAACTCGTGTCACTGACGAGCTTCACGCGGGGTTCAGTCACACAAGCATTGCAGTCTCTCGTCGAACTAGGCGTGGCTCGACGGGCGGTCTCGCATCGGTGCAACAGGTGCGGTCTTACCGAGCACGTACCTCTATCGCGCGTGTCCGATCCCCACACATGCATGGGCTGCGGCCTCGAACAGATCGCAGGAGGTCAGATCGAACCAGTATTCGGCTTCTCATTGAGCCCGCTCGCTGACCGCGCGTGGGATCAGGGAGCACTGCACCACCTCCTCGTACTTCATCGCTTCGAGCATGATCATCTAATCCGTATCGCGTATCCAGGTGTGAACATCGTGGCGTCGTCAAGCGAATCGTTCGAACTGGACGTCCTTGCGCTAACGCCTTCCTCGGTCGTAGTCGGCGAGGTGAAGGCGCGGTCCAACGCGTTTACCAAGGACGAGGTCCGTGCACTGCGTAGGCACGCTCTGAAGCTGGGTTCAGATTTCGTTATTGTCGCGGCGTTCGACGACTGGAAGGACGAAGCCCGCAACAGAGTCGCCGGGCTTCTTGGCGGCCTGCAGCACGTCATCTGGGGCCGGCGCGACATCCTTTCGTAGAAGCCGACACCAGGCAGCAAGCCTTGTGCGGGAGGGGGTTCCGGCTCGGCTCCTCGCCGGGCAGAGCAGAGTCAGACCGTGGAGCGGCCTCGGAAACGAGTCCCCATTTTCGTTCCCGTAAGAGGAGGAAAGAACGCGACGCCGTGCGATAGACTCGGATCGACGAGAAGTGCGAATTCGCAGGTCGCGGACCTTTCCGACCCGAAGTCGCTGGTAGGCGAATCGTAGCCGGGGACGTTCGGGACGTGGAGGCCGGGGGTTCAAATCCCCCCTTCCCGACCAAGGAAGTTGCAGGTCATCGTAGTGAGCTCGGACACTGCTTGAGCTGGGCTCGTTCGAATCGTCGCTGTCAGCACATGCTCTGAAGCGGGGCGAAGAGATCGGGAGTTCAAATCTCCCCGGCCCGACAAGGGGACAGCCTCTGAGGGAGCGCATGAGAGCAGTCGTCTACGACCGGTACGGGCCGCCGGAGGTCCTGCGCCTCGCAGACGTCGAGCGACCCGTCCCGAAGAAGGACGAAGTCCTCGTCAAGGTCCACGCCACGACGGTCAACCGGACGGACACCGGATTCCGCAGCGCCGAGTACTTCATAAGCCGTTTCATCACCGGGCTCGTCCGACCGAGGCGGAAGATCCTCGGCAGCGAGCTCGCCGGCGAGGTCGAGGCCGTCGGCGCAGCCGTCACCGAGTTCGGGGTTGGCGACCGCGTGTTCGGGGTGAGCGTCAGAGGGGGCGCGCACGCCGAGTTCGTCTGCGTACGGCAGAGCGGTCCCCTGGCGCACATGCCGACCGGCATGACCTTCGAGGAGGCTGCGGCGGTCTGCGACGGAGTGATCCTGGCACTGGCGTACCTGAAACGGCTGCAACTCTCGAGGGGGCGGAAGATCCTCGTCTACGGCGCCTCGGGTTCCATGGGCACCGCCGGGGTGCAGTTGGCCAAGTACTTCGGTGCCGACGTCACCGCTGTCTGCAACACCAAGAACGTCGAACTCGTCAAATCGCTCGGTGCGGATGACGTCATCGATTACGAGCGAGAGGACTTCACGAAGAAGGGGGAGACGTACGACGTCATCTTCGACGCGGTCGGGAAGCTCACGTTCAAGCACTGCAAAGGCTCACTGAAGCCGGGTGGGAAGTACGCCGTCACCGACCTCGGCCTGCACTCGCAGAACCCGTTCCTGGCGCTCTGGACGTGGCCGTTCGCCGACAAGAAGGTGCTCTTCCCGATCCCTCGGTATACGAAGCAGGACGTCGTCTTCCTCAAGGGGCTCATCGAGGCCCGGAAGTACCGGGCGGTCATCGATCAGACCTACCAGCTGGAGGATGTTGTCGAGGCCACGCGCTACGTCGAGACGGGGCAGAAGACCGGGAACGTCGTCCTGAACGTCAGCGCTGACCGTGCTCGATGATGGCGATCGTCCGCGATACATGCGGGGGCGGGGAATCCTCACGCCCCTCGGTCGCTCCCCGATCGACCGGGAACACGCCTCGTCCCGCTCCTGGCCCGAATGGAGCTGCCTGGCCGAGCGGAAGGCTCAAGTCGGCGAGCGACGCGTTCTAGCGGCCGGGTGAGATTTGCGTCCATCCGTCGGGGTGGTTGACGCGTAGCGGCCACGACGCCCTGCCGCCAGCTCCGGCAGCGTAGGTCCCAGCCCAGCTCGCGTTTGGCCTTCGCGTTCGAGGCCCCGCGACTCGGTTCCCCAGCATGGCACCGGCTTCGCGAACAGCCGCGCGAGCCAGACCGGGAAGTGACGAGGCGGCTCGGCTCCGAGCGCGTTCGCGAGCACCGGCAGCCACTCGCGCACTGAGGCGGGCTCGTCGTCGACGATGTTGTAGATCGGGCCGTCGTGTTCGAGCGCGAGCACGGTCGCTGCGGCGGCGTCGTCGAGGTGGATGAATGAGGAGACGCCGCCGCGGTCGCCGAGGAACGGGAACTGCCGCTTGCGCACGGGCTCGAGCAGCCCGTCGTTGGGAGCACCGTAGAAGCTGCCGTAGCGAAGCGCGATTCCGCCGGCGTCCGTGACCGCCTGTCGAGATAGCTCATAGCCGCGGCGGTCTCGCGCATCGCCGGCACCGGGTGGGGTCGAGCGGATCGTCCTCGGTCTTAACCGTTGGGGTGGGTGTGAGTGCCGTAGTTGTCGACGATCAGGTGGACCTGCAGCCCCTTGGCGATGCTGCGGTCGATGAGATGCAGGAACATCGTGAGCATCCATGCGCGCTTGAGCTCGGCGAAAGCGTAGATACCGCGGCCGAGGCGTAGGCACGCGATCCGCGTTTCGTCTCCCGGGACCATGAGCTCGAGAACGAGCGCCGCGATCCAGCGACGAAGGTTCCCTGCTCCGTTCGGGTTAGCTTCCGCAATCCGGTTGACGGTGGACGCAACCAGCTCGCGAAGCCCGTCGGCCAACAGGTCTGCCACGTCTTCCAGACATGGGGACGCTTCTGCGACGCGATTCGCGCCGCGGGAAGCGCAGCCTCCTCCTGGACGGGGAGTCCACCCACTCGGAGAGTTGCGAGAGCCGCCTGCTCCATACGATCGGATACGGCTCTTGCATGTCGTACCAGCACGTGAGGACGAACAGGGTCAACGCCTGCGGATCCTGTCTCTCGAAGATGAGCTTCCGGGTCCACTCGGCCGTTGTCGCGTGCCCCCATTCCAGACTCGCGTACGCCTTCTCGCCATCGAAACGGAGGTCATCGAGCGCACGGATAGCTTCGATGAATCGAGGGTCGTCCGCGTTAAGCCCCGCTTGGACACGCGCGCGCAACTCGCCGGCGGCGCGAGCGATCGCTCGCTGTTCGTCCGGCGTCGGAAAGTTGCCCGAGCATGCGCGGCACACGTTCCGTTCCTCGAATCCCCAATGACGGCCTAAGCTCTGCTCCGCCCACCTGCGCCGTCGAGACTAGCAGCCACCACCGACAACACTGCCCCGACCCTCCCTATAGTTGACGGGATGGGATCCAAGTACGACGAGTTCTGGCGCAGCCGAGCGGAGGAGCTCAGGCGGCTGATCGGCGACGCGGCCCGGGGAACATCCAACTCGATCGATGTCGCCCCGATCGCCGCGCTGGGCGACCGCCGCTCCTGGTATGGCGTTGCACGCGTTAGGGGAACCGAGGTTCTCGACGCGCAGATGGCGCACCTCAGGTCACTCGCGAACGTTGTTGCCGAGACAGGTCTCTGTGAGGACGAATCCGTAGTCTTCACGTTCACCGTCGACGGGTCGTATCGTCTTCGTGTCCAGATGGAAGCAGCGCCCTCGGGGCAAGTATCTGTGCGCGCCCGGTCTCAAGACCACCCCGCGATGCCGCCCATGCCGAGCGCGACATACGTCGACCTAACAGAGGCATGCAGGCGCGTGCACGAGGCCATCCGCAGACTCGAGCCGCTCACATCGCCGGCTTCGGTAACCGCGACGGACGGGCTCTACTTCTTTTTCGAGCAGGGCCAGGCGAGCGATCACGCACCTGACGGTCGGATCGTGCGCATCGGCAACCATCCCAGGGCCCAGGGCGGTCTGCGAACCCGACTGGACAATCACTACCGGAGTTCGGTCGGAGCCAAGAACGGCAGCGTGTTCCGCCGGTACATTGGCGGCGCGCTGCTCCGCCGCGACGATCCTGCGGCTCCGTGCCTGTTGCCCGCAGCGGGTAAGGGTCACTGGGAACGTCAGCACGAGCCCGCTTGCCCCAGGTGCGCGCCGTACGAGGTGCGCGTTTGCGGGTACATAGCCCAGGCGATGCAGTTCCGCGTCCTTCCGATCGACGATCGGGAGGAACGCAACCGATTCGAAGCGCGCCTCGTCGCCACCGTCGCGACATGCGAGATTTGCGGTCCGAGCGCATCCTGGCTTGGGCGGTTCGCCTACAGCGAGAAGGTTCGAGCCAGCGGTTTGTGGAACAGCGAGTTCGTGGGTGGCGAGCCCTTGAGTGCAGAGGATCTCTCCAGGTTTGAGGTCCTCGTCGATGCCGCGCTCGGCAGCCGCTCGAAGGTTGATCTCGCCGGAACGCTTCTCATCATCCCGTGCTGTGCGAGCAAGCAAGGTGGGCGCGACCCGGCGCTTCCCGAGAGGCGGTTGAACGATTTCATAGGGCCGGAATCAACTGAGCTTCTCGAAGAAGGCAGGCGGCTGTCGTTCCAGCGGACGCGCCGGGACGAGTCGTCGACTTTGAGACCGGCGCTCGCCTACTACACGGGTGCGCCGTACAAGACACCCGGGTTCCGCACCGCGCTGATTGGATCGATAAAAGCCGGGCTCCATTGTCTCATCGTGAGCGGCGGGTACGGCCTGCTTCGCCCCGAGGAGCCAATCCATTGGTACGAAACTCCGTTGACGCGCACACGCGCCATCTGGTCACGACGCGTGCCTCCGATCATCGAGGACTACGTTCAGCGCAACCGCATCCGCAGAACCTTCGGCGCATTCTCGCGCACCTACGCGTCCGTGGTGCCGCGCCGTCTCACCAACGAGGATTGGCGAGCTGTCCCGGAGTTTGACCGCGAGCGCGATGGCGGCTCGGCGATCCGGGTCGTGCCGGAGCAAGTCGGCGCAACATTGGTCGACCTCCTCCGCACGGACTTCCGACCGGGATTTGGTTGGCTGCGTTCGTAGCCGATAGCGCGGACATGTCGAGGGCGTGCGCGTCGGCGATGATCACCCCTGTCGAACCGCTCTTACATTACGACCGTGGAGCGGCCTGAAAAACGAGTCCCCTTTTCGTCCCCGAGAGAGGGGGAACCAACGCGCTCCCATGCGAAGAATGCGAACCAACGAGAACATCGAAATCGAAAACGCAGGTCGCACACGCAATGGACTCAACGCCGGTAGATCGCCTGCGTCAAATCACGTTCGGGACGTGGAGGCCGAGGGTTCAAATCCCCCCTTCCCGACCAAAGAGGTTGCAAGGTTGCAGGTGAGACCACATCTGCGCCGGGTTCGCGGTCGCCCTCGGCGGCCCGCTTTTAGCTTCGTCGAGCTTCGAGGACAATCGAAGTCCATTCGAGTGAGGGACCCGATCGATGTCGTTGCGCCCTCGTATCGTGGGACCCACCTGACGAGTAGCTCGTCTTCGACAACGCGACTGGCTCGGCATCCCCCATAGAAGATCCGGTAACTAAGCATTGCACCTCTCCAGTGAGAACGTTTTCCGTCACTAGGCGGGAGGCCTGAGGCTTCCGTGACGGATCCTGCATTGAATCGGTCGTGGCTGACAGGTGGTCGCGTCAGTCCACGTAGGGTCCGTTGTATACGGGTCTCTCGCCGTACGGTTTTCCCGCCAGGAGCATGAAGCGCGTCCCCGGCTCCGCATTATGCACCGTTACCGATCCACCATGTCCCAGAACAGCGATCTGTGACCGGCCTGCCCCGCGTCGGTCCGCGCCGATGTTCGCCTCGCCTTCGAGCATGTAGATGAAGCCGTTGTACTCGGTTGGAACCGAGTGGCTGAAGGCGCCCCCCGTCGGCAAGTCAACGTCCAGGACGAGCCCGGGAGTTCCGAGTTCGACGGGCGACCCATCGCCGACCAGGACGCGCACGATCGTGTCGCCCTCGCGCAGTACGGGAACGGCTTGCCGTTCAAGCAGCTGCGCGGTTGGCTCGACTCCCTTGTCCCTTCGCGCGAGGTTGACCCAGAAGAGAACGCCGCGCATCACCGTGCCGGCTTTGCCCTCCCGGACTTCGTCCTCGCCGATCCCTTCCGCGTGCCAGACGCCGCGGCCCGTCCGGATCTTCAGCAGGGATCCGGCTTGCAGGCGCACCCGCTCCATCGAACCTCCGGGACCCGTGCTATGCCCTGTGCTCGCAGAGCCAGAGATCACGTACCACAGATTGTCGAACCCGCGATGCGGATGCTTGGTGTCCATTCCCACCAGGTCCGCAGTGAGGGGCAACACCGACTCGTGGACGAGGATGTATGGGTCCACGAGTTCGTAGGGGATGGTTCGAGAGGGCAGGGGTTCGAGGATGTCGAAGCCCATCACCGGGCGGATGTGCGCGCTCTCCACGAGGACAACGTCGCGCGCCGCCTTGTCGCTTTGGATCGCCATGAGCTGTTCCTCCCTTCGCTGCATCTGAAGCTCTCGGAATCCGAAGTCTTCGGTCGACGGTCTGATATTGTTGCGCTTGCAACTATCGTACGCCTTTTTTTGTTTGATACATGCAAGTACCTTCAAGAATCGACCCTGCTCAGCTGCTCGATCGGCTCATCGAGGAAGAGCTCCCCGGGCGGCGAGGAGTGGAGGCATGGAGCTCACTCCTGCGCGCGCACGCCACGCTCATGCGGCGACTGGACAGTGAGCTCGAGAAAGAGACTGGTCTAGCCTTGGCCGATTACGACGTGCTCGGCCTGCTGGCACTCGCCCAGGGCCATCTGCGCATGACTGAGCTGGCAGAAAGGGCGCTCCTCTCTCGGTCCGGCATGACTCGCCGCATCGCCCGCCTCCTCGATCAAGGCCTCGTCCAGCGCACCAAAGCGGGTAGCGACGCCCGCTCCGTGGTCGTGTCGCTTACCGACTCGGGCATCGCGCGCTTAGCAGAGACCGCGCCGCTCCACCTGCGCGGTGTCCGGAAGTTGTTCGTTTCGCAGCTCGATGATCAGGAGCTGGCCGTCCTCGAGCGAGCCCTGAAAAAGGTCACTGTCGATTGCTCGTTCGGCTGAGCGATCCCAAGGCGTTGCCCCTGCCCCACTCCAGACGCAGCATCCGGCTGGCGAATGATCTCGAAGGAGGTCGCCGTGAAAATCCCGAGAGTTCTGGTGGTGGGACTTGGCGGATCACTCGCCGAACATTCGCACTCACTCTCCGCGCTGAGGATCGCACTCGAGGGCGCGGCGGACTCGGGGGCCGAGACCGATCTGTTTGACTTGCGTGTGCTCGATCTGCCGTTCTATCGGCCGGATGCGCGCCAGACGCCGGAGATCGCCGTGCGTATGGCAGATCGCATTCACAGCGCGCAGGCCATGCTCTGGAGTAGTCCCATGTATCACGGCTCGATATCCGGCGCGTTCAAGAACGCGCTCGACTGGTTGCAGCTTCTCGCGCGACGCGACCCGCCATACCTGACCGACAAGGTGATTGGGTTGATCGCAACCGCCGGCGGGACACAAGGCCTGCAGGCCGTGAATGCAATGGAATTCATCGTCCGTTCGTTGCGTGGCCTGGCGATCCCCCTCGTCGTTCCGGTCACACACGCTCGCCAATCCTTCGATGCCGACGGCGTCCTTCGTGACGAATCGGTTCGAGCGCAGTTGCGTGCGCTGGGCGCGGAGGTGAACCGAGTTGCAGGAACGTTCTCCCATGGAATCGAGCTGCAAAAGGAGTGCGAGCGCGCTCGTGAGAGAATGAGTGAAATCGGCTCGAAGTGATTCGATGGGAGTCGGTCTGATGCGCACGGGTCATCGCCCTGAGAAACCAGAGGTGGGGGTTTCACCTGGTGGCGAGGATCGAGACCAAACCTAGGAGCTGGTGCCTATCATCATTCTCGACAGGTCCGCGCTCCAGCGCCGCTGGAGATGCAGAGTGTTTTCGCAACGAATGCGGGTTGGCAGGCGGCATCGCCCGGGTCGCGAAGACGTGGAACCTTGATCGTGACACGGAGACCGGGGCGGTCAATCCCCCCTTCCCGACGGAATGAAGCCGTTCGGCTGAGCGTGAAGCCCCCGATTCCAAAGGGCCGCGCCCAGCCCGGCGGAGGGGCCGCGGGTCGACGCGTCCCTCCGCCACGGCGCCCCGATCGCACTCCCGCACCTGCCCGGGCGCAACCACCCGTCGGGGGGCCATGCCCCCCTCGCCGCCAGGATTCGACGGGAAGGAGGAGCAATGACGGTCGATGAGCAGCTGATGCGAACCGCCTGGGGGGCGCTCGCGGGTGGCGACCTCCCGGCCATGCTGGAGTTGGTCGATCCGGATCTGGAGTGGGCCTACCTCGACCCGAGCCGGCCCTCTCCCCACCCACAGGTTTGCCATAGCCGACACCAGCTCGAGGATGATCTCCGGCCCCTGCTCGAGCACGGCATCCAGGTGGAGCTCGAGGAGGCCGTAGGAAGCGGGGACCGGGTGGTGGACGTTCGGATGCCCGGGCTCGACGCCTATCAGGCCCAGCCTGGCCGGCAGGCCCAGCAGGGAGACGACCGGCGCTACAACGTGGTGACCCTTCGCGCCGGGAGGATCGTCGGGCTGCGGGACTGTCGCAGCCGGCGCGAGGCCCTGGAGGCGGCCGGGCTGGGGTGAAGAGGCCGCCCCCCGCCAGGGTCGCGCGGCCTCGGCCGGCCGCCGGAGGGCTACCTCATCGGGCTCACGAGCTGGAAGTAGTTGTCGTCGGGATCGGCAAGCGTCGCGATCCACGCCTCCGACTCCTCGGCCGGTCGATACGGCTCGGCAACCACCGCGGCTCCGGCTGCCTTCATCCGTTCGAACTCGCCCTTCACGTCCGGCGTCTCGATGTTCCAGATCAGCCGGCCGGGTTGGCTGTTCCTGCCGGTGACCTGGTCGTGCGGCCCCACGGTGACGAGGCCACTGCCGATCTGCCAGCCGTGATAGCCGCCGTCTTCCCACGCGGGCTCCCCGAAGACCTTCGCGTAGAAGGCCGCGAGGCCCTCGGGGTTCTCCGATCCGATCAGGATGCTGTTGAAGTCCATCTCATCCCTCCTTTTCACGATACGGAACAGGAGATGCGTCACGTCTGCCTCACGAACCCGTGTTCGCTCCAGCTGGACCGCCTCAATTGCGTGGTGGTCGAACAACCGGGTGCCATCGCCCAGGAGCACGGGGATCAGGTGGATCTGGAGCTCGTCGAGCAGGCCGGCACGAAGGAACTGCTGAATGACGTTCGCGCCGCCCGCGATCGATATCCCCCCCTCGCCGGCCGATGCCCGTGCCTGCTCCAGGGCGTTGTCGACTCCACCCGTCACGAAGGTGAACGTCGTCCCCCCCTCCATGACCAGCGCGTCCCTCGGCTCGTGGGTGAGGACGAGCACCGGGACGTGGAAGGGCGGGTCGTCCCCCCACTGATCCTCGCCGATGTCGAACATCCGCCTCCCCATCATGACGGCCGCGGTGCGGGCGAAGGCCTCGTCGAGGATCTCTCCATCGCGGCCCTCCGTGCCCCCTGCGAGCCCGCCGGCGCTCACGCCAGGTCATCCACCAGGGGTGGATTCGCTGGTGGAGCCGTTCGCCGCCCTCGCCCAACCCCCTGCCGAACGCCCGGTCAGGCCAGTGACGAACCCATCGACCGACATCGAGATGTCCCGCATGCACTGCCTCCATGCATCCGCCGTCTCCTTGCCCCAGCACGGCGCGGTGGCGGGATCGAGCCCTGGGCTGCCGCGGCCCCTCTGGCTGCACAGGCCCCTCGCCGCCGTCACCTGCATCATCGTCGAGGCTGGCATCCGGCCGCATCTCCCGAAGCAGCGCCGCGACGAAGCCGGCGACGCCGACGGGGATCACGGCCGGACGTGCGGCGGTCAGGCGCAGCCAGGGCCCCGGCAAGGGTTTCGGGCCGCATCCAGGCCCGCCCGACGGGGACCGCATCCGTCATCTCCATCTCCGCTCCGGCTGGTGCGTCTTTGCAGGTAGGACGACGTGGCCCTCAAGAGCTCATCGGCCGAGCGCGGACCGGTGGGAGATCCGCCATGAAGGGGCGGGCGTATGAGCCCGGGCCAGCCGGCGGTGATCGTGATGGTCGCGAGGAAGAGGCCACGCAACAGGCCTCGGCCGGCCCCACCGCGGGAGGCCGGGCCCGCACTCCCCTCGGAAGGCGAGATCGTCCCGGCGGAGCCTCGCCTATCATGGGCCCTCGTGCATCCTTCCCCGCACGTTGCGGGGAGGATAGGAGCGGCCCGGGATGACTGAGCAGACGGCAACGAGCCAGGGAGCCTGCGCGACTGCAGCGGCCGGCCCAGAGGATGTGGAGCTCCAACTCGAGCATCACCGTGTGGAGCTCACCGCCTACTCCTACCGGATGCTCGGATCGGCGTTCGAGGCCGAGGACGCCGTGCAGGAGACGCTGGTACGGGCCTGGCGGAGCTTCGATCGTTTCGAAGGCCGCTCGACGCTGCGCTCGTGGCTGTATCGCATCGCGACCAACGTGTGCCTCGACATGTTGCGCGGCGGCCAGCGGCGGGCGCGTCCGATGGACCTCGGCCCGGCGCAGGCCGCGGAGGCCTCCCTCCTCGGGGAGAGGCGGCCGGAGGCCACGTGGATCCTCCCCGTCCCCGACGGCCGGGTTCTGCCGGAGGGCGACCCCGCCGAGCTCGTCGTCGCGCGCGAGAGCACCGCCTCGCGTTCGTCGCCGCCCTTCAGCACCTGCCACCCCGGCAGCGGGCGGTGCTGATCCTTTGCGAGGTCCTGCGATGGAAAGCAGAAGAGGCCGCCGAGCTCCTCGGCGCCACGGTCGCATCGGTCAACAGCGCCCTCCAGCGAGCCCGTGCGACGCTTGCCGCGGCCAACGTCGCCGAAGACGAAGCGCCCGAGCCCGGGGACGATGTGCACCGGCACCTGCTGGATCGCTACGTCGACGCGTTCGAACGCTACGACATGGATTCCCTCACCTCGCTGCTGCACGAGGACGCCTCGTGGTCGATGCCTCCCTATGCGTTGTGGCTGCAGACGCATGACGACATCGTGCGGTGGTGCCTCGGGCCGGGCATCGGCTGCCGCGGCTCGCGCCTTCTCCCCACGACGGCGAACGGCTCCCCGGCGTTCGGGCAGTACAAGCCCGGTCCGGACGGGGGCCTGGAGCCCTGGTCGCTACAGGTGGTCGAGCTCTCAGGCGCTGGGATCAGCGCGATCTGCTTCTTCCTCGACACCCCACGTCTGTTCCCCCTCTTCGGCCTGCCCCCTCGGCTCGAGGGGTAACCCTCCCGACATGGGCAGGACTTCGCTCAGTCCCAGCAGCGCGAGGAGCTCCTGCAGCCGGGTGCCCGCGTTGCCAAGCCGGATCTGGCGCCCCAGCCGTCGGGCGGCGAGCTGCAGCCGGGCCAGCGCATCCACGACCACCACATCCGGGTCTGCCAGCGCGCCCACGTCGCAGACGACCTCTGCGGCCGCGTGAGCCCGCAGCCGGGCACGGGCGAGGCGGCACAGCCATGGGATGTCGGCCCGGCCGATCGAGCCCCCCATCACCAGGACGACGGTTCCCGGCCGGGCCCGTGGCGTGCGGCATGCTGGTGCGATGGTGGGTTCCTCAGCAGCGGGCTCCTCAGCAGCGGGCAAGCCGCGGTTCTCCCAGTGATGGCTTCCTTCTGGAAAGACGACTCGCCGGGCGCAAACTCATCGAGTGGCCGGCGCAGCCCGCCGCCGGGGCCGCGATCACCGATGAGTTTCGGCGTGGGCGCCCGTCGTAGGTGCATGAATGGGTCGACTATGAGGGGGCTGTCCTACAGCCGGGAGCAGCGCCACGTGATCGCGATCGAGGGAGCCGGGATTCGCCGGCGCCGCCTCGAGAAGGCGGGTCCACGCCGCGCGGGAGGGATCTTCCTGATCGGGGCCCAGAAGAATTCGGTGGGCGTGTCGATTTCGGTGGTCCCCATCCGACGTGAGGGCAGTGTCAGGGTAGGTAATCGGGCAGCCGGAAGGACCGGCATTCGGAGCAAGGAGGCACGATGCGATACATGGTGATCGTCAAGGCCGACGAGAACACCGAGGCGGGGGCTCTCCCGGACGAGGAAATCCTCGCCGCGATGACGAAGTACAACGAGGAGCTGGCCAAAGCCGGAGTGCTGCTTGCCGGCGAGGGGCTCCACCCCAGCTCGAAAGGGGCACGGGTTCGATTCGGAGGCGAGAAGCCGGTCGTGACCGACGGGCCGTTCAGCGAGGCGAAGGAGCTGGTGGCGGGCTTCTGGCTCCTGCAGGTGAAGTCGAAAGAAGAGGTCGTCGAGTGGGTCAAGCGGGCTCCCTTCGGCGGCGGCGAGGTCGAGATCCGGCAGGTGTTCGAAGCCGAAGATTTCGGCCCCGAATTCACGCCGGAGCTGCGCGAGCGGGAAGAGCGCCTCCGCTCGCAGATCGCGAAGCAGCAGTAGCTGCCCCGCACCGGTGCCTGCTGCTGAACCAGGCCGGGTTGCGGAGACCACCGAGAAGACGCATCGCGTCATCGATGCCGTCTGGAGGATGGAATCCCCGAGGCTCGTCGCCGGTCTCGTGCGGGTTTCCGGTGAGGTCGGCCTCGCCGAGGACCTGGCGCAGGATGCACTCGTTGCCGCATTGCAGCAATGGCCGGAGTCGGGGGTGCCGGACAACCCCGGGGCCTGGCTCATGGCGGTTGCGAAGCGTCGTTGGATCGACCTGGTGCGCCGGAGCACGACGCTCGAGCGCAAGCAGGAGGAGCTGGGTCGGACGATCGAGGCCAACCGGGATCCGGCCGTCGATCTGGAGACCAGAGCAGACGACGACATCGGCGACGACATCCTGCGCCTCCTCTTCATCGCATGCCACCCGGTGCTTTCGAAGGAGGCGCGCGTTGCACTCACGCTCCGCCTGCTGGGCGGCCTCCGGACGGAGGAGATCGCCCGGGCCTTCCTTGTGCCCGAGGCGACCGTTGCCCAGCGCATCGTCCGCGCCAAGCGGACTCTCGGCGAGGCCCGCGTCCCATTCGAGGTCCCGGCCGGTCCCGACCGAGCCGCCCGGCTTGGATCGGTCCTCGAGGTGATCTACCTCGTCTTCAACGAGGGCTACGCTGCCACGGCCGGAGACGACTGGATTCGCCCGGCGCTGTGCGAGGATGCGCTCCGCTTGGGCCGCATCCTCGCCGAGCTCGAGCCGACCGAGCCGGAGGTGCACGGCCTCGTCGCACTGATGGAGATCCAGGCGTCACGACTGCGTGCGCGGACCGGGACGCGAGGCGAGCCCATCGTGTTGCTCGATCAAGACCGGGGACGCTGGGACCGGCTGCTCATTCGACGTGGCCTCGCCGCGCTGGAACGGGCGGAGCGCCTGGGCGGTGCGCTCGGGCCGTATGCGCTCCAAGCGGCCATCGCGGCGTGCCATGCACGCGCACGAACGCCCGAGGAGACGGACTGGTTGCGCATCGTGGCGCTCTACGACGCGCTCGCACAGCTGATGCCCTCACCGATCGTCGAGCTCAACCGGGCGGTCGCGGTATCGATGGCCTTCGGTCCGGCGGCAGGTCTCGACCTCGTGGATGCGCTGACCGAAGAGCCCTCACTGCGCGGCTACCACCTGCTGCCGAGCGTCCGGGGCGACCTCCTCGCCAAGCTCGGCCGGCTCGACGAGGCCCGCCGCGAGTTCGCTCGCGCGGCGTCGCTGACGCGCAACACCAGCGAACGCAACCTGCTGCTCGGGCGTGCTGCCGCCTGCACCGGCCGGCAGGGATCCTCCGGCGATGCCGGGGGCGGTGACGCTTCCGGCTGAGCGATCCGGGCGCGCCCGAAAAGCCGCCGAGCCGCCGAGTGCGTTGGGAAACATCCTCAGGCTCGAGCTCCGGCCGCTGAAATGGCCGCAGCCGGTGAGGCAGTCATCCGCGGATCCGAAGGCTCCGCGGCCTCACATCCCTGCGCGTTCGATAGCGCTGACCTCCGCCCGGTCGAGCTCGAACTCGTAGACCGCGAGGTCCTCGGCCATGTGCCTCGGGTCGCTCGTTCCCGTGAGCGGGATCATCCCGACTTCGAGCGCGAAGCGCAACACGACCTGTGCCGGCGTCCGCCGGTGCCGGCGGGCGATGTCGTGGATGGGGGGGGTCCGCAAGATCGGGGCGTTGGCAGTGAGCAGCGAGAACCCCTGGTACACGAGGCCCTCGCGATCGCTGATCGCTCTGACCGGCGCATCCCAACCACGCTGGGCGTAGCAACGGTTCTGAACGAACGTGGGGCGCACGCGGGCGTGCCGGAGCAGCGCGGCGAGCTGGTCGGGCGCGACGTTGCTCACGCCGAGAAACCGGGTCCTGCCCTCGTCGTGCAGGGCCTCCATCGCTCTCCACGCCTCCAAATCGGCCGCTCCGAGTCCCCGCCGCTGCGAGGGGCCGTGCAGCAGGTACGAATCGATGCGATCGCGACCGAGGTGCGAGAGGGAGCTGGCGAGCGACTGCGAGACCTGGGTCGCAACCGGCGCCGCCGGATCGTAGGGAAGGCGGTGATCCTGGGACGGGCGGAAGGTGAACTTCGTCTGCACGAACACCTCGTCGCGCGTCACCAATCCGTCCGCGAACGCCGCGGACAGCGCTTCTCCGACCCCCGGCTCGTGGTAGTGCCTGGCCTGGTTCGCGGTGTCGACCCCGCGGAACCCGGCCCGGAGCGCCTGCGCGACAAGCCCCTCGGTTCGGTGTTCCTTCCATGCGGTGCCGTAGACGAACGTCGGCACCCGTACGCCGGCGATCTCGCGTGTGCGTCCGACCATCACCGTCCTCCTACTCCTGGGCAGGCCCGGCGCGCAGCGAACGCGCCCGCGCGGCGGCTACCAGGTTTCCCTTCCGCTCGTAGAGTGCGATCGCGTCACCGATCGCAGAGGCTGCTCCATCGATGTCTCCGCCCGCCCGAAGGACCTCAGCCAGGTCCATCGTCAAATCGGCCCGCAGGTTCGGCATGCCGGCGGGGGCGAGGTGCACGGCCTCACGGGCAAGCGGCTCAGCATCGGTCGCGCGGCCCCGGCTCGCCATCACTCGCGCCGTGGCCGCCCGCCAGAGAGCCTGGGCGGGGAGCGCCACCGAGGGCGCCTGACGTTCGCTCACCTCGGCGAACACCTCTGCCTCGTCCACCCTTCCCGCAGTCACCAGGGCCCTCGCCAGCGCCGCGGCGATCTTCGCCACCCCCTCCGGCTCGTACATCTCCCGCGAGCGTTCCAGGGCCGCTCGCAGCTCCCGCTCCGCCGCCTCGAGGTCTCCGGCCTGGAGCTCCACGGACGCGGCCGCCCTCGCGGCGAACAGCAAGGGACGCCGCATACGCAGCCGTTCGACGATGAGCACCCGGGCATGCGCGAGCAAGCGCCGCCCCTCGCCGAAGTGGCCCACCATCGCGTGGAGCCTGGCGAGCTCGAACAGCACGCCCGGGTGCTCGCTCCCCCGCCAGCGAGCCATCTCCTCGCATACGGGGATGGCTTGTGCGACCGGCATCTCGCCGGCCCGCACGGCCCAAGCGATCCACCATCGCAGCGCCAGCTCCTCCCGGGGGTGGCCGGATCGCTCGGCGTCGGCCAGTCCGACACGGGCAACCCGCTCCGCCTCGGCGGGGTCCCCCCGCAAGATGTGGACGATCCCCAGAACGTGGGCGGCGTACGCCGCCCTGGCATCGTCCCCGACGCTGCGGAAGAAGTCCCTCGCCCGCTCCGCCTCGTCGCGGACCTCGTCGAGGCTCGAGGGATAGGGGCCGATGATGAGTCGCAGCCGAGTCCGCTCCAGGCGTGCCGCCTGCTCGAGCGCCGGGTCCTCCCGGGCTCGCGCGGCCTGCTGCAACTCCTCGGCGACCGCGTCGGCATCGGCGTGCCGCCCTAGCATCGGGTACGCCACGGCCAGCAGTTGCAGCACCTCCGCACGCTGGGGGTGCTGCGGGAGCAGGAGCGACCGAGCCCGCGATAGCAGGTTCCCCGCCGCGCCCATGTCGACCTGCGCGAAGGCCCTTCGTCCCGCGCTCGACAGATGCTCCCCGGCCCGAACCGCGAGCCACGCAGCGTGTTCGTCGTCCAACCCGACGGCCCGCCGCTCCTCCACCGCCCCCCCGAGGTGGTACCCGAGGAGGGCGTCCAGCTCGGGAGGCGGCGCCCCCGTCCGGCGCTCCAGCCAATCGGCGTATCGCTCGTGGAGATCGGCTCGATCCTCACGGGCCATGCTCCGGTAGGAGGCGACCTGGATGAGGACGTGCCGAAAGACGAAACCGGCCTGCGGCCGGCCGCCTCGGATCAGCAGCTTCCGTTCGAGGGTTTCGAGATGCCGCTCGACGAACGGGCGAGCCTGTTCGGGCACGAGCGCCGAGAGGGCCTCGTCCGTGAAGTCCATGCCCACCACGGCGGCGCAGCGAAGCAGGTCTCGCTCGGCGGGGCCGAGGCGGTCGAGCCGGGCCGCCAGGAGCGCGCTGAGTGACGCCGGGAGAGCGATGGCCCCCTCCTCTGCGAATGCCGCGACCAGTTGCTCCACGAACAGCGGGTTGCCCTGGGCGGTCTCCCCGATAGCCATCCGTGTCTCCGTGGGAAGAGCGCCGCCCCCCAGCCGTTCGCTGATGAGCTGCTCGGTCTCCGCCGAGCCGAGGGGGTCGAGGAAGAGGGTGTCGGCGTTCGCGCTCCCCGCTCCCCAAGCGGGACGCTCCTCGAGCAGCTCGGGCCGCGCGACGCACAGCAGGAACAGCGGCCCGCGAGCCCACCCGGCGAGGTACTCGATCAGATCCAACAGGGTGGGCTCGGCCCAGTGCAGGTCCTCGAAGACCACGACCAGAGGGCCCCGTTCGGCTAGCACCTCGTAGAATCGGCGGACGGCTGGGAACAGCTCGTCCGGGCGCCCCGGTTGCGGATGCAGCCCGATGGCGCCGCTGATCTGCTGCGCGATCCATTCGCCGTCGTCCTCGCCCCGCAGCAGCTCCGTCAAGCTCTCGTTGGGGCCGTCGTGCGGTCCGGCGGCCTGCTGAACGACCTCCCGCAGGGGCCAGAACGTGATGCCCTCGCCGTAGGCAAGGCAGTGGCCGGTGAGAACCCGGGCATCTAAGCGAAGCGAGTCGGCGAACTCCGCGGCCAACCTCGTCTTGCCGATCCCGGCGTCGCCGAGGATGGAGAACCGGAATGCCGTCTGGGTGCGGACCGTTCGCTCGAAGGCGTCGTGGAGCCGGGTCAGCTCCAGGGTTCGTCCTACCATAGGGGCGTCGAGCCGGCGGGAGATGGCGGGGGCGCCCGGGACGAGGTCCACCAGCCTCCACGCCGCCGGAGTGCCCGGCCGGCCGGGCTCGAGGGGCTCGAGCGTCGCGGCTTCCCGGAGGATCTCGCGGGCAGCCGCCCCCACGAGCACGTCACCCTCCGCGGCCACCCCCAGCAGACCGGCGGCAACGTTGATGGCCACCCCGGACGGCGCGGAGTGGCCGAGTCTCGTTGGGCCGACGGCAACCTCCCCCGCTTCGACCGCGGACCGGAGCGGGAGCCGGATCCCGAGATCGCGTTCAAGTTCATCGTTGAGTGCGCTCAGTGCGCCGCGGAGCTCCACCGTGGCGCGCACCGCTCGGAGCGCGTCGTCCTCGTGTGCGATCGGGAGGCCGAACAGACCCATCAACACCTCGCCGACGAACTGCTCGACCGACCCGCCGTGGCTCCGCAGGACCTCGGCCGCCATCTCTGCGGCTCGCCCCATCAGCCGACGCCGCGCCTCCGGATCGAACCCGGCGGCCGCGTCGAGGGCGGGAGCGAGGTCGACGAAAACCACGCTGACCGTCCGTCGCTCCGACGCAAGCCAGTGCTCCTCTACCCGAGGACGCCCATCGGGAGGCAGCGCCACCGCGGCGGGGGCGGGGAGATCGAGTGACGGATCCTGACGCAGAATCGCTTGCTCGAGGTCGCGCAGCGCGGGGCCCGGCTCGATCCCCAGCTCCACAATCAGGACCTCGCGGGCACGGCGGTAGACCTCCAAGGCATCGGCCTGGCGTCCCGAGCGGTACAGGGCCAGCAGCAGGGCGACCCGCAGGCGCTCCCGGAATGGATGCTGTCCAGCCAACTCCTCGAGCTCCGCGACGAGCTCACCATGCCGGCCCAGGGCCAGGTCGGCTTCCACCCGGTCCTCGATTGCGCCGAGGCGCAGCTCGTGCAGTGAAGCAATGTCACGCTGCGCGAACGGCTCGTAGGCGAAGTCGGCCAGGGGGGGTCCCCTCCACAGGCTCAATGCCTTTCGAAGGATCGACGACCGCGCAGCGTCGTCGGAAGCCTTCCGGGCGTCCTCGAGCAGCCGCCGGAAGCGGTGCGCGTCGATGCGCGAAGGGGCGACGGCCAACACGTAGCCGGGCGGCGCAGTGCGCAGGAGAGCAGGTTCGTCGCCGCTTTGGCGAGGCGCTTGCGGAGCGTCGAGACGAGGCCCTGGAGTGCGGTGGTGACTGTCGGCGGTGGGACTTCTCCCCAGAGCTCGTCGACGAGCCGTTCGGTGGAGACGACCTCACCGGCCCTCAGGATCAGAAGCGCGAGGAGCGCGCGGGCCCTCCCCCCGGGCAGGGTCACGGGTCGCTCCCCGTCGAGCACCTCCAGGGGCCCCAGAACTCGGAACTCCACCCTCGCCTCCCCGGGCTACCCGCAGGCTGAACGTACCACGCTTCCCTGGCCGTCCTCCGTTCACGGCGGAGGGCCTTAGCCGTTCCTTAGCGGCGGGACGCACGATCGAGATGTCGACGACGGGCCGCCACCGGGAGCGGAACGGGCGGCAGACGGAGATTGCGGAGGAAGGGGGTGACAGCGATTCCGCTCTTCATGGGTGTGCACGAGCGCCTTCCGGAGGGTGCCACGGCGGAGGATGTGGCCGAGGCGCACCGCGCCGCAGTGGACGTCCAGCAGCTGCACGGCGTGCGCTACCTGCGGTTGGACCGACGCGGAGGCGGGCAAGCTCTTCTGCCTGCTCGAGGCGCCCAGCGCGGAGGCAGCGGCTGCGGTCCACCTGGAGGCCTACGGCCTGCTCGTCGAACGCTTCTACGAGGTGCAAGAGGACCGGTAGGCGCATGGCGGCGCCTGGGAGCAAAGGAGGACACCAATCATGTCTCAACCGTTCGTCTTCATCGGGACCCACACGATCAAGGAAGGCAAGCTGGAGGACTACAAGCGCTACTGGGCCCGGTGGGTCGAGACCTTCGAGGAGCGGGAGCCGCAACTCCTCTCGATCAACGGCTACGTCAACGAGGAGGGAACCGAGCTGACCGTGGTGCAGGTCCATCCCGACGAAGCCTCGATGATGATCCACATGCAGGTGGTCGGCAAGCACATCGCAGAGGCCTACGAGACATACCTGGAGGGCACCGTGAGGATCCAGGTGTATGGGGTCGTGAGCGACTCTCTGATGGCGCAGTTGAAGCAGTCCGCCCCGCCCGGTGCCGACTTCGACGTCAAGCCGCTCCTCATCGGGGGGTTGACCCGCTTGATGGCCGAGGAGGCTGCTCGGTGACCCTCGGCGTGAAGGCTGCCTGAGGACACCTGTTCAGGAGCCGGGACGGCAACGGATGGGGTCCTCGCAGCGCACATCACCCGCGGCTTGTTCTGGCGGCCACGCCAACCCTGGGCGTTGCCTCCGCAGGCTCCCAGGCTGTGAACCCTTCGGGCCACCCCGCGGTCTCGAGTGACTGCGGCGGCGAGACGAGGGTCTGCCACGTGAACGTCGGCGGCTCGCAGCTGGGAGGTCGGACCGGGCGATACGCCGATCTGGTCGCCCCGGCGTGTGCCGGCGGCTGTTTTGGCGTGCGCCCGCGTCCTCTGCCCGGACTCAGCACTCTTCGGCGAAGGCCGGGAGAGGTACTGCCAGTGCATTGCAGACCGTCTCCAGCACCTCCCAGCTTGCCTGCGCCACCGGCACCGCCCCCTGTGCCGTCAATCGCTCATGGCGCCGATGCCCGCGCTCGCCCGGCAGCACCAACTCACCGACGCCAGCAAGGCGTTCCCCATGCTTGACCTGGTCGAGCTGGGCGTCTATTCGCTCAAGGAACTCCCGCACTGGCATGAAGGCCTCGACATCGAGCGCCCAGAGGAAGGCGCCGGGCGTACCGGTGGCCATCCCCTGGGCAAAAGCGGAGCCGGTCAAGACCCCGCTCAGCGTGTCGACGACGAGTGCCAGCCCGAATCCCTTGTGCGGCACCACCGGGAAGCCGAGCGGAGTCAGAAGGCCCCCTTCCCGAAAGAACGCCTCCGGGTCCGTGATCGTGTGCGCCTCTCGGTCGAGCAGAACGCCCTCGGGCATCCGCTCACGGCGCTGCGCAGCGACGCGGACCTTCTGCAGTGGATTGACCGTCGTCGCCATGTCGAGAACGACGGGCGGGTGCCGGTGCGCCGGAATCGCGTAAGCCATCGGATTGGTTCCGAACACCGCCGACCGGCCCCCGGGCGGTGCGACCAGCGGGATGAAGTTGGTACAGGCGAACCCGATGAGGCCGGCCTCCGCGGCCAGCCGGGCGTATGGTCCTCCGACGACGAACTGCCAGTTGCGAACGGCCGCAACCGCCATCCCTGCGGCCTCCCCGGCGCGTTCGATGCACCAGCGCATCGCCCGCGTCGGCGCGCCCGGCCCGCAGCCCCGGTCCCCATCGAGGACCAACGCGCCCCGGCTCTCGCGCAGCACGCGCACGTCGGGCCGGGGATCAGCTGGCCGTCTCGATAGAGCCTGCTGAGAAGGGCGATCGCGGCGATGCCGTGATCGGGATGACCTCGCAGCTCGGAGTCGAGGAGGAGCCCGGCCAGCGCGTCGGCGTCGCCGGTCGAAAGGCCGAGGTGCTCGAAGGTCGTCGACAGGCACTGCCGAAGATCAACGATCCCGACGAGCCGTGTGGTTGGGGGTGCCTCGCGACGCATCCCGGTAGGCTACGCCCTCTTGCTCTCAGCGAAGACCTGCGCTGAGGCATGGCACCTGCAGACTCGCGAATGGGCGACCTCGCCGTCGTCTCCATCGAGGCAGACGACCTCGAGCACGTCTTCTCGCAGCTTGCGACGTCGCAGGAGCCCTTCGGCCAGTGGTTCCGGGAGGTCATCCTCGCCGGCCAGGGGCTCGACCTCTCGCAGCCCTCGCCGCCTCCAGAGCTCGTCGTCGTCTACGAACGCGCGGGGCGTGAGCCAGACCGGCTACGCCCAGAACTGGTTGAACCCCGCCTGACTGCTCGGGAGCCACCAGTACTCGCCGATCCGCCCGTCGGCATCGACCTTCATTTGCGGTCGGATCCGTCGTGTCGTACGACCTCCCGTCCCGCTCGGCCGTGACGTGCAGAAACGCCATCAACACCGATCGCCCGCAAGGATCTCGGCCGGCTCGATCCGGAACGTCCCCCCGCTGACCTCGAGAATCCTGCCCAGCAGGCCGGCGAACTCCTGACGACCTCGGTAGGTTCCGGCGATCGCCTTGGTGCCCGGAACGTGCACGACGGCTTCCGGGGACAGATAGTCGAAGAACCCCTCGGCGTCCCCCGAAGCAAGCCGGCCGATCTCCCGGCGAAACCGTGCTGCGTTGGAAGCCGCCATCCTCCCGATCATGTCGCGATGCCGTCTCCCCCCTCCAAACGATCACTTGAACCCGTTCATCTGTGCCTGGTCGTCCGGGAGGAACCAGGCGCTGTCCACTCGTCCTTCCGAGTCGTAGGTCATGCATTCGCCATCGTCAGGTCGAGGCTCTGGTCCCCTCGCACAACTGGAGCAGCGCATCCGGACTCGGCGCGTTGACGCCTCGAGCTCGAGGCTCCCCCCGGAGAGCTCCTGCACTCTCCGGAAGTACGAGATCAGGTCGTCGCGGCCCCGGTAGTCGCCGCTCAGCGGGTGGTTGCCGCCGACGTGCCAGAGGACATCGTCGGCGAAGACCTCCTTGATGCCGTCGAGGTCCCCCTGTGGAACAGCTCGATGTCCCGCTGTGCCCGCTCGATGTTCGGATGCTCCGCCATGACTTTCCCTCCGTTCCGATCCGTACCGAACGCCCGTCCCCCGCGTCCGGGACGTTCGCGCCCGCGAGGAGGTCATGATCGGCGGGGTCGCAGCCCGTGAGCGTCGGGGAAATCCCTCATTTTTCGGCGCCGGCACACGTACGCACCGGGCCACCGGAGGGAGGCGCTACGCCGGAACGAGGGAGTGCGGCCTCGGCCTCATGCACAGGGGAGACCCGGCGGCACTATAGCGAGCGATCTTCGTGTCCACTCCCGAGACCGGCACGGCTCGCCAGCCTCCCCGAGTCGGGAGGGCATTCCCAGGAGCCCTGGGCACTCGGCGGGCCGGGTGGGGCCGGCGCACGCAGTCACCCGAACACGCTTCCCTCGAAGCTCGTCGACGAGCAGGACTCGAAACGCCTCGTCGGGCACGACGACGAGGACCGGGTGTCACGCACCTCGCGTCGGCGAGGATTCTTCGCAGGGATTTGTCAGTCGACACAGAGTGCCTCGCGGACGTGGGTGCCGCTGTCCTCTGGCGGCGGGCGCCGAGCTCGTCGTTCTCGACACGTGGCCGCAGAGCGACGAGATGCGGCGTCCGGAGGCGGCCGCGTAGCCCCCGCCGAGGTCTTGATAAGGTCGGCCCCGTGGAGGCTCGTTCGTGCCGCTGACCGCGTAAACCCGGGGGAGCCCGTGGACTTCGACGACGTCGTCACCCGGCGGCGGATGGTCCGGCGCTACCGGAGCGATCCCGTCCCCAGGGAGGTGATCGAACGAATCGTGCGCGCCGCGCGGCGGGCGCCCAGTGCCGGCTTCAGCCAGGGCCAGTCGTTCGTGATCGTGACCGATCCCGACGTACGGCGTGCGATCGCCGATCTCGCCGGGGAGGCAGGCTACCGAGAGGCCGGCTTCGATCCCTGGGTCTCGACTGCACCGGTCCTCGTCGTCCTCTGTGTGAGCGAGCTCGCCTATCGCCAGCGGTACGCCGAGCCCGACAAGGCGGCGTCCGACGCTCTCTCGACGGTCCCCTATTGGTACCTCGACGCGGGCTGCTCACTGATGCTGCTCCTTCTCGCGGCCGGGAACGAAGGGCTGGGTGCGGGCTTCCTCGGCGCTCACCGGCTGGCGGGCCTGGCGGGGATGCTGGGCCTCCCCTCCCACGTGCGCCCGGTAGGACTCGTCACGATCGGCCACCCCCTGCCCGACCGCCGCTCGGGCTCGCTTCGGCGCGGTTGGAGGCCGGAGGCCGGGGTGATCCGTTGGGAGCACTGGTGAGATAAGAGGGCCCTGTCGTTTTCCCCCCTCGGGCACCCACATCCATGCCGGGAGCCCCAGATAAGAGGGCCCGCCCCTCGAATGAGGAGCGGGCCCCCGTCTCACCCGGAGGGTTTACGGGATGAATGTCGCGTCGGAGTGGGCCTCCGCCACGATCACCTCTGCCCCGACGGGAATGTTGAGCAGGTTCTTCAGGGTCACGACCACGCGGATGGCCCTGACGGTGCGCCCGGTGTGAGTCGAGCCCGCACAGTTGGGCAGCGTCCCGGGGGCGTCACAGAATTGCTCGTTGAGCACGACGAAGCCCAGCCCGTCGAGGTTGATCACCGAGTTGCGCGGCGGCGTGCACCCGGTGGGAAGCCCGAGGAGCTGGCAGACGTCCGTCCCGCTTATCTTGATCCCGATCAGCTGGGTCCCGGTATCGTTGGAGGAGGCGCCGCCTGCACCTGCCGAGCTGTTCGCCTGAGACTTGACCAGGGTTGCGCTCACCGTGCAGACGGCCCCGCTCTTCAGCACGCAGACGTTGGCGACCTGGGCGTAGCTCGAGGCGGTCGTTGGGCTGCCGAGCGTCCCCGTGCTGCTGGAGTCCGAAGCATCCGCCGAGACGATCTGCCCGCCCGGTTCCGGCAGCCGGACCTGCAGCAGCTGCTGGTTGGCCGAGCCGCCGGTCGACGGGATCTCGACGAACCCAACGACGACGGGGAGCAGGTTCGGGCTGGTGTGCTCGCTGGCGATGAAGGCGTGACCGCTCACCGCCCTGGTGGGGGCACCGGCGCACAACGTCGTCTGCGGGAAGTCGGAGTGGGCCTTGGCGTGCGCCACCGTCACGTCGGTGGTCTGGTTCCCGGGGATGAGCGGGAGCGTGTCGGTGACGTGCACCCGGATCATGTTGACCTCGAGGTCGGCGCTGTACGTCCCGCCCGAGAGCTGCCCGGCGGCCGGACCCGACGTCGATCCGTTCTGCTCGTTGAGCGCCACGTAGCTACCATTGCCGAAGAGGGCCTTGGGCAGGGTGATCTTGGTGTTCGGCGCCACGTTGACGTACAGAACTCCCTGAACCCTCACGTTGACGAGGGTCGAGCCGATCGCACTGTAGGAAGCCGAGGAGCCGGTGGCCGTGGTCGACGCCACCGCCCGCACGAGGTCGGCGGTGACCAGCCCGGTGAGCACGTTCACCTTCACCGCCTCGCCGTCGCTCAGCTGCCGCGCCTCGGCCGGCGATGCCGTGACGGTGCTGGTGCTGGATGCCCGGAGCACGTCGGCGGTGAGGGCCGGGAGCACTGAGACGCTGAGGAGCTCGTCGCTCTTCGACTGTGACCCGACCCCGGTCTGGCTCGTGGCGATGCCCGAGGGGATCGTCGCGTTGATGAGGTTCAGCGGGTCCTCCACGTGGGCCCCGAAGGCATCGCCGTTGGCATGCGCCAGGGCCGGGTTCGGCCCCGGGGTGTTGTTCACGCAGACCTGATTCGACTGCGTGGTCGGGTTGTTCGCGGCCGAGATCGAGGCCGTGTTGCAGATCTGGCAACCAGCGCTGGACAACACCGTCACGCTTAGGGTCACGCTGCCAGACCCACCGGGTTGGACGTCGCCGACGTTCCACGTCACCGTGGTCACCGGGGGACCGTTCTTGCCGCAGTCAGGCGTGCAGGACGCGAACTCGGTTCCGGCCGGGATGCTCTCCGTGATCACCACGTTCGTCGCGGGGGCGGTGCCCTGGTTGGAGTAGTCGAGGGTGTACGTGATCGTGTCCCCGGCAACGACGCTGCTTGCCGAGGCAGACTTGGCCAGCCTCAGGAGGGGGGCCCCGGTGATGCAGACCGTCTCGTTGGCGGACTGCCCGGAGACCCGGACGGTGTTGACCACCCCGAACTGGTCGGCTGCCGGGCAGGTGGTGGGGTCGGGGTCGGTGGTGAAGGTCCCCTTGAAGGTGGCGGTGTAGGAGAAGGAGGCCGAGGCCCCCGGGGCGAGGGTGACCGCCGGCCAGGTGACCGTCCCGGCGGTGGTGTCGTTGACCCCGGTGTTGGGGCTGATGTTCGAGACGTCGACGTGGGCCTTGTCGTAGGTGTCCACGATGGTGGTGGTGGTGCCGGAGGCGGTCCCGGTGTTGGTCACCGTGATGGTGTAGTTGGCGATGCCCCCGATGGTGGAGCTCTGCCGGTCGGCGGTCTTGGTGACGGTGAAGGCCGGGCCGGCGTTCACGCACAGGGTGGCGGAGGCGGAGCCCCCGGTTGACAGGGTTGCCGTGTTGACCACCGGGAATTGGCCCGAGCCGCAGCCGCCGGTCCCTTCGCCGGTCGAAAAGGTCCCGATCACGGTTCCGGTATAGGTCAGGTTCTTGGAGGAGTTGGCTGGGACATTGATGTTGGTCCAGGTGATCGTGTCCCCGTTGCTCACCCCTCCATCGGAGATGTTCGAGGGGGTGATGTGGGACTGGTCGTAGTCGTCGACGACGTTGACCGTTCCAGCCGCCGACCCCGAGTTGGTGATGGTGATCGTGTAGGTGACCTGCTGTCCCACGTTGGCAGAGGTCGGGCTGACCGACTTGGAAATCGTGAGCGCGGCCAGCGGCAGGATCGCGTTCGACATGATCTGGTTGTCGCGGCCCTCGAACCTGATGTGGTAGGGGCCCCCGGAGATGTCGGATGCCCCCAGCCCGTCGCCCCACCCACGCGGGTGCGACCCGGTCCCCACCGCGAGGTGGCCGCCGAAGAGGACCATGACGACGGTCTTGGCGTCGGCGAAGGTGTCGTTGTTTGCGTCGGTCACCTGGTAGCCGACCGTGATCGTGGCGATCTCGCTTTGGGCGTCGGGAGCCGAGTGAACCGGGACGGAGACCCCGTTGGCGGGAATGGTCCCTCCATACATGGTCATGACGCCGCCGGGAAGCTCGTGCGCCGAGGTCGTCGGGTCCTCACCCGGGCCAACCGGCTGCACCGGGTTCGGGTCCGGCGGGATCGGCTCGGTGTCGGCGGTGCCTTCCGGGCAGTTCGTCGGGTTGAGGTCCTGGCAGCGCACGGCCTGGGCCCCGGGGGGGATCGTCGTCAGCGAGTCGTAGGCGTGGTGGGTGCCCTTGCGCACCAGGTACTCGAAGGAGACGCTCCCGGTGGCGGCGGCCCCCTGGGGAACCTCGAAGACCGCCCGCTGCCCTACAGCGTCGTCCTCACGGTAGTGCGAGTTGTTCGAGTTGAGGGCGCCGTTGATCCACTTGTCCGGGCAGTTGACGGAGGTGCTCGGGGGCTTCCCGTTGGCGCACTGGGCGAAGTCGACCACGTCGAAGGGGTCGGGCGGGGGTGGCACGGCGAGCGCGGCAAGGCTCGACAGCATGGCGAGCAGCGTCAGGATCGGCAGGTAGCGGCCCCCACGACGGGCGAGGCTGCCCCCGCGAAGCCGAGCGGCAACCCTCGATCCCCCGGTACCCTGAGGGCCCTTCCTCCCCGGCTCTGCTGCCGAGTCGAGGCTGATCGGCGGCCATGCGATCCGTGCTCTCCGCATCTGCGACCTCCCCTGGCGAGCGCGCGTACGACGTGGAAACGGAACTGCGGGTATCAGAAACCACCCAAGAGCCCCCGCGGCGTGCATGCAGGAGGTCCCGCGACGGCATTTGCCGGTCCTGGCAGAGTTGAAGCGTTATGCCTGTGACATCACCCCGCTCTCCACGATGGGCATCGCGGCGCTCCCGCCCCCTCGCCGGACGGCTTCGCCGGCGGCAAGGAGCTCGCGACCATCCCCCAAGGGGCCCTCATATCACCAAGGAAGGCGAGCGACAAGGCGGGTTCTTCCTTCTGGGTAAATTTCGGGAAACTAATGCTGATCGGTCATCTCGTCCGGGCCGCCCGGCCGCGGGACGAGGCGAAGCACCGAGGCCTCGGGTGGGCAGAGGAACCGGAAGGGAGCATACTTCCCCGTCCCGAGGCCCGGGCTGACGTGGAGCATCGAGCCCTCGACGCGGCTCAGCCCTCGGGCGAGCCGCCGGGGGAGGGTGGAGTTGGTGACCACCGCTCCGACCAAGGGGATGCGCACCTGCCCTCCGTGGGTGTGCCCGGCGACGGTGAGGTCGAATCCCGCCCGGGCGGCGTCGAGGTAGGGCGCCGGGTCGTGGACGACCAGCAGGGCGACCCGCGCTTCGGGGTCGCGGACCAGCAGGCTCCGGTCGTCGCGGTGCAGGTAGGGGTCATCGAGTCCGGTGATCTGGGTCCGCGTGCCGTTCAGGGGGAGGTCCACGGTCCGGTTGGTGAGGTCGACCCAGCCGTGGTCGGTCAGGCGGCGCCGGAGCTCGTCGGTGGGGTTGCGCTTCGTGCCGTGCCGCCGCCTGCCGAGGAAGTAGTCCAGATAGTTCTTGAAGTTCGGGGCGTAATAGTCCGAGGAGCCGAGGACGAAGAATCGGGCAGACGTCGCCTGCAGCTCGTTCAGGATCTCGGCACACCGGCCGACCGCCTCGGGCTGTCCCAGCAGATCGCCCGTCGCCAGGACGACGTCGTAGGTTTGGTCGCCGAGCGACTCCACGAATGCTGCGAGCGCCCGGTTCGACAGGCGCAGGTGGAGGTCTGAGACCTGCAGCAGTGCCAGCGAGTCGGCGCCGGCAGGAAGGATGGGGACAAGGTGCTCGCGCACGCGGTAGCGGCGTGCCTCGATCACTCCCCAACCGACGCAGGCGGCGCCCGCGAGCGCACCCCCGCCGAGGACTCCCCCTAGCCATTTCACCGATTCGAGCGTAGCGGCGAGGGCGTGGCCCCGGCGTTCGCTCCCCGCGTGCACACGGGGCCGGTCGAGGCGGCCCCGGTGAGCGGGGAGTCCGCCTCGAGCACGAGCGAGGCCAGACCGGCGAAACCGTCGACGACGACGTGGCCCGGCCCGGGGTCTCCGGTGGGCGCGAACGCCACGGTGGCAAATCCCAGCCGCCGCGCTCCCTCCAGATTCTGCGGAAGGTCGTCGACGAAGCAGCCGTCTGCCCGCAACCCCGCCGTGGCAAGGAACGCCTCGAAGATGGCTGCGTCAGGCTTGCGCGCTGCGACCAGGTCGCTCACCGTCCACCATCGCACGAAGCGATCGAACCCATGCATCTCCCGAAGGAACCGCTTCCGGGCGGAGGTGTGGTTGGTGATGCAGCCGACCTCCATCGGGCCGCGACCGCCCGGTCGAGAAACGCGATCGCCTCCGGGTCCGGCGGCAGCTCGCGGGCGTACGCTTCGTCGAGTGGCTCCGCCGGGTCCAGCCCGGCCCCCCGCCACAGGCGCTCCGACAGCTCGCCCGACGTCGCCGCCCGATACAGCTCCCGGAGACGCTCGTGGGAGACGTCGCTCCCGTGGCTCCGGCAGAACGGGAGCAGCGCCACGGACCTGGCTGCGCACCACGAACAGGACGCCCATGGCGTCGAGGAACAACACGCGGGGAGGCGTCAGCGGTATGGGTCCTCTAGCGGGAGCGGCGCCCACTCGCCGGGTACCTCGACGAGCTGGGGCCCGCCGGCTGCCACCGACTCGGCGAGTGCTCGCTCGAGCTCGCCGGGCTCGGCAGCACGGCGGGCCGGAACCCCGAAGGCCCCGGCCAGTGCGAGGAAGTCCGGGCCCGCCAGGTCGAGCGCAAAGGTCGTGCCGTACCGGGCCGAGGACAGGGTCTTGAGCGCCCCTCGGGCCCGATCGTTGAACACGAGCACAATGACCGGCAGCCCGTGCTCGACGGCGGTGGCCAGCTCCCGGACATGGGCGACCAGGCCCGCGTCGCCACAGAACGCGACCACGGGTCCCCCGCCCGAGGCGGCGACGCCGAGCGCGGCGGGCAGCGCGAAGCCGAGCGTTCCGAACCCGTAGGGAGAGTGGACGGTGCCGGGAACCCCGGCCGGGAGAAACGACCACGCCCACGCCGAGGGGACGGTCATGTCGTGGACGATCGGCACCTCTGTCGGGAGGCCACGCCGGACCGCGTCCAGCCGCGCCATCTCCTTCTCGCCGGCCTCGCGCGCTCGCTTCACGATCCCCTCCCGCACCGCCGAGGGATCGATCCATCGCCTGCGGGGTGTGCCGCCCTGGCCTCGCACCTCCAGCGAGTCGGCGAGAGCGGCGAGGGCCGGCCGGGCATGCGCCGCGATCCCAAGCCGAACCGGATAGTTGCGGCCGATCTCAGCGGGATCGATATCGATGTGGATGGTCTGCTCGGGAAGCTCGAGCCGCCAGCCTCCCGTCGACATGGCGGTGAAGCGCGTGCCCACCGCAAGCAAGAGGTCCGCCCCGCGGAGGACGCCGGCCGCCTCTGGCCAGCCCACGAGCGTCCCGAGGGCAAGCCCGTGCGACTCCGGAATCGCCCCCTTCCCCATGAACGTGGTGATCACCGGGGCCCCGAGGAGCTCGGCGACCCGGGTGAGCTCGGCCGAGGCGAACGCCCGGTGCACCCCTCCTCCCGCCCAGATCAGCGGCCGGGCGGCCAGCCCCAGCAGGAAGGCGGCCTCGTTCACGGCGTCCCGGTCGGCCTCGAGCGGAAGCGGCGGCAGGGTGGCGGCGTCGCCGTCCACCTCGGCGTCGAAGTAGTCGGCCGGCACCTCGATGAGCGACGGGCCCGGTCTGCCGGCGGTCGTCGCGGCAATTGCCTTCAGGGCCAGCGTTGGGATCTCGTCGATGCGCGTGGCACGGTCGCAGAAGCGCGTGACCGCAGCGTACGCCGGGGCGGGGTCGCTCAGCTCGTGCAGCGCCCCTCGCCCCCGTCCAAGGTCGCGGGTCGACAGCGTGGCCGAGATCGCCAGCACCGGCGAGGAGGAGGCAGTCGCCTCGGCCAGCGCGGTCAGGGCGTTCATGGTTCCCGGGCCGGCCGAGAGGAACACCACCCCTGGACGGCCCGTCGCTCGCCCGTACCCGTCGGCAGCGTGTGCGGCCGCCTGCTCCTGACGGAACCCGATGAAGCGAAGGCCGCTCCGCTCGAGCGCGGCGACCATCGGCAGCGAGTGGAGCCCGGGAACGCCGAAGACCACCTCGACGCCGGCGTGTCGGATCGTGTCGACGAGGAACTCGGTGACCCTCACCGCTTGCGGCGCCGGAGCCTGAAGCAGCGTGAGGCCGGCGGCGTCAAAGCCTCGGGAGTAGCTCGAGGATCACGCACTCCCGCAGCCAACGCCGGACGTTCTCGTCGGCCGTACCGGTGACCGACTGTCGTTTGGCCAGCATGGCGTGGGCGATCTCTTCGAACTCTTCACGGTTCGCCGCGGTGATCGGGCGAACCGCGGCGGAGAACTCGACGAGACGGGCGTCCCGGCCCTTCCAGCGCGCGACCACCTCGGCATTCCGCACCCTCGCCGCGTCGGGGATGACCTGCTGGCGCTCCCCGGACAGCACGTAGATGGTCCCCTCGCGCACGAAGAACCAGCAGGGGATCGGCCGGTCCGGCGCGGTGTTGGGCGTGATCCAGATGATGTCCGACTTCTTGACGGCCTCGGCGATCGCGGCCTCCACCGGCAGTGTCGCCACCTGCTCCTCGTCGTCCTCCCACCCGATCGATCGGTCCGGCTCGTATCCGAGATGCGCCCAGGTGGCCTCGACGGAGCGCAGCACGTACCAGCGGGTGTAGTTGAAGAACTCGTCGACGGCCTCGAGCGGGTCGTCGAAGTCCTCCATACGCACGAGCTCCTCGTCGGGCACGGCTCCGGCGTCGATCAGCCTGCGCCGCTGCGAGATCGCCACATCCACCGCCTGCCGCTCCGCCAGCTTGTCGTCGGGGCGCGGCCCCCCGGTCCCGCGCGCCGCCGCGGGCCGTCTGCGGAAGGCCAGGACCCACGAGGGCTGCTGGGTGGAGATGTAGCCCTCCGACCAGAACGAGCCGTCGCCGAGATCGGCCCGCAGCAGCACCGTCGGGCCGGGGAAGAACAGCTTGAACCCGGTCCAGTGGGCTTTGAAGGTCCGGGTCAGGTTGCGTTCCAGCGAGAAGGTCAATGCGCCGAGCTCGCCCCGCCCGTGGGGAACCTGGTACTCGGAGAGCCGGTGCGCGATGCGCTGACGCACTTCCTCGAGGGTGATCGTTCCCCTGGCCACGGCCACAAATTCTACGCGGGCGAAACGAAGATGCGCTGCGCGATGTCGGCAAGCGCCGAGAGGTCGGCGACCTCCCGCGTGAGGAAGGGAACGCGGACCCAGTGGCCGGGGTCGATCGTGCCCTGCAGGCGCTCGAGGCTATGCTCCTCCCGGGCGCGCATCTGGTCGACCTCGCCGGCGATCTGGACCAGCCGGTCGATGAGCGGAGCGCCCGTCGACCGCACCCCGGCGCCGTCGAAGACCGGGTGGATCCGGTTCACGACCAGCCCCCCGAAGGGCAGGTGGTACGAGTTCATGGTATCGGCGAAGAAGAGCGCCTCCTTGACGGCCTGCTCGGTTGGGGCGGTCACGATGACGAACCGGGTGGTGTCGCGGCGTAGCAGATCGAAGACCTCCTGGGCGCGGCGCTTGAATCCGTCGTACATGCCCTCGAAGCTGGTGAAGAACTCCGCCGTGTCCTTCAGCACCTCGGCCCCCACCACCTTCGTCACGAGGCGGAGGAAGGTGACCGCCGCGAGGTTCACCGCCTTGAAGAGGCCGCGGCCCCCGCCGATCGCGGGCAGGAGGAACCACTTGAGCAGCCGGCCCTCGAGAAAGGAGGTCAGCCGCTTGGGGGCCTCGAGGAAGTCGAGGGCATGCCGGGTCGGCGGCGTGTCGATGACGATCAGGTCGTAGCGGCCCTCATTGGCCAGTTCGTAGAGCTTCTCCATGGCCATGTACTCCTGGGTGCCCGAGAGTGCCACGGAGATGGCCTGATAGAAGCGGTTGGCGACGATGGCGTCGGCGGTCGCCTCGTCCCTGGCGTAGCGGTGGACCAGCTCGTCGAAGGTGCTCTTGGTGTCGAGCATCATGGCGTCGAGATGGGCGGGCTCGAGCCCGGCGCGCCGGAACTGCGCCGCCGGGACCCGATGCGGACGTGACGACAGCTCCTTCAGCCCGAGCGAATCTCCGAGGCGGCGGGCCGGATCGATCGTGAGGACGATCGTCTTGCGTCCGCGCCGGGCTCCCTCGAGCGCCACGGCCGCCGAGATCGTGGTCTTGCCGACGCCGCCCGACCCGGCGCACACGACGATCTCCGCGTCGAGAATCTCCGCGAGGCTCATCGTTCGGGCGGCGCGTCGCGGGGCACGGCGATGGTCAACCGGCCCGGCGCCCGGCCGCCGCGCCGGAGCGGGACGACGGGTTCTCGAGCCGCTCCTCGATCGCGTCGGCGAGCATCTCGAGCTCCTTCATCCCGAAGCGGTCGCGAAACAGGAAGGGCAGGTCGACGATCGGCGCGGTGTGCGCGACGGCCTCCTCGAGGCGCGCCCGGTGCTCCTGCTGCAGCGCACGGCGGCACCGGTAGAACTCCGCGGTCTCCCAGAGCGCCCGGGCGCGCGGCTTCGAGAGCGAGCCTCCCGACGCAGCCGCCTCGGCGACGAGGTCCTCCGGACCGCCGAGCGTCTCGAACCGCCGGGCCAGGTCGGGATCGTCCGCGACCGTCGGATAGGCCATGTTGAAGTAGGTGATGCCCACGTTCATCCCCACCCGCTCCTCGAGCAGCCGCTGGGTCTCGATGGTCTCGTTGACGGGCATCTCCTCACCGATGGTCACGAGATGGATCGCCACCTGCTCCGGGTCGCGCAGGAAGTCGAACACCTGGCGAACGTGGCCGGCGAGCCGGCCGATGGGGACCGCATGGAGGAAGCCTTCGGGCGAACGGAGCATCGAGACGGCGTGCCCGGCGGCCGGGGTGTCGAACACGATGAGGTCGAACTCCCGCTTGCGGGTGGCTGCGTACCAAACCTTGCCCAGGGTCAGCAGGTCGTGCAGCCCCGGCGCGGCATGGGTCACGTAGTACACGAGCTGCGAGGCGAGCACGGGCTTGGCAATCCGGCGAAGATGGAACTGCACTTCGAAGTACTCGCGCAGCGCCTCCTCGGGTGAGATGTTCATTCCGTGGACGCCCGGTGCGAGCTCGGTGGGAGTCGTCGTCAGCGGTTCGGCGCCGAAGATCGAGGAGAGCGAGCCGCTTCCCTCGACCTCGGCGACGAGGACGTCGAGATCATGGCGGGCGGCGAGGATCGCGATCGCCGCCGAGATGGTCGTTTTCCCCACTCCCCCTTTGCCGGAGATAATGAGGAGACGGCGATCGAGGATGGCATCCAAGGGCACGCCGCCATGATATCGGACCCCCTCCGGGGGCCTCTTCGGCGACGTCTGGTGCTGCTCGGTCTGCTCGCGGCGGTGCTCCTCACGATCTCGCCGAGGGCCGGTGCTGCCGAGCGCTCGACGATCGACTTCATCACGCTCTCCGGAGTGATCGATCCGGTTTCGTCGCGCTATCTGCTTCGCCAGATCGGCCAGGCGGAGCGGTCGGGCGCACAGGCGATCGTCGTGCAGCTGGATACTCCGGGGGGCCTCGACATCTCGATGCGCGAGATCGTCCAGCGGATGCTGGCCTCCCGGGTCCCGATCGTGGTCTGGGTCTCGCCGAAAGGGGCGCGGGCGGCGTCGGCAGGGGTCTTCATCTCCTACGCCGCGCACGTGCTGGCCATGTCGCCGGCGACCAACATCGGCGCCGCTCACCCGGTCAACCTGGGCGGGGGCGAGGGCGACGCGGTGATGACCGAGAAGGCCACCAACGACGCCGCGGCCTATCTGCGCTCCATCGCCGACGAGCGCGGGCGCAACCGGGACTGGGCAGAGCGGGCCGTCCGCGAGTCGGTCTCCCTGGGGGCCTCCGAGGCGGTGCACGAGAAGGTGGCCGACTTCACCGCCGGCACCCTCTCGACGCTGCTGACGAAGCTCGACGGCCGCGAGGTCGAGGTCGGCGGCCGGACAGTGACGCTGTCGACCGGCGACTACCAGCTCCGCTTCCACAAGATGGGCCTGTTCGAGAGCATCCTCCACACCGCCATCCGGCCCGAGGTCGCCTACATGCTCCTGCTGCTCGGCTTCTACGGGCTGCTCTTCGAGCTCTACAGCCCCGGCATCGGGCTCGCCGGCGTCCTCGGCGGCGTCTCGCTGATCTTGGGCTTCTACGCCCTCTCCGTCCTGCCGGTCTCGTGGGCGGGGGTCGCGCTGCTGGTGCTGGCCGTGGGCTTCATGGTCGCCGACCTGCACGTCGCCGGGCTCGGCGTCTTCACCGTGGGAGGGATCGTCGCGCTCGTCGCCGGAAGCCTCCTGCTCTTCGCCGGCGCAAGTGACGTATTCCGGCTCTCTCCCATCGTCATCGCCGCCGCCGTCGCCGGAACGCTGCTGTTCTTCATCTCGGCGATGACGGCCGCCCTTCGGGCGCGGGCGTCGAGGCCGCTCTCGGGCGCGGAGGGGATCGTGGGGACCTACGGCACCGCCCGCACCGATATCGCCCCGGACGGGCAGGTGATGGCAAAGGGGACGCTGTGGCGTGCCCGCACGCTCGGTGCGGCGATCCCGCAGGGCGGCCGGGTTCGGGTGCGCTCGGTCGCGGGGCTGATGCTGATCGTCGAGCCGGCAGAGGAGACCGAACGAACCGGCGGCTGAGCCTGCAACCCGAGCGCCGGGAAACGTCGGCGAACCGGCCGGCAAGGGAAGGAGGCGGCAATGCCAGTTGGACTGCTGATCCTCGTGGGGTTCGCGCTGCTGCTGCTGTTTGCGGCCATCCGCATCGTCAACGAGTGGGAGCGCGGTGTGATCCTGCGGCTGGGGCGCATCGTCGGCGCGAAGGGCCCGGGACTCTTCCTGCTGATCCCGGTGATCGACAGGATGATCAAGGTCAACCTGCAGGTCGTGACATTGAACGTCCCTCCGCAAGACGTGATCACCCGCGACAACGTCACGGTGCGCGTCGACGCGGTCGTCTACTTCCAGGTGTTCGACCCCGTGAAGGCGACGGTCGAGATCCAGAACTACGTGCTCGGCACCTCCCAGATCGCCCAGACCACGCTCCGATCGATCCTCGGTCAAGCCGACCTCGACCACCTCCTGTCGGAGCGGGACCGCCTGAACGACGAGATCCAGCGGATCCTCGACGACCTGACCGAGCCCTGGGGGGTGAAGGTCACCAACGTGGAGATCAAGAACGTCGACCTGCCCCAGGAGATGCAGCGGGCGATGGCCCGCCAGGCCGAGGCGGAGCGTGAGCGACGAGCGAAGATCATCAACGCCGAGGGTGAATACCAGGCTTCGGACCGCCTCCGGGAGGCAGCCGCCGTGCTGGCCCGGGAGCCGATCGCCTTTCAGCTCCGCTTCCTTCAGACGATCACCGAGGTCGCCACGGAGCGGAACTCGACGCTCGTGCTCCCCATTCCCATCGAGCTGCTCTCCCACTTCCAGACCGGCCCCGACGGGAAGGCAAGGGCAGCGGGCCCGGCGCCGGCGGCCCCCCCCTCCGCGGGCGGCCCCGGGCCGGAGTCCTCAGGGTAGGAACGGCCGTCGAAGCCTCTCGTCCGCGCACTCCCCAGGGTTTGACTTAGGGCACCCTTACCTCTACGCTTAGCCCCTCCGAAGATCGCTCATACGGACGGTGGAACCTGCAAGGTAAGGCCGACCAGAGGGAGGGGGGCGGGTGCAGGGACGGCTTCGCGGTCGGGTTCGAGGATTTCTGACCACCTTCGTCCTGGCCGGCGCACTCGCCGCGTCGGGATGTGGCCGCGATCGCGGTCCGGCAACGACGAGCAAGGCCGAGCCTGACGCCGGGAAGGTGTCCGCGGGAAGCTTGCTGCACGCGATCGGCGCCCACCACCTGGTGGCGATCGAGCTCTACACGGCCGGCGACGCCACCACCGCCCTCGCCCATGCCGGCCACCCGATCGAGGAGATCCTGCCTGCGGTCGAGGGGGAGGTAACCGCGCACCATGCCGGCGGGGCAGCCGAGCTCGAGAAGGCCCTGGAGAAGGTGCGGGCGTCGATCGAATCCCGAGCCCCTGCCGACGAGGTCCAGGCCGCCGTGGAGACGGCGTCGAAGGAGGCCCAAGCAGCAGAGGAGGCGGTCGTGGGTACCGTCGTCCAAACGGAGGCGTACCGGGGCTCCGTCGTCGCCGGCCTGCTCGCCAACGCGGCGCACGAGTACGAAGAGTCGGTCGAGTCGGGCCGGGTGAGCGAGGTCGTCGAGTACCAGGACGCCTACGGTCTCTTCTCGGTAGCCCGGGCCATCTATGAGGATCTCGCCACGTCGGTGAGGGCAGCGCACGCCGCGGAGGCGGGGGAGATCGACGAGGCGTTCGGACGGCTGGCGGCGGCCTTTCCGGGCGTGAAGCCGCCGGCCGCCGCCGCGGCGGTCGAGGACGTGGAGAAGGACGCCGCGCTGATCGGCCACGAGCTCGAGGAGACGGTCGGGGCGCGTCCCGCGGTCGAGACCGACCCGCACGAGGTCATCGAACGGATCGAGACGCTGCTCGGCGAGATCGCCACTCGATACGAGCGGGGAGAGAGCCAGGAGGCCGCCGAGCTGGCCGCCCAGGCCTACATCGAGCACTACGAGCGGGTCGAGGGCCAGGTGATCCGCCAAGCTCCCAAGATCAACGAGGAGCTGGAACCGCTCCTCGGCACGCAGATCCGGTCTCGGATCAGGGCGGGGGCGGCACCGGCCGAGCTGAAGGCACTCCTCGACCGGGCTCGGGCCCTGCTCGCCGAGGCGAAGGGGAAGCTGGAGACCCACGAATGATTCGCCGACTCGTTCTCATCGCGGCGCTCGCCGGAGCGCTGGTTGCAACGGGGGCGGCCCCGGCCCACGCCGCCGGGCAGTTGTCGCCCAAGGAGGCAGTCCGTGAGCTCGACCGGGCGCGCGACCTGCTCGACCAGGCATACGTGAGCTACCAGAACGGCCGCTTCGACGAAGCCTTCACCCTGGCTCGCAACTCCTACCTCGATCACTTCGAGCTGGTGGAGATCCCGCTTCGGGTGCGCGACGAGCGGCTGACCCTCGCCGTGGAAGAGGACTTCGCCGGCCTGCGCTCGCTGATCAAGGACCGTGCACCGGCGAGCGAGGTCCGCGTGCAGGTGGCGGAGGTTCGCCGGGGTCTCAACCGCGTCGAGCGCGAGCTCTCGTCGCCCGGACCGGCGGCCCCCATCGTTGCCGCGGTCTACGCCTTCATCATCCTGTTTCGCGAGGGCTTCGAGGCGGTGCTGGTGGTGGCGGCGCTCCTCGGGTATCTCGCCGCCAGCCGCAACACCGCCGCCCGCAGGCCCGTGCTCGCCGGCGTCGGCGCAGCCGGAGTGGCGACCGTCCTTACCTTCGTCCTCGCGGCAACCATCCTTCGGCTCGCCCCGATTCATCGCGAGCTGCTCGAGGCGGGAACCGCCTTCCTGGCGGTCGGGGTCCTCTTCTACGTCTCCTTCTGGCTGATCTCGCGCCTCGAGCACCGGCGCTGGATGGAGTTTCTCAAGGCCAAGGTCTGGGCGGCGGCCTCGACCGGGTCGACCCTGGCGCTCGCCGGCGTCGGGTTCACCGCCGTCTACCGGGAGGGCTTCGAGACGGTGCTCTTCTACCAGGCGCTGCTCGGCTTCGCCAGAGGCCTCGAGGGCTGGATCTGGCTGGGCACCGGGGTCGCCGCAGCGACGCTCGCCGGGGTGGGCATGGCGATGTTCCGGGCGGGCCGCCGGATCCCGGTGCGCAAGGTGCTCGGCACCGCGGTCGTGATGGTCATGGTTCTGTCGGTCGCCTTCCTCGGCAACGCCGTCCGTGATCTCCAAGAGGCGGCGGTGATCCCGGTGACGCTGATCCCCGGGCTCCCGCGGCTGCCGATCTTCCTCGCCGAGCTGACCGGGTACCACCCGACGGTGCAGACCGTCGTCGCCCAGGCGGTGTTCGCCGCGGTGTATCTCGTCGGAGCGGCATGGATGTTCGTGATCCTGCCGAGACGGAAGCGGGCGGCCGCTCCGCCCGCCCACCCGGCCCCGGCGGTGAACCAGGACGCGGCCGGTGGGGGGTAGCGGGAAAGGCCTTCGATGATCGCCCTCACCCGAGGCTGACACGATGGCGGTACGCATCGGGGTCGATGTCGGCGGCACCTTCACGAAGGCGGTCGCGTGCGAAGCGTCGACCGGGGCACTCATCGCTCGTGCCGTCGTACCCACCACCCATCGCGCTCCGCTGGGCGTGGTGGAGGGGCTGGTGAAAGCGCTCGAGATCGTCTCCGAGGAGGTCGCTCGTCTCGATCTGGGACCGGTCCTGCTCGTCGGCCACTCCACCACCCAGGCGGTCAATGCCCTTCTCGAGGGCGACACGAGCACCGTGGGGATCCTGGGCATCGGCCGCAGGCCCGACCTGGCGCGCACCGCACGGCGGACGCGCCTCGGCGACGTGCAGCTTGCCCCGGGGCGCAAGCTGCGGACCCTGCATGCCTTCCTCGATGCCACCGACGGGCTGGAACGGCCCGCTGTCGAGGACGCCCTGCGCTCTCTTCTCGACCGGGGCGCACACGTCATCTGCGTCTCCGAGGCCTTCTCCGTGGACGATCCCGCGGGCGAGCGCCTGGCCCTCGAGGTGGCCCGCGACCTGGGGGTGCCGGCGTGCGCCGGGCACGAGCTGACCGGCCTCTACGGTCTCGAGGTCCGTACCGTCACCGCCGCCGTCAACGCCAGCATCCTGCCGACCGCGCTCGCCACCGCGAGCGTGGTCCGTGAGGTTGTGGGCCGTCGTGCCCCCGGGGTGCCGCTGCTCGTGATGCGGGGAGACGGCGGGGCGGCGAGTGTCGAGGTGATGCGCCGACGCCCGCTGATGTCGGCGTTCAGCGGCCCGGCCGCATCGGTTGCCGGCGCGCTGGCGTCACTGCCCGCTCCCGACGCTCTGGTGGTGGAGGTGGGCGGGACCAGCACGAACGTCAGCGCCATCCGGGGCGGCCAGCCGATCCTCTCGTTCGTGCGCGTGCTCGGTCGCGTGACCTGCGTCCGCAGCCTCGATGTGCGGGTGGTGGGAACCGCGGGCGGAAGCATGGTGCGGGTCGGGCGCCGCCTCGGAGGCCTGCGGCTCACCGGCATCGGTCCCCGCTCTGCGCACATCGCCGGCCTCCCCTACTGCTCGTTCGCACGCCCCGAAGACCTCGAGGGAGCCGCGGCAACCCTCGTATCGCCCCGGGAGGGAGACCCGGCGGAGTATGCGGTGGTCGAGAGCCGGGGCCGGAGTTTCGCCCTCACGCTTACCTGTGCCGCCAACGCCCTCGGCCGCGTGCCCGAGGGTGCCGCAGCCCGCGGGAACGGCGAGGCTGCCCGTCTGGGATTCGAAGCGCTCGGCCGCCTGCTCCACCGTGACGGCCTCCGGCTGGCCGAGGAGGCCCTGCGGTTGGCGGCCGCAGACGTCGGCCCGGTGATCGCCGAGCTCGTCCGCGAGCTGGGCATGTCGTCTCCGGCCCTCATCGGCCTGGGAGGCGGGGCAGGCGCACTGCTTCCATCGCTGGCCGGTCGTCTCGGCCTCTCGTGGGACATCCCCCCCGACGCCGAGGTCATCTCTTCGATCGGCGACGCCCTCTCGCTGATACGCGTGGAGGTGGAGCGGGTGCTGCCCGCCCCCTCCCCTGCCGATCTCGCGGCGATCGTCCGGGAGGCCGAGGACGCCGCTGCCGCTGCTGGAGCGGATCCCAGCAACGTCCAGGTCGACACCGAGGCTGTGCCCGAGCGGGGGTCGGTGCGGGCCGTCGCCACCGGTGCGGCTGCGCTCCGGGTGCGGGGGGCTCCGCTCGTCGAGACGATCGACGAGCAACGAGCGCAGGCGATCGCGGTGCAGCGGCTGAAGGGGCCTGCCGAGCTGGTTGCCGGGTCCGGCTTCTTCCTCACCTTCGCGGCCGGTGGAGGTGAGCGTCGCCGGTTCGTCGTCGTCGACCGCCGGGGTTCCATCGCGGTCTCCTGCGAGGGGCAGATCCTCAGTGGGAGCGGGCACGACGTGGCCGACGCCCTGCGGGCCAGGATCTCCGGGATGACCCGTCGCCTCGGACCGATGTCGGTCGCCCCCACCGTCCGGATCGTTCGGGGCTCACGCCTCATCGACCTCAGCCCCCTCACGGCGACCGACGCGCTCCTGGAGGCCGCCTCAGCGGAGTGCTCGCTGGCCGATGGGGACCCGGTCGTGGCGCTGATCTCCCGCGCCTGACGCCGGATGGGCACTGACTGATGGCGATCTATCGCGCCGGAAAGCCGCGGTGGCGTGTGGCGGCCGTCGGGGTGCTCGCCGGCCTGGTCGTGGGCGGGGCGCTCGGGTCGCTGATCGCGCGTCGCGGGGAGGGAGATCCGCTCGAGTCCCTTCGCAAGGTCCGGTCGTCGCTCGTCGGCGCCGCCGGCGTCCTCGACGTGGTCGAGATCGAGTACCGGGAGGCGTCGCAGGGCGGCTCCAGGCAGGAGCAGAGCGGGGCGACCGGCGCTCTTGCCCGGAGCCGGGCCCGCTACCGGGAGGTCCGGCCGTCGCTCGAGGTGATCGATCCGGAGGCCGTCCGGAACGCCGACGAGGCGTACGAGGAGCTCGGCCGGATGCTCGATCGTCATGCCCCCGCCGACGAGGTCACCGCGGCGGCCGACGCGCTTCGCGAGCTGCTCGAGTCCGCGATCGGCGGCTAATCGTCGGCTCCGGGCCTCCCGGTTGGGGTCCGCCTGAGCAGTGGCGCGCCTGCGTTAACATGGAAGTCCAGGCTTCCGCGGCCCAATTCTTGCGTCCTTATCATTCAGAAACCCTGATACCATGGGACTCAAGAAGAAAGGACCACGGACATGGCTCCCGACATCCAAACCAAAACCCTTCCCCTTCTCCCCCTGACCGCCGGCGTCATCCTGCCCCACATGGTGGTGACGCTCACCCTCGAGACCGACGAAGCGCGCCGAGCCGTCGAGGCCGCCCGCCACGCCGAGAACGCCCTGGTCGTCGTCCCGCGAACCGAGAGCGGCTACGCCCGGGTCGGCACAGTCGCCAAGATCGAGCACGCCGGCCGCACGCCGAGCGGCAGTGAGGCCCTCATCATCCGGGGCCTACACCGGGGGACGATCGGCAGCGGGGTTCCCGGCGCGGGCGGCACCGCCACCTGGGTCGAGGTAGAGCTGCAGGCCGACCCGCCCTTCGCCGCCGCCCGCGCCCACGAGCTGGCTCGGGAGTATCGGGCCACGCTGGAGAACATTGCCGAGGCACGCCACGCGCCCCAGATCGCCGAGTTCGTCCGCGGCATCACCGACCCCGGTGCGCTGGCCGACATCTCCGGCTACTCGCCGGACGTCACGCTCGAGCAGAAGATCGAGGTCCTCGAGACCCTCGACGTCACGGAGCGGCTCGAGAAGGTGCTCGCCTGGGCCAAGCAGACCCTGGCCGACCTGGCCCTCAAGGACAAGATCCGCACCGACGTCGCCGAGGGGCTCGACAAGCACCAGCGCGAGTTCATGCTGCGCCAGCAGCTCGACGCCATCCGCAAGGAGCTGGGCGAGGACGCCGAGGAGAACGTCGCCGAGGAGTACCGCACGAAGATCGCCGAAGCGGGCATGCCCCAGGAGGTCGAGAAGGAGTCGCTGCGGGAGGTCGGGCGCCTGGAGCGGACCTCGCAGCAGAGCCCGGAGTATGGGTGGATCCGCACCTACCTCGACTGGGTCGTCGAGCTGCCCTGGAGCACGCGCACCGACGACCAGCTCGACATCACCGAGGCCCGCCGCATCCTCGACGAGGACCACACCGGTCTGGAGGACGTGAAGGACCGCATCATCGAGTACCTCGCGGTGCGCAAGCTGCGCTCCGAGCGAGGGCTGGGCTCCGAGGGGGGCCGCGGATCGGGTGCGATCCTGACCCTGATCGGCCCTCCCGGCGTCGGCAAGACCTCGCTGGGCGAGTCGGTCGCGCGGGCGCTCGGACGCAAGTTCGTCCGGGTGTCGCTCGGCGGCATCCACGATGAGGCGGAGATCCGCGGGCACCGGCGCACCTACGTCGGCGCGCTGCCCGGCCGCATCGTGCGTGGGCTCAAGGAGGCGGGCACGAAGAACCCGGTGTTCATGCTCGACGAGATCGACAAGGTCGGCGCCGACTGGCGCGGCGACCCGAGCTCGGCGCTGCTCGAGGTGCTCGACCCGGCCCAGAACCACTCGTTCCGCGACCACTACCTCGAGGTCGACCTCGACCTGTCCGAGGTGCTCTTCATCTGCACCGGCAACGTTGCCGAGACCATCCCCGGCCCGCTGCTCGACCGGATGGAGATGATCCGCCTCGACGGGTACACCGAGGACGAGAAAGTCGGGATCGCCCGCGACCACCTCATGAGCCGCCAGCTGGAGCGCAACGGGCTCTCGGCCGACGAGGCCACCGTGACCAAGGATGCCATGCGTTCCGTCATCCGCGACCACACTCGCGAGGCGGGCGTCCGCAACCTCGAGCGGGAGCTCGGGCGTGTCCTTCGCAAGGTGGCGACGAAGATCGCCTCGGGCGAGTTCGCCGGTCCGGTCACCGTCGACGCCGCCGACATCCGCTCCTATCTCGGCCGCCCGAAGTTCTTCTTCGAGGCCGCCGAGCGGACTTCGGTGCCCGGCGTCGCTACCGGCCTGGCCGTTACCGGCACGGGTGGGGACGTCCTGTTCATCGAGGCAACCGCCATGGAGAGCGATGTCGGCCGGGAGGGCTTCACCCTCACCGGACAGCTCGGCGACGTGATGAAGGAGTCGGCACAGATCGCCCTTTCCTACGTGCGCTCTCACGCCGTGGAGCTCGGCATCGACCCGGCGCTCCTCGCCCGGCGCTTCCACCTCCACGTCCCGGCGGGGGCGGTGCCCAAGGACGGCCCGTCGGCGGGGGTCGCGATGACCACCGCGCTGGTGAGCCTGCTCTCGGAGCGCCCCGTCCGGTCGATCGTGGGGATGACCGGCGAGGTCACCCTTCAGGGCAAGGCGCTGCCGATCGGCGGTGTGAAGCAGAAGGTGCTCGCCGCCCACAGGGCCGGTCTGAAGGAAGTCATCCTCCCGAAGCGCAACGAGGGAGACCTCGACGACGTGCCCGAGGCGGTGCGGGAGGAGATGCGCTTCCACCTGGTCGACGACATCTCCGACGCCCTGAGGGTCGCCCTCGAGCCCGCCAAGCGAGCGAAGCGGGCGAAAACGCAGGTCGCCTAACGGCCCTCCGCGTACCCCACTTCCCGCCCCGGTTGGTCCGCCGGCCGGGGCGGGTACGCGTCCGGGGAGGAACGGCGAGCACAGTCGCGCGACATCAGCAACCGAAGTTTGAGCGCTCGGTACCTCCTGGCGGAATCCAGCGCCACCTCGGCAACGATGCGCCGATCGGGGAGTCCAATTCGTGGCGACACGCGACGGGAACACAACGTCGCGGGCCGCGGCGGCCCCCGGGGAGGTCCTGGTAGGGCGGCCCCGGTTAGACGGACGTGTGATGCTGGGCGAGGAGGGGCCGCCGGCGAGCTGGCGCCGGCGGCTTGCCGCGGAGGAGGCATGGGCATGAACGGTGACGAGAACAAGGGCTCCAATACCGAGAAGGATCCGGACGACTGGGTGACCAAGGACGAGCCGATGACGGGGGCTCAGGCCTCGTATTTGAAGACGCTGTCCGAGGAGGCCGGCGAGGAGTTCGATCACAGCCTCACCAAGGCCGCGGCGTCGAAGCGAATCGAGGAACTCCAGGCGAAGATCGGACGCGGCAGCCCGTCGAGCCGGAATTAGCCTTCAATCGAGGCTTTCGGCCCCAGCACCCGCAGGTCTCCCTGCCGGCGTGTGAACCCCACCTGATCCAGATACTCGAGCAGCGGGACGGCGTACTTGCGCGTCGTGCCGACGAGGTCGCGGAACTGCGCCACGGTGAACGGCCCCTTCCCGCGGACCTGCTCGGCGACCTGGTTCTTCAGCCGGGCGATGAAGGAGGCGGAGTAGACCAGCTCCTGCCCGACCTGCACCAGATCCCCAGCCCGCACGAGGGTGCGGATCAATGCGGGGTCGAAGCGGCGCTGGAGCTCGGGGAGCGTCGGGGGTGAGGCCCCCCCGGCGTCGAGCTCGGCCATCAGCGCCGTCCGCTCCGGCCCGCCGATCGCCGGAGCAAAATCGGCGGTGCGGAGCACGGTGGCGTCGGCGACGATCACCTCCCGGCGGACCAGCGCCTCGATCACCTCGTCGAAGACCCTCACCTCCAGCTCGAGGCGAGCCCGGAGCGCCGCCCGGGGCATCCCGGGCTCGAGTGGATGCGCCTGCTGGTGCTCGCGCACGGCGGCGACCGCGTCAGCCTCGAGGGCCTCGAAGGACGGCGTGGCGAAGACCCAGCCGTCGAGCCACACCCCCTCCACCCGCCGGGCCTCCTCCACGCTGAGCCCAACCCGGGCCGGCAGATCGCGCACCGCGAGGCGGCCTTCCTCGTCGAGCACGACCCGGAGGTAGGCGGCCCGGTCACCCGCGACCTGCCGGGCGAGCGCTCCTTCCAGCGCCGCCGCTCCCTTCTGCCCTCGCGCCGGATGCGGCTCCAGCACCACGCCTCCCCCCAGCGTCTCCCGGCGGCCCGCATCGCGCAGTACGAAGCGGTCTCGCCAGTCGAGCACCGCGGGCTCGTCGAGGGCGAGCAGCGCGATGCCGGTCTCGCCCAGGCGCGGCGCCTCGCCGAGGAAGCGCAAGCCGGCGTCGAGCTCGGCCGAGCCGACATGGAGCTTGAACGCCCCGCGCTCGCTCGGATCGTGGGGCAGGTGGGGGAGAAAGCGGATCTCCGCGACGAGACGCCGGGTGATCCGCCACGACCCGGGCGCGCCGAGGACATCCCCCCGCCGCACCTGGTCCGGCTCGACCCCGACCAGGTTCACGGCGGTACGGTTGCCGGGCCCGATCGCGTTCAGCTTGCGGCGGTGCGACTGGATTCCCCGCACCCGGGCCCGCACGCCGACCGGCAGGATCTCGACCTCCTGGTTCTCGCGCAGGACCCCGCCGGTGAGGGTGCCGGTGACCACGGTGCCCGAGCCGCGCATCGAGAAGACCCGGTCGATCCATAGCCGTGAGCGGCCGCGATCCTCCGCCGGCGGCGTCGCCTCGAGCACCCGCTCGAGCTCGGCTCGAAGCTCGTCCAGACCCGTACCGGCGACGGCCGAGACCTGCACGATGGGGGCGCCGGCGATCGTCGTGGAAGCGAGGCGCTCGTTGACCCCCTCGATCGTCGACTCAACCTGGTCGGCGCCGGCCGCATCGACCTTCGTGATCGCGACCACGGCCGAGCTCACGCCGAGCAAGTCGAGGATGTCGAGGTGCTCCTGCGACTGAGGCTTCCATCCCTCGTTCGCCGCAACCACGAAGAGGGCGACGTTGATCGCCCCGGCGCCGGCGAGCATGTTCTTGATGAACCGCTCGTGGCCGGGGACGTCGACGATGCCGACCTCTCGCCCCGAGGGCAGGCGTAGCCACGCGAAGCCCAGGTCGATGGTAAGGCCGCGGCGCTTCTCCTCGGCGAGCCGGTCGGGATCGATACCGGTGAGCGCCTGGACGAGCGTGCTCTTGCCGTGGTCGACGTGCCCTGCAGTCCCGATGACGTGCACCCGGGCGATGGTACCGGACCCGGCGGAGAGGACATCTTCCCAGAAAGACGCGCCACGTCGGCGCCCCCAACGGCACTGCTCGCCGGAGCATGGGGGTGCTAGCCCCCCCTTGAAAGTGGCCTGCCAGCATCCTTTTCGGGAGCGGGCTCGCCGTGATCCTATGGTGGCGGCGGGGGGCGAAGGGGCGGCAGGCTGAGCCACCGCTTCGTTCCCCGCCTCCTCACCCGGTGGTGGAAAGGAGACTCGATGAGCCCCATCAACCTGCGGCACCCGGCGCTGCCGGTGGCACTCCTGCTGGGGATCTTCGCGGCGAGCTCAACGGCCTGATCCCAGCCGGCGTCGGCACTTCCCGCGCGCCGGGCGGCGGAGGCTCGGCGGACGCGAGATGACGGCACGACCGCCAGCTCCTCGTCTCGGGGTGACGAGAGAGGCCTTGCCCTACTGCTCTCCCCAGGGCTGCAAAGACCAGCGGGCAACGCTTTAGCGGGTCGCTTTCTCCCCGGTACGGGCTGGAAAGGCAAGGGGCGGCCTACGGCCGCGGTCCTCAATGTCGGCCCGCCTCGCCTCGCTCGGCGAGCCGAGCCTCCGGCGGCGTCGTTCAATGCCGGCAGGCCTCGCTTTGCTCGGTGCCTGCCGGGCCCAGCTTGAGGTGCGTCCCGGTCGGCTCTCGTCCCCAAACCTGACTCATTCGCACCAACCTCGGCACCTCAAGCCGGGCTACCCCGGTCCCGAGACTTCGCTTGGAACCGGAGGCACCTTCGGGGCAGCACCGGAGTTCTGAGCGCGGGCGATCGTAGTGTCCGCGGACATGGACAAGCTCAGCGAGCGGTACGGGGATCTTCTGAGGGGCAGCTACGGCTCTTCAACGACCTCGGCATCGCCACAGGTGCAAACCGAGCCGCATGACAACATTTTGTTGGTCGATAGGGCGTCCGCAAGCGTCTAGGTCTAGGCTTCCTCCTAGGCCCAAGCGATCCCGCGCGACGGCCAGTTCGAGCGTTGGAGGTGAGCGCCATGCCGAGATATGCCTCGCTGTTCTCGTACACGCCCGAATCGTGGGCGCGCATGATGGCGAATCCGGGGGACCGGGCGGCCGCGGTGCGGAAGGTCACCGAGGCCCTCGGGGGCAAGCTGGAGGCCTTCTACTGGATGTTCGGGGAGTACGACGGCCTGGCGATCTTCGACATGCCCGACTCATCCACCCAGGCCGCCGTCGCGATCGGCGTGGCCAGCACCGGGGTGCTGAAGAGCCTCGTCACGCACGAGCTCATCGGCATGGAGGACACCACTGCGATCCTGGAGAAGGCACGGGCCGCGGTCGGGGCGTACGCTCCTCCCGGCACCCCGACATAAGTCCGGAGCTTGCCGGCCTCTCCTAGCGGAGCGCCGCCTCCAGAGCCTGAAGCAGCGCCCCCTCCTCGTCCGGGCGAACGGTGCGAAGGTCGACCGCCACGCGGTCCTCGACGATGCGGGAGATGACGGGGGGGTCGTTGTCGATGAGCGCCCGGACGACCCGATCGGCCGAGGCGCGGCGGGGAGCGATCTCGACGAGCACCGTCGGGATCTCGCCACCGGGGGCCGAGCCGCCACCCGTCGTCGAGGCTCCCGGCGCCAGCTCGACCTTCGCGTCGGCCCCCTGCAGCCGGGAGGCCAGTGCCGAGGCTCGCTCCTCGATCTCCTCGACGGAGGCCAGCGCCATTCGCCACAGCGGCAGCTCCGCCTCCCGCCCCTCGAGGTACGCAAGGAGCGTCGCCTCGAGGCCCGCGAGGGTCGTCTTGTCGACGCGGACGGCCCGAAGGATCGGCGAGTTGCTCATCGCCTCGATGGCCTCCGCACGGCCGAGAATGATGCCCGCCTGCGGTCCTCCGAGCAGCTTGTCGCCCGAGAAGGTGACGACGTCGGCCCCCTCGGCGAGCGCCTCCTCGACCGTGGGCTCCGACCCCAGCCACGGCGGCTCGACTCCTCCGATCCGCCTGCGCAAGAGGCCGCTGCCGAGGTCGTGGATGAGCGGGATCCCCCGCTCGTGGGCGAGCGAGGCCAGCGCCCCACCCGGCACCGCCGCCACGAAGCCGACCACACGATAGTTGGAGGGATGCACCTTCATGATCGCCGCGGTCTCCGGCCCGATCGCGCGCTCGTAGTCCCTGCGGTGCGTACGATTCGTCGTGCCGACCTCCACCAACCGGGCACCCGACGAGGCGAGGATCTCGGGGATGCGGAACTCACCGCCGATCTCGATCAGCTCCCCCCGCGAGATCACCACACCCCGGCCGGAAGCGAGGGCGGTGAGAGCGAGGAGCACCGCCGCCGCATTGTTGTTGACGACTAGGGCCGCATCGGCGCCGGTCAGCGTGCGGAGGAGCTCCCGGGCGTGCTGGTACCGGCTGCCCCGGGACCCCCGCTCGAGGTCGTACTCGACGTTGGAGTAGCCCGAGCCGATGCCGGCCATGGCCTCCGTTGCGGCAACCCCCAGTGGTGCGCGTCCAAGGTTGGTATGGATCAGCACTCCGGTCGCGTTGATCAGGCGGGTGAGGCGACGCCGGCGATCCTGGTCGAGGAGCGCCCAGGCTCGAGCGACGAGGTGGTCCAGCGGCGGGGTGGGCTCCCCCACGAGAACGCCGCGCCGAGCTTCGTCGACCACGGCGCGCGCGGCACCGGCGGCAAGGGCATGGGGGACCCCCGAACCCAGCGCGGCAAGGATCCGGTCCACCGCCGGCAGACGTCGGAGTGCTTCCGATTCTTGCGGTTTCACGCAGGGAATATCCTAGTGGGCCTCCACTCGTCCAGGGGACCGGATGGCCCTTTTTCAGCGCCTGCGCGGGATCCGCCACACCCCGAGAGACCTCGCGATCGCCGGGGCGATGCTCGCCGTCGGGGTTCCGGTGCTGGTGGCCGCGGTCGCCCTCGCGGGCCTCTTCCTGTTCTTCTTCGTCTTTCCTCCGCCTGTCGCGATCCCGGAGCCGATGGCCTCGTCGATTGCCCGGACCAGTCACATCTACGCCGCCGACGGTTCGCTGCTCGCCGAGCTGCATGCGGAGCACAACCGGGAGCCGATCGCCATCGATCGGATGCCGAAGCATCTGCAGGACGCGGCGGTGGCGGCGGAGGATGCGCGCTTCTTCGTGCACCGCGGGCTCGATCTCCACGCGGTGACGCGCGCGGCCATGGTCGACCTTCGAGCCCGCGACGGCCTGCAGGGCGGATCGACGATCACCCAGCAGTACGTCAAGAACGCCTACGTCGGCTCGCAGCGGTCGCTGTTCCGGAAGGTCCGCGAGGCGCTGGTTGCCGCGCAGGTCGAGCGGACCTACTCGAAGCGCAAGATCCTCGAGCGGTACCTGAACACGGTCTACTTTGGACGGGGGGCGTACGGCGTGGAAGCGGCGGGCCGCACCTACTTCGGCAAGCACGCACCGGAGCTCACCGTGTCGGAGTCTGCGCTGCTCGTCGGCGTGATCCCGTCCCCCAGACGGTTCTCGCCATACGAGCATCCCGCCGAGTCGGAGATCCGGCGGCGGTATGTGGTCGACCGGATGCGCCAGGAAGGCTTCATAACCTCGACGGTCGCCGACCAAGCCAAGGGTGAACGTCCGCTCCTCGTCGACCCCAAGGCGAGCGAGACCGTCTTCAAGCACCCCTGGTTCGTGGACGCGGTCCAGCGCTACCTTCTCTCGCGCTACGGCTCGACCAAGGTGTTCAACGGGGGGCTCGAGGTCCACACGAGCCTGGACCCGAGGGTCCAGGAGGCCGCGGAGCGCGTCGTCTCGGAGACCCTCACCTCGCCCACCGATCCCTATGCCGCCCTCGTGGCGGTCGAGCCCGAGACCGGCTACGTGAAGGCCCTCGTGGGCGGGCGGGATTACGGCCGGGAGCGCTACAACATCGCCATCCAGGGCCGGCGGCAGCCCGGCTCGGCCTTCAAGCCCTTCGTGCTGGTGGCCGGCCTCGAAAACGGCATCACCCCTGATCGCCGGTATCGCGGGCCCGGCACGATGTGCGTGAAGGGCTGGAAGCCGGACTGCCACGTGAGCAACTTCGACGGCGCCGGGTTCGGCAGCATCACGGTGGCGAAGGCCACGGCCAACTCGGTGAACACGGTCTTCGCGCAGCTGGTGATGGACGTGGGTGCCGAGAAGGTGGTCGACGTCGCCGGGCGGATGGGAATTCCGGGGCCGTCCTGGCTCCCGTCCCGCTCGGGCTGCAAGCGCTCGAAGGACAACCCGTGCGGAACCGTGATCGAGCCCGTCCCTGCCCTCGCCCTCGGCACGGAGGAAGTCACCCCGCTCGAGATGGCCAGTGCCTTCGCCACGCTGGCGGCGCACGGATCGCATCACGAGCCGAAGCTGGTGACGAAGGTCCTCGACGCCGAGGGTGCGGTCCTGGAGAGCGGTCCGTCGCCGGCACGGCGGGCCGTCGACGCCGCGGTGGCCGACAACGCCACCGCGATCCTCGAACAGGTGATCGCCAAGGGGACCGGCAGGCGCGCCGACATCGACCGTCCGGCCGCGGGCAAGACCGGCACCGCCCAGGATCACCGCAACGCCTGGTTCGTGGGCTACACGCCGGATCTTGCCACCGCGGTGTGGATGGGCTATCGAGACAGCAACAGTCCTCTTTTCAACGTCCGCGGCGTCGCACGCGTCGTCGGCGGCTCCATTCCGGCGCAGATGTGGGCCGAGTTCATGAAGCTGGCGCTCGCGGACGCGCCCCCGACGCCGTTTGCCGAGCCGGCGGCGCTGGGCGGCGGTCTTCGCCTCCCCTACCGGCCCCCGGCGAGCCCGACGGGCCTCCCGCCGGAACCTGGACCCGACGGGGGGCCTGCCGAGCCCGAGCCTCCGGTGACCACGGGGGTGACTCCGAGCCGGCCGTCCTCGACGCCGCCCTCGGCCCAGCCCGCGGCGAAGCCTTCGCCCACCCCGACCTCGGCCCAGCCCGTGGCAACGGATCCGAAGAAGAAAAACCGCCGGCCACCGAGTCCAGCCCCCTCGGCCTGACTCGGGCATCGCCCTGCCGGCGAGGGGTTACCAGACCGAGGTGACCAGATCGCGGTGGGATGGCGGGGCTCGTAGAGCATGACCTCGAGGCTGCCGGGCAGGACGAGCGTGGTCGTGACGCCCCACCCTTCGTCCTCCGGCTCGCCCCGCACCTCGACGCCTTTCCCGCGCAGCTCCTCCATGGTTGCGTTGATGTCGTCGCACATGAACGAGATGATGCCGCACGCCCGAGTCGTAGCTCGGCCCCTCGCCGGGGTGGACACCAAGCTCTGCGGGAGGAAGCGCAAAGATCAGCCACCCGTTCCCGGCGTCCACATGCCGCCAACCGAACACGTCGCGCAGGATGGCGCGGCAGGCGTCCGGTTCCGAGGTGTAGACGAGCATGTGGGCGCCGGTGATCGCCATGACCGCATTCTGCCCCAAGGGCGCCGCGACGAGCATGGTACGCCGCGAGGCATCACCGTCGTCGACCCCTGACGGCGGTGAGGAAGCCCTGCGGATTCAGCTCCGGCTGCCGGCGACCGGACATCGCAGCACCCGCTCGCACGCCGCGTGGATCGGCACCGCCCACCGAGCCGATGGGTCGCGCCCCTCCGGGGCATAGCTGGCCGAGAGAACGCCGACGACCTTGCCCTCGCCATCGAGTAGGGGGCCCCCGGCGAGACGCGGGAAGAACTCCTGATCGATCAGCAGCCCCTCCGACCCGGCATCGGCCAGGCGCGTGGGGACGAGGGTCGCCGTCGCCGTGCGGAGGCTGGTTCCGGCGGCGTAGACATCGGCGCCCACCGAGGCTTGCGCCGAGGCCCAGGCGAGGCTGCGCAGCCCACCCGTCTTGAGGATGACGAGCGCCAGGTCCCTCTTGGGATCGGACGAGAACACCTGCGACGCACGATCGGCGTCGCCAACGCGCACGCGCACCGACTTGCGCCCGGTCACGGCACCGGCCACGAGGTGGTAGTTGGTCAGGATCCACGACTCGCCGGCCGTCGAGCGCACCACGAAGCCCGACCCGACGGTTGGGATGCCGGCGGGGTCGAGGCCCTCCAGCTGGGCAATCGACGGTGCCACGCGTTCGGCGAGCTTGCCGGCCTGCCCGGCGGCCGTCGTCGCTCCCTGCCCGGCATCCAGCCGCCGCTCGAGCTCCTCGAGACGGGCGTCGAAGCGCTTGGTGATCCGCTGCTCGGCCCCCAGAAAGCGTTCCTCGATGCGGTTGACCCGTTGCTGGTAGAGGGCGAAGAAGACCAGACCCGACAGGGCCGCCCCGAGGGCGATCATGAGCATCCACACCGCCAGGCCGATGACGGTCTTGGGCACGACCAGCCCGACGAGGTCGTCTCGGCGTCGCACCTCAGGCGGGCGCGCGGCGCGCCTCGAGCACTGACCCCAGCCCGTTGCCCCCGAGGGTGGCGTCGTCCACCCCCAGCTCGCGGGCGATCTGTGCCATTGGTCGTCCGGATGAGCGCACCAGCGCCACAGCGTCTCGTCTGAACTCTGGCGTGTACTGCTTCACGGACACATCCTCTCCCCAGCTTCAACCGCTGGTCCAGGGTGTCGGTCGGAGGGGGGAGGTTCAAAGTTCGCCAAGGAGGAGCTGCCGCTGCTCAGCGGCATGGGCGAGCGTCTCGTCGACGAGTCCCTCCGTCTGCTCGCCGACTGACGACTAACCTAACGCCCGCAGGAGGTGAAGTCCGGTGTGGTTGTCTCCTCGTAGCGGCTCCGAGCGGAGCGGTCCCTTGACATTGGGCGCCCCCCCCGCAAGCTGCTCGGCGGGGCGACCTGGCCGTGGAACGGCCGGCCACGAAAGGGGGGTCCGGGAGGCGCGGGCGCTCCGCTGTCAAGGGCGGGGCCGCGGGGCGAGGAGGATCGGGCGCAGTACGGATCAAACGACCCTATTTGAGGCGGTAGGTCTCGCCCACTCGCTCCACCACCTTGGTGGGCTCGCGCGTTGGCCGCTCGCTGCCGGAGGTGATACAGGGCGTTCTCGAACTCCTAGTTGGCGGGCTCACCTGCCTGTCAGAGATACTCGAGTATGCGGTCCTTGGGGACCCCCTGGCGGTATGCCACCAGGTAAGCAAGCAGCTCCCGGGAGCTGCTCCGCAGCCCCTTTTGCACCACACGGCCGTCCCGAACGAGCTGAAAGTTGCCGACGCAGCGCACCACCATGAGCCCGGCCGGGGGCTCCGCCGGCACGTAGAGGTTGGGCCCGGGGGCGACCGGTTCCTCTTCAAGCAGACCCATCATCGGGGAAGGCGATCCATTCTCCTCGGACAGCAAGGAGGTCTCCTCCTCCAGCGCTGGCGCCGGAGGCCGCGGCTCGCCCCTTCCCTCGTTCGCCGGCAAGCTTGATTCTTCCTCGGTCTGGGCCAGGTGGCCGCGGCGCGTCATGACGCCCACCCTGCGTCATGCGGGTCCCATGTGCCGCGGGCGGTGCCGTCGAGCAGCGGGTCGAGGAACGGCCTGACGACGGCGAGAGCCTCGTCGAGGCGGCGGGCGATCGGCAGGAGCGAGCGCTCCGCCTCAGCCGCGTAGCCCCGCTCCCACAGGTCGCGGTCCGGGACGGTGAAGCGGTCCAGGAGCCGGAGGCCTCGGCGCCCGGCCTCGGACCGGAGCGCCGCCATCTGAGGCTCGGCGTCCACCGACGCGGCGAGGACGATGGCGACCAGGTCGACGAGATCCTTGTAGCGGGTGGACGGGGCACCCTTCTGGCCGTGGAGCTCGAACATCGCTGCCACCTTGTCGGCGATGTGATCGATGAGCGGATACGCGCGGTACCCGTGCTGCTCGACGTCGGGCATGACGACGCGGGCGAGCGGCGGGACGTCCTCCGGCTCGCCGGTCATGCGCAGATCCGTCCCGACGAGGTCGACATGGAAGGACGCCCAGACCGTGGTGCCGATGGAGGCCGTGACAGGAAGGCGGACGCCGCCGGCCGCATCGGCGACCGGGCGCGGGGCGCCGACTTTGAAGCTGAACCAGTCGCGGATGTCCTTTCCGGCCGCCTCGCGGAGATCGGCCTGGGCTACCTCGCGGACCGCCCTCCGAAAGACGTCGATGTCGATGGTCGCCCGCACCCCGATGTCGCGGGCGAGCAGCGCCGTCGCGCCCTTGACGATCCAGCCATCGTCGACGAGGTATAGGCGTTCGAGCAGCCGGTCGTATGCCATCTGCCGCTGGAGCTGCGGCAGCGTCCATCCGGCTCGTGTCCGCCTTGGCCTTGAGCTTGTCGGTGAGGGCGCGGCGGAAGTCGGCCGGGCTGCCGTACGAACGGCTGTCGGTCATGGCGCGAGTCCTTCGCCAACCGGGACGGCCACCGTGCCTTCCTCCCGCGAGCCAGAGGCGCGGGCCATATGCGCCCGAGCCTCCTCCATCCATCGGGGCGTGTCGGGATCGCCGACGAGGTCGAGGAGCCAGCGGAGGAGGGCGATGCCGTCACCGCGTCGGAGTCCAAACCGCGCCGCGTGCGAAGCCAGCGCATCGGCGAAGGGACCGGGGTAGTCGTACACAGCGCGGATGGCGTCGGCGACCACGTGAGCCACCGCCTCGGGGTCCTCCTTGTCGTCGAGAAGATCGGAGGCGATCCGCGCCGGCCGCGTCACGGGCAGGCCATGGAGGGAGACCCACTCGCCCTGACGGAGCGGTCGCTGGTGGAGACGGACATCCGGCCGGCGAGACTGCCGCCGCGTCGGCAGGGTGAAGTCGTGCCGGTCCGCGGGCAAGTGGCTCAGGCCGTATAGGGCCGCAGCGGACCGATATGAGACGACGCCCTGCTCCGGTGTCCGCTGCCAGGCAGGAACCTCGGGCGCGAGCTGGAGCCATGCCGCTCTGACCTCCAGGTGGTCCGGCGTCGGCGCGCCGGTAAGGTGGTACACGCCATGGGCCACGCGCTCCAGGACGCCCTCGGACGCGAGCCGCTGCAGGGTCGCCCGAGAGACGCCGGCCAGCTCAGCCTGTCGGCGGGTCACGAGCCCCCACTGATCCTCGGCGATCTGCGAGAGGCGGCTGAGTGTCGAGTAGCGTGCCACTACTGCATTCTAGCTCATATCTGAGCTACTTCGCAGGCTGAGGTCTCTAATAGTCCTGCGACTTAGCTCATACTTGAGCCACTTCGCAGCATGGAATAGCAAGCGGCGGTTAGGTCAGCCTAGGGTTGCGTCGGGGCGCTCGCTCATGAGGAGCGAGTCCATGACATCGAGCACCGGCGCCCGTGAGAGCGCCTTGGCCATGAGCCCGAGGGACCTCTCGGCCACCGGCCTGCCGGCGAGGGCCGCACTCACGCTAGCGGCGCTGATCCGTGCCTCGTGGGCGAGGTCGGCAGGCGCCCCCTCGGCGCGCCATCTCCTTGCGGAGCCGGCCGGGGTGGACAACAACGCTTATGGGACTACCATCCGACACAGAGGTCTCCGTCCGGGAACGCTACCGACGCTTGTCCCTTGAGGACTGAAATGAGACGGCGTCCCGGAGCGACGGCCTCGGAGGCCTGACGCCAGCAAGGGTGTCGTCCCTCGAGGACTGGTCCATCAGCACGGCGCCGTGTCTCCACGACTTCCCCCGATCCAAGGTCCGCTTCCCCGCGTGAACGAAAGGAGGAGCCGTGCTTGGAATAGGGATCGACTGGTCGGAGGAGTTCCATCTGGTGGCCCTGGGCCGCCCGGGAGAGGGCGTCATGGAGGTGTTCCGGGTGGAGCATCGCCCGGACGCCGTCCGGGCCCTGGTCGACCGCATCGGCCGCATGGAGACCGATCCGGCCGAGGTCCGGGTCGTGATCGAGACGAGCCACGGGCTGCTCGTCGAGCGCCTCCTCGACGCCGGCTACGTGGTCGTGCCCGTGAACCCGGACCTCGTCGCTCGCCGGCGTGGGCCGGCGAAGAAGAAGGACGACGCCGAAGACGCCCGGATCGCCTGCATGATCGCCCTGGACCGCTTCGAGCGGCTCCGGCCCCTGATCCCGCACGGGGATCTGGCGGGCGAACTTCGGGCCATCGCCCGTGACGACGAACGGGCGAACAAGGATGAGCGGCGGC